>JAJTED010000189.1 GCA_021300535.1 Planctomycetaceae bacterium | reverse complement strand
GCCCATGCTCGACCGTGAGGAATACATCGAACAGGCCTACCTGTTCCGGTCGTTCGCCGAGCGGATCACCGCCGGCGTCGCCGCCCAGGAAGCGCTGGTGGCGATCGGCCAGGAGGTGCTGGCGACCTCCAAGCTGCCGATGGCCCTCGACTACCTCGTGGGCGAGCTCAAGCTCGTGGGCACGCTCTCCACGGCAATGTCGCGGCTGCCGCACTACTTCACCGCCTTCCAGACGTTCGTGATGCGGCAGGCGGAGCACGAGGGGGGCCGGTTCGACATGCGAACCGCGCTGGCGATGCTGGAGCGGGAGGCGGCCTACCGGGCCGAGGGGGCGACGCCCCAGGGGCTGTTCCTCTATCGCTTCGAGTGCCTGTCGCGAAACCGGCTCGACTACGGCCACGGCCTCGCGGCGGTCGCCGCCGACGACATCTTCTCGGCCGACTGGAAGGCCTGGATCGAGACGGTCGCGCGGCAGGTGGGCCTCATCGACCTCGCCGACCTGGTGTACGTCCGCAGTCCGGAGTATTGGCGGCTGGAGAAGCGCGACGCCCTGCTCGCAGGCCGCCCGGCCCCCGAGCCTGACCGGCCGATCCTGTTCGGCGAGAAGGAAGGGCGGATCGCCCGGGCCAACCGCGGCAAGGATCCGCTCTTCTTCTTCGCGGCGCTGCAGCGGCAGCTCGGCTATCCGGTCATCCCCCGGATCAAAAACCCCGTTCCCAGCGCGGAGTCTCCGGCGCTGCTGGCCCGGCGGCTGGAACGGCTGGAGATGCGGGTGAAGCTGCTCGAGGAGGAGAACCGCGGCGGCATCGACCTGTCGCGGTTCGATCCCAAGCAGTTCCCTGTGGGCGAGGACGCGGCCGATGGCTGACGCGCCGCGGCTGCGGGCCGACGCGGCGACGATCCGGGCGGCGGCGCTCGCCGCGGTCGCCCCGGCGCCGCTCGTGGCCCGGCGGCTGTCCGTGGCCGATGGCCGGCTCACGCTCGATGGTGGACCGCTGATCGATCTTGAGGCGGTCGACCGGATCGTCGTCTTGGGCGCCGGCAAGGCCGCCGCCGGCCTGGCCGCGGGCGTGATCGGAGTGCTCGGCCCGCCGCGGCTCGCGCGGCATCGCGTCACGGGGCTCGTCAGCGTGCCCGCGGGCTGCACGTGCGACGCAGGCCCGGTGAAAGTGCGGGCCACCCGGCCGGCCGGCGTGAATCTGCCCACGGCCGACGTGGTGGCGGCCACCCGCGAGATCGTCGACATGGTCGCGAATCTCGGCCCGCGTGACCTGGCGATCGCGGTCGTCACCGGCGGCGGTTCGGCGCTCTTGGAGGCGCCGCGGGAGAGCGTGCCGCTGGCCGCCATGATCGCCCTCACCGAGCGGCTCGCGGCGGCCGGAGCCGACATCGCCACGCTCAATGCTGCCCGCCGCGACTTGAGCGCCGTGAAGGGGGGCGGCCTGGCGCGGGCGTGCGCGGCGGGCCGGCTGCTGGTGCTCGTGCTGTCCGACGTGATCGGCGACGACCTCGCGGTGATCGCCTCGGGGCCGTGCATGCCGGACGCGTCGACCAGCCCGGCCGGCAACTGGACGACGCCGCGCGGCTGCCGCGTGGACCACGTGCTCCTCGGCACCAACGCCACGGCGGTCGAGGCGGCCGCCCACGCCGCCCGTGACCTTGGCTATCGCGTGACGGTGCGGCATGCCGTTCCTGGTGGCGACACGCAGGCGGCTGCCGAGGCGGTCGGCCGCCGCCTGGCCGCGGAGGCACTGGCTGCGGCGGGCGCCGGGCCGCTGGCGATCATCGAAGGGGGCGAGGCCACGGTGCTGGTGCCGGCCAACCATGGCGTCGGCGGCCGCAACCAGCAGACGGTGCTGGCGGCGATCGACGCGGTGCGCGGTTCGGCCGCTGCCTGGCCGGCCGACGTGCTGCTGGCGAGCATCGGCACCGACGGCGAGGACGGCCCGACGAACGCGGCCGGCGCGGTGGCCGATGCCGATGTCGTGACCGCAATCACGGCGGCAGGCAGCGACGTGCCGCGGGCGCTGGCCCGCTGCGACGCGTATCCGCTGTTGGCCGCGGCCGGCGGTCTCGTGGTCACCGGCCCCACGGGCACGAACGTCGCCGACGTGCGGCTCGTGCTGGTGCGCGTGTAGCCGCGATGCCGCGAAACCGTTCGTGCATGGAGCGCTGGATGGCGTTCACACCCGGTGTCCCCGGGTTGCCACCCGGGGCTTCTTGGGCGCGCGTCACGCCAACAAAACCCCGCGGGGTTGGCCATCCGGGGCTTGGGTCTGCACGTCGCAACAATTAGGCCGCGCGTCACGCTTCCAAAAAGCCCCCGGCGGAAGCCGGGGGACTCCGGGTCGCACACCGTCCAGGGACGCGTCACACGTCACACAGCGCGACGGCCTGCTTCAACCCGGCGAGCGGGTCGCGGGTGGGGATGAACTCCTGCCCCACCCATCCCTCGTAGCCGACGTCGAGCAGCTTCCGCATGATCGGCGGATAGTTGATCTCCTGGTTCTCGTCGAGCTCGCCGCGACCCGGATTGCCGGCGGTGTGCACGTGGCCGATCACGTCCTTGCACTGCTCGATGCGGCGGATGATGTCGCCGTTCATGATCTGCACGTGGTAGCAGTCGAAGAGCATCTTCACCCGTGGCGAGCCGACCCGGCGGAGGATCCCCGCCACATAGTCCACGTCGTCGCCCTGATACCCCGGATGCCCCTTCATGGGGTGCGTGTCGTCGCGGGTGTTGAGGTGCTCGAGGCAGATCGTCACGCCCTGTTTCTCCGCATGGCCGGCGATCTTCTTCAGGCCCGCGACACAGTTGTCGGCGGCCTCGGCGGCGGAAATCTCACCGCTCTTCGGGTCGTCGGCGTCGCGCCACTTGTAGCCCGTGAAGGCGATCACGGCCGGGAAGCCGGCGGCCTTGCAGGCGTCGATCATCGCCGTCGTGCGGGCGATCACCTCGTCGTGATACCGCGGGTTGTTGAAGCCCTTCATGAACGGCGCGCCCGGCATGCCGTTGGGGGCGATGGCGCAGGTCAGGCCGTGCTTCTTGATCGTCGGCCAGGTCTCGGGGTCGGCCAGTTCGATCGAGCCCACGCCCAGATCCTTGGCGACCTGCAGCCCCTCGAGCCCAGCCCCATGCCCTCGATCAAGCGGATCCTCGTCACCGGTGGCGCCGGGTTCCTCGGCAGCCACCTCTGCGAGCGGCTCGTGGCCGCCGGCCACGACGTCATCTGCGTCGACAACTTCTTCACCAGCCAGAAGTCGAACGTCGTCCACCTGCTGGGCCAGCCGAACTTCGAGCTCATCCGCCACGACATCGTCCATCCGCTCTGGCTGGAGGTGGACGAGATCTACAACCTCGCCTGCCCCGCGGCGCCGGGGCACTACCAGTTCAACCCGATCAAGACGATGAAGACGAGCGTCATCGGGGCGATCAACGTCCTCGGCATGGCCCGCCGCTGCCGGGCGAAAGTGCTGCAGGCGTCCACGAGCGAGGTGTATGGCGACCCGGAAGTGCATCCGCAGCCCGAGACATACCGCGGCGCGGTGAATCCCGTCGGCCCGCGGGCCTGCTACGACGAGGGCAAGCGGGCGGCCGAGACGCTGTTCATGGACTATCACCGGGCCAACCGCGTGAACGTCCGCATCGTGCGGATCTTCAACACCTACGGGCCGCGGATGCATCCCTTCGACGGCCGCGTGGTCTCGAACTTCATCCGCCAGGCTCTGGCCGGCGAGCCGATCACGATCTTCGGCAGCGGCAGCCAAACCCGCAGCTTCTGCTACCGCGACGACCTGGTGGAGGGCATGATCCGGATGATGAACGCGCCCGACGATTTCACCGGCCCGGTGAACATCGGCAATCCCGGCGAGTTCACGATCCGGCAGCTGGCGGAACTCACGCTGGAGCTCACCGGCTCGAAGTCGCCGCTGGTCGAGAAGCCGCTGCCCACCGACGATCCCGAACGGCGGCGGCCCGACATCACGCTGGCCCAGCAGCGGCTCGGCTGGGAGCCGCGGGTCGCCCTCCGCGAGGGGCTGGCGAAGACGATCGACTGGTTCCGCTCGATCGACGTCGATGCCTATCGGCCGCCCACGCCCAACTGGACCTAGC
>JAJTED010000069.1 GCA_021300535.1 Planctomycetaceae bacterium | reverse complement strand
CGGAGATCACCCACTGCCGCACGGGCACCGGGGGAATGACGCGGTCGACGAGATGCGCAGCTGTCTGTGCCATCCGGCGGCCATTGCAGGAGGGACAGACGCCGCGGCCCTTGCGGCTAGCCACCGGCAGGGCGGCCCATCCATGGCCCCGTCCTGCCGGGCAGCTGATGGGAACGCCAAGGGTTCCCATGGCTGCCAACCCGGCTCAGCCGGGAGGCCACGACAACGCCCTGCCCGCACGAAGCACATTGTGCCCTGCCGAATCCGAAGCAGAGGATGCCGCAGGTGAGGTATGACCGCAGCTCCCGTTCGACATGCGCGGAACGGGATGCTCAGCGACCGCCCGAGTCTCGAGCCAGCCTTCGAGGTGCTCTGCGACGACCTTGTAGAGCGGCGTCTTCTCCGGTCGGCGTCGCTCGTAGCGGCGGGAACTCGCAGTGCAAGACCGTGCCGCGGCTGACCTTCATCTCGCGAGCCAGCCGATCGAACCCTTCCCCGGCTTTCCTACGGCGATCCACCTCCTCCGCAATCTGCTTGTACCTCGGCACGAACGGCTGCCCCGGCTTACGCGGCCGACGACAACGTCCGTCGATCCGGCCCGGCGGCCGCTTTCCTGTGCTGTGCAGATAGAGGGCGTCCCGCACGACCTCCGCCCCGATGCCGAGCGCTCGTGAGATCAGGTCGAGTCGCACGAGCACGTTGTCGCTATGGAACTTCGGGCAAGCCTGAACGTCGGCCAGATCGAGCCGCACTTCGACCCGCGGCCAGTCGAAGCCGGCCAGCATGCCGCAGACGAGCCCGAGGATGTCATCAGCCAGCCGGGCCCGCGGACCGCCCGGGGCTTTCAGCTCCAAGTGGTCGAGGCCACGGTCGATCTTGTTCTTCGCCCCACGGGCGGTCGTGTGAAACCTCACCTCTCCGACACGCCCTCGGGCAACGATCTCCGCACACTCGACGGGCACTGGCCGGCGGATCAGCACAATGTCGGTGTCGGCGGCGTGAATGCCGGCGATCTGCTCGTCGTCCCATCCTGCGGGCCGCCGCTTCCGCTGCGCGATCTTCATGTGCTTGCCCTTCCCGGTTCCTCGGTCGTGCATCAGGCCACTCGATAGATCGACAGGGTTCCCGAACGGTCTCCGACGGCCAGCATGCCACCGCCGGTCGTCCAAGCGAGCGCCGTCACCTCGGCCTCGAGTGCGATCGAGTCTTCCGCTTCGATCTCCGGAGGTGCGTCGGCGACACGCGACGCCCGAGGGCGCCGCAGGGTCGGCGTGAACAAACACACCTGCCCGTCCGTGCCGCCGCTGGCGAGCACTCGGCCCTGCGGCTGCCAGGCGACCGTCGTCACGGATCCGAAATGCCCCTCCAGCACCGTCGGCGTCCGCCCCTTCGGCCCCGGCCCGGAGGCATCCCAGAGAATCACGCCGGAACCTGCCGCGGTGGCAAGCCAACGGCCGTCTTGGCTCCACGAGAGCGCGAGCACCTTTGCCGGAAAGCCCCACATCTGCAGCGTGTCACCCGTCTCGACGAGTGCGAAGAGCACCGTGGCATCCTGATTGCCGCACGCCAGATACCTGCCCTGTGGCTGCCAGCCGAGCACGAGCGATGAGCCCTTCAGCGGCACATGGTCGGTCGGCCCGGTGGCCGCGGCCGTTCAATACGCGACGCCCCCGTAGGCCGCCGTCGCGATCCGCGCGCCATCCGGCTGCCAGGCGATGTCGGCCAAGGTGCTGGCGTGCTCGTCCGACATGCCGACAGGCTCAGTGGAAGTCGCCAGGCTCGACGGCGCCACATGCCCGCACCGGCCGCCAGCGGGGGCTGAGGACGTGGGGCCCAGGGTATCGCGACAGGACTGCATGTGCAACTTGGTTGCATTCAGAAATGAAAACCGCGATCATTGGTCATGCACAGGTGACCCGCTGCGACACCGTCCAACCTCTCCCGTGCCGAACATCCGCCCCCACCATCTCGAGCGGTTTCTCCGGCATCCTGCCTGCCCGCTCTGCTGCGCGGCGGCCATCGCGGGCATCGCCTTCCTCCTCGTGTCGGCCCGGGCCCTGCCGCTTCTGGGCGGCATTCTCGCCACGCTTGCGATCGGGGGCGTCGGTCCCTGGATTGCCGTGCGCAGCGCGACGGCGGTGATTGCATGGGATCGCCGCCGCTGCCGGGTCGCCGACACGCTCACCGCCACGATCACTTGGCGGTCAATCCTGCCGTGGTGGCGGCCACATGTCTCCCTGTCGTGGCGCGACGCGGAGCCCGGGCCAAGAAGCCCGGATAGCCCGGCGGCCATGGCCACCGCCGCGACGATCGACTCCACCCGCTCGGTGGCCGTCATGCCGCGGCGGCGTGGAAGGTTTCCCCGTGTCGCGCCGGCCATCGAAAGCAATCGGCCGTTCGGCTTCGTCACTACCTCTCGGACGCTCGCCATGCCTGCGGCCGTGATTGTCTGGCCAGCTCGGGCCGAGATGCGGGTACCTGCCGGCCTCGTCGCAGCTGCCGGAGTCGGCCAGGAGACGAGCGAGCGAATCACCGGCTCCTGCGGCGATTCGATCGGCGCCCGCGACTATCGCGAGGGAGACTCCATGCGGTCGATCCACTGGGCCCACACGGCGCGACGCGATACGCTCGTCGTGCGGGAACGGCCCGGCGGCGCGGCGGCCGTCGTGCGGCTCGTCGTGGACCATCGCGTCGAACGCATGCATCGCGAAGCCGGCACACACGAGCGCACGCTCGATGCGATCGTGACAGCCGCGTTTGCGATCATCGAATCGTGGCTGCCGCAGGGCGTGGCGTTCGAGATCATCTGGCCAGGCCGTCCCGCAGCGACTCCGCGGACAGGCTCCGAAATCATAGATTTGCTCGACGAACTGGCCTGCCTGGAGCCGCTGTCCGCCCCGGATGCGCCGCACGCGACTTCCACCCTGCATCGCCCGCGGCCGGTCGATCTGGAGATTTTCCTCACGACGCCCTCGGGCCGGGAAAGCCTGTCTGCGGCAGTCGGCGCGGCGCTGTGCGCCCGGCACGAACGGCTGTGGATCGTGGTGGGCGGCGAGCCAGCGCGGACCGGCGCACCGCCCGGCCGCGGCCGCAGGGAAAGGGTCGTGCAGGTGCCCCTCGAGCCCGATCCGATCGCTGCCGTCGATGCAGCCTTCCCGGCGTTGAACCATGACCCCGACATGAGCCCCCGCAATCGGGCATCCGGCCAACGCAGGAGCTACGCGCCGACATGACGCCCCTCGATTGGCTCGCCGTTGCCGCCGCCTTCATGGCCGAACAGCTCGTGGATGTGCCGGCCGATGCCGCAGCCTGGTGGGCCGTGCTCGGCGGGGCAGCATGGACGCTGTGGGCTTTCGCGTTGCGGCAGACGCGGGGCTGGCTCGTGGCGCCGCAAACCGAGGCGCCATCGACAGGAACGTATACCGGACTGCTGCGGGGTGTGATCGTAGTCGGCATATGTTTCGTGGCCATGGCCGTGCCGCCAGCAGTTACCGCCGTCCTGGCCTGGCGGAGCCTACCGACCGCCTGCGGCGGGGAGGGAGCGAGCCCGGAGGCACTGCTCTTGGCAAGCCTCCGAGGCATACTCTGCGGGCTGTTTGCGGTCGGCATCACGGCAAGCGAGACGCGGCTCGCCATGGCGACGACGCTCTTCATGGTCGTACTGGCCGCCATCGTCAACGATCATCCGGCGACCGGCATGATCAACGCAGGCTATGCGGCAGTCGCGGCCTCGGGGCTCGCGGCGCGGGCTGCCGGGGCCGCCAGCCGCGGCGGCCGCGGTTCGCTGCCGAGCCCGGCGGGCCTCGTCTCGTGCCTGGCCGTCGCCAGCGTGGTCGCGATGCTCGGGGGCAGCCGCGATGCCTGCGGCCGTGCGCTCGTCGGCTGGATGCCGCTCTCGGGCGGTGACTCATACGCCTTTCCTTGGGCCCGCGACGGCGTGGGCGACGGCGAGAATCTCGTCGCCGCGGAGAAGAACCCGCAGGCCACGGGGCCGGTGAACTCAGGCGTCTTCGTCACCAGCCACAAGCCTACTCTCTACGATCTGTTCAACGATCTCTACGGCGAGCCGCCCAAGCCGAAGAACGAGGAGCGGAAGCGGGCCTTTGGTCTCGGGCCCCAAGAGCTTCCGCCCACCGACCAGCACCTGGCCGACAGCGAGCACGCCGGCCGGGAGTTTTCCACGGTGCGGAAGGCCCGTCCGCGGTCGCGTCGGCCCACGACGAATCTTGCCGCCCGGGCGCTCGTGACGCTCACGGGCCCGGCCCCGGTCCACCTTCGGCTTGCCGTCTATGACGCGTTCGATGGCCGGTCGTGGCGCGAGCCTTTGCCGGCAGCCGCGATGCCGCGCGACTGCCGGCTCGAGCATGCCGGGGGCGACTGGATGCGGTGGCAGGGGGTGCCGATGCCATTCTCGGACGCCGCCGACACCCATGCGATCACGATCGGCAGCGTGCGTAGCAGCGTGCTGCCGCTGCCCGCGCGGGCCGATGCCATGCGGATCGACAAGATCGACCGGCCCGACTTCTTCCGCACCCCCGCCGACGATGTCGTGACGCTCGACGGCGTCGAGGCGACGGCCGGCACGACGGTCCATGCCCGCAGCCTTCCGGGCGGCATCGATGCGATGGGCGCGATCGCAGTCACTACGCCGCCGGCGGTCGATGAGACCGTACGGGATGAGGCGCCCGCGTGGGCGGGTGATGTGCTCGACGCCTGGGGGATCGATCGCGATCCTGCGGCCGCGGGCTGGCCGCAGGTGGCGCGGATCGTGGCCGAGATCCAGCGGCGGATCATCCGCGATGACGTGGCGAGCCCCCCCGATGACTGCTCCGACACGCTCCGGCACGTGCTCACGGTGTCGCACCGCGGGCGGCCCTACGACTTCGCCGGCGCCGCGGCGATGCTGCTGCGGGAGTGCGGCTATCCGACACGCGTGGTCGGCGGCCTTCACGTGTCGGGAGAGCGGCGCGACGTGCGGTCGCGCCGGCTCGTTGCCGCGGCCGACGACGCGCATCTGTGGGCCGAGATCCGCGATGCCTCGGGCCGCTGGATTCCGCTCGAGCCGACGCCGGGCTATCGGCTGCGGCCGCCGACCGTGCCCTGGACCACACGGGCGGTCGAGTGCCTCCAGCGCGCAGCGGCGTGGATGCGTGCTCGGGCCGCCACCATCGCGGCCATCGGGGCCGGGCTCACCTTGCTGGCTGCGGCTGCGGGCTTCGGATGGCGGTGGTGCGTCGATGCCCTGGCGACGGCATGGTGGCGGCAGGCGATGCGGCGCGGGGACGTGTGCCCGGCGCGGGCGACCTGGCATCTCATCGCCTGGCGGGCGTGGCTGGCGGGCTGTCCCAGGCGGCCGGCCGAGACGGTGCGCGACTGGCATCGGCGGACGCTGGCTGCGCCCGCAGCCGATGAGCCGCCGTCATTTGTCACCGCCTTCGAACAGTCGGCCTATGGACGCCCCGCGACGCCTCGAGACCGGCTGCGTCACGGGCAGGCGGCCGCGGCGGCCGCGCGGCACGTCACCGTCGCCCGGCTCCGCCAACGATTCACCACACAGGCCCACCGATGGCAACCGTCATGATCAAGTCCGAACGAATCGATCTCGATGAGTCATTCGGGCTCATCGAGAGGCTGCGGCACAGGCTGCGGGAGACGCTGCGCGGCAAAACGGAGGCCTGCGATCTCGCGCTCGCCTGCCTGCTCGCCCGCGGGCACCTCCTGATCGAGGATCCGCCCGGCCTGGGTAAGACGACGCTCGCGAAGGGGCTGGCCGCGCTCGTGGGGGGCAGATTCGCGCGGATCCAATGCACCCCCGATCTCCTGCCCACCGACATCACCGGCTTCACGCTCTACAACCAGCAGACGCGGTCGTTCGAGTTTCGGGCCGGACCGGTGTTTGCCGACGTCCTCCTGGCCGACGAGATCAACCGAGCCACACCACGAACCCAGAGTGCGCTGCTCGAGGCGATGGCCGAGCGGCAGGTGACGATCGACGACGACTGCCACCGGCTGGCGCGGGGATTCTTCGTCGTGGCCACGCAGAACCCGCTCGAGCATCTGGGCACCTATCCACTCCCCGAGGCCCAGCTCGACCGGTTCGCGATGCGGCTGTCGATCGGGCCGCCCGACCGGGCGACGGAATTGGAACTGCTCCAGGAGGCGAGGGGCCGGGATCGGGGCGACGAAGCCCTCGATGCGGTCATCGACCAGCCCGCGCTGGAGCGGCTGCAGGAGATGACGGCCGGACAGCTCGTGAACGACGCCGTGGCTGGGTATCTCGTGGACGTGGGCCGCACGTGCCGCGCGCTGCGGGACGGGACGGGCGGCCCGAGCCCGCGCGGTCTGCTCATCTGGCAGCGGGTGGCCCAGGCGTGGGCGGTGATCCAGGGCCGGGATCACGTCACGCCCGACGACGTGCGGCACGTGGCCGGGCCGGTGCTCGGCGTGCGGCTCGAGCTTGCGCCCGCGGAGAGCGACCGGCTCGTCGCCGCAGCGCTCGACCGGGTGCCCGTGCCACTCGGCGGCCGCCGCGGATGACCGGCAGATTTCATCAGCCAAACCAAAAACAGGGAGAACCACGATGGCGATGCATGAATGGCTGGTGATGGGCTGCGGGGCTGTGTGCCGAGCGGTGGCGGCGCTGGCGAATGCCGCGCCGACGGTGCTCTGCGGCCTGGTCGTGGCGGCGGTGATCCGCGAACTCTTTGGCCCCGCCCTCACGCGGCGGCTGCTGGCCGCCGGGTCGTGGTGGTCGCTCGTGCGGGCCTGGCTGCTCGGCATGCTCCTCCCGGTCTGTTCGATCGGGGCGATTCCGGTGGCCCGGGAACTCAGGCGGGCCGGCCTCGCCGGCGGCGCCGTGCTCGCGTTCGCCGTCTCCGCGCCGCTTTTCAATCCGATCTCACTGCTCTACGGGCTCACGCTCTCGCACCCGCTCGTGATCGTCGGCTTCGCGCTGGCGTCGATGGTGGTGGTGACCGCGGTGGGCCTTGCCTGGGACCGGCTCGGCGGCGCGGAAGATTCGCCATCTGCCGTGGACGAGCCCCGGGTTTCCCCAGGCTGGCGGCGGGCCGTGGCGCTCGTGCTGGCGACGGCGCGGGAGGCGGCGGGGCCGACGGCGGGCTACGCCGCGATCGCCCTTCTGGGCGTGGGCCTGCTCGCGGCATGCCTTCCGTTCGGCAGCCTGCAACGGTCGATGAAGGCATTCGACCCATGGGCACCACCGCTGATGGCCGCAGTCGGCACGCCGGCCTTCCTCACGCCCACCGACGCGATGATGCAGATCGGCTCGATGTTCGACCACGGCAACTCCGTCGGGGCGGCTTTCGTGCTGTTGTCGGTGGGGGCGGGACTCAACCTCGGCCTTATCGCCTGGGCGTGGCGTGCGTGGGGCGGACGGCGGACCGCGTGGTGGCTGACGGTGTTCTTCGGCGCGGTG
This sequence comes from Planctomycetaceae bacterium, assembly GCA_021300535.1. GTDB lineage: Bacteria > Planctomycetota > Planctomycetia > Pirellulales > UBA1268 > QWPN01. Next base: position 6,088 of record JAJTED010000069.1, on the reverse strand, counting down.
CTCTCGGTCGCCGCGGCGATCGAGCGGCCGCTGTCGTTCCGGGATTCGCCCCCCGAGGATCATACGCACGCCTTCGACGTGTTCTGCATGCCGTTTCCGCCCGAGACGGCCGATCCCGTGGCCCGGAGCGTCGCGCTGCTCGCCGACCGCGTGCCGGCCCATGCCTGGACCGCGCTCGTAGTCCTCGCAAGCATCGTAGCGGCGGGGGCCCTGCTCGCGGCATTCGATCCCGATCGGAGCATCGAGGCACGACTGGAGCAGAGTGCGGCCCCCGTCGGCCAAAGATCAGGCGGCCGCGGGCTCGACGTGACGGTGCCAACGCCGGTGCTTGGAGCCGTTCTCCTCGGCGGTTTGGTTGCGCTCAGCGTGGTGGCGGCCTACGTGTATTATCCCGACCTGCCGACATGCCTCGAGGATCTGCGGATGGCCGAGACGGAGACCCATTCGGCCGCGCTTGCCGGCGACAAGCGCCGCACGCAGGTCTGGATCGCGGCCTGGGAGGATCTCGTGCGGCGGACGGAGGTGGGCATCTGGATCCGCCGCGGCAGCGTCACGCCCGAGATGACCACCGCCGCCGAGACGCTCCGCGAACGGATCGAAGCCCTGGAGCATGCCGTGCTCGACCCGGAGGAAGTCGACCGGGAACACGTGGCCGCGGAACTCAAGTTGCTACTCGCCGCGGGTCGTGCGCATCGTGACGCCCTGCGTCCCGCGTGCGCAGCGAACTGTCCCGCTGGCCGCTGACTGCGAAGACGGTCGCCTTTACGGCAACTCGTCCTCCTCGATGACCGTGTCGCCATCTCCCTCTTCGGCAATCCGCCACGCCGGGAACGGGTCATCGAATCCGAGCCAGCTCTCCGGCCCAAGGGCAAGCTCGGCATCGGATAAACAGCACCGGTCGAGCCGCTCGAGCAGTTCCGGCGCCAGTTTGGCCCCGATCACCACGAGCTCCTGCCGCCGGTCACCCCACGGTTCCTGCCAGATCGCTGCGATGTCGTCGGCATCGAGATCCTCGGGCCACTCGTCCCGCGGGGCCGTCGCGAGCCACGATCCACCCGGCTGCAGGCTCGACACCACACCCGCGCTCGACCAGACACCGGCCCAGTCATGGCGGGTGGCGAGCCAGAGAAAACCCTTGGATCGGATCACTCCCTTGAAGGCCGGGCCGGTGACGAGGTCCCAGAATCGCTGGGGATGCATTGGCCGCCGCGACTGAAACACGCGGCTCGAAAGGCCGTATTCCTCGGTCTCTGGGACATGGGTGCCCGGCGCCTCGGCCAGCCATCCCGGGTGGCTGGCGGCATGCTCCATGTCGAAGGAGTGCGTGCCGAGAATCGCCGCCAGCGGCACCTGCCCCCGCGATGCGCGGACGATCTTCGCTGTCGGATTGAGTTTCGTCAGGATCGCCTCCAGATAGGCCACGTCGTCCGCCGCGATGAGATCGGTCTTATTGATCACGAGCACATTCGCGAACTCCACCTGGTCGACGAGCAGTTGCACGAGGTCTCGGCTGTCGTTTTCATCGAGGCCGACGCCACGATCGCGGAGCTCGTCCCGGGAGCAGTAGTCGTCGAGAAAGTTGCGGGCATCGACGACCGTGACGAGCGTGTCGAGGCGAGCCAGGGCCGCCAGGCTTTCCCCCTGCTCGTCGGTGAACGTAAAGGTCTCGGCCACGGGAAGCGGCTCCGAGATGCCCGTACTCTCGACGAGGAGGTAGTCGAATCGCTCTTCCCGGGCCAAGCGGGCCACCTCCTCGAGCAGGTCTTCGCGAAGCGTGCAGCAGATGCAGCCATTGGAAAACTCGACGAGTTTCTCTTCGGTGCGGCTCAGCTTTGCAGCGGAGGATGTGGCACGGGAACCGCCCACGAGCTGGGCGTCGATGTTCACTTCGCTCATGTCGTTGACGATCACCGCCACCCGCAGGCCCTCGCGGTTGGCGAGGATGTGGTTGAGGAGCGTCGTCTTGCCGGCCCCGAGAAAGCCGGAGAGCACGGTCACCGGCAGGCGCCGGTCGACGCTGTCCGACAGGGTCTCGCTGTTCCTCGGCGAACGGTCAGGATCGGGTGTCATGGATTGGCCTCCGGGATAATCCTGCGGGTACGACCGCATTCTGCCCTACTTGCAACTGCATTGCAAGTGCGACCATGTCGACCAAGCACGCAGGCCGCGGTCGTCGAGGCCATTCCGTACGAACAGGGTTGCTGACCCTGCCGTCGGCAAACTCGAATTCGCCAGCCATACATGAATAGGATGTTACGCCACCTCTGCCGGAAAGTATTTTGGCATAGCATTCGTAATACCTATCAACCGTCCAGATGCCCGCCGCCACCCACGTCGACCGACTTCTGCGGCACATCCAGCGATATGGGGTTGTGCGGGCACGGGATCTCGAAGCGATCGGCGTTCCCCCCGGACGCTGGCGTCCACCGAAAACCCAGTGTTCTCTCGAGCGAGCATGTCGGCGGCCGCATCGGCGTCGAGGAGCCGCTGTATAACTGCGGGCGAGGCCGCGCTCGCGCAGTTCCGCAACGGCAGGCGGGGCGAGGCCGTGGCCACCGCGAAGGCCGCCCTGGCGGTTCTGCCTCCAGGCCGGTTCCCGGAGTTGGAGGCCGCGCTGGCAACCTACGGTGCCGCGGACGCAAAATGACGTGCGGCCGTTCTTCTGGCTGCGCGAATCGTGATGAGCCACGAACAGCCAACGCCGCCGGGCTCACGGCGGTCAGATCTCCGCGAGCCGCTCCGTCGAGTCGCCGAAGGAGTCGAGCCGCACGCCCGCCTTGTCCATCAGCGACAGGTAGAGGCTGCACATCTTGCGGTTGGGCTTGTCGAGGTAGTCGAGCACCCGCCCAGTGCGGATCTGGCCGCCGCCGCTGCCCAGGAGCACGACCGGCAACTGCTTGTTGTCGTGGCCGCCGGTCATCATGCTCGAGCAGTACATGATCATCGAGTTGTCGAGCGCCGTCCGCTCGCCTTCCTGGATCTTGTCGAGCCGCGCCGCGATGTAGGCCAGCTGCTCGACAAAGAATCGGTTCACCGCCAGCCAGTCGGCGTTGTTGGTGTGCGAGAGCAGATGGTGGATCATGTAGTCGATCCCCCCATTGCCGCCCCAGCGTTTGAGGTTCGGGAACCGCAGCGACGAGTGGTCGTTGTTGAGCTTGAGCGTGCAGACCCGCGTCGTGTCGGTCTGGAACGCCAGTACGAGGATGTCGCACATCAGCCGCATGTGCTGGTCGATGTCCTGCGGCATGCCGTCGGCGGGCCGGGGCATGTCGGGCTTGTCGAGCGTCGGCCGCCAGCCCTGGAGACGCCCCTCCTGGCCGGCCCGCTTGATCCGTCCCTCCACGTCCTCGACCGACGAGAGGTATTCGTCGAGCCGGTGCCGGTCGGACTGGCTCACGCGACCACGCAGCCCGCGGGACTCCTCCAGCACCGCGTCGAGCACGCTCTTGTCGGCCCGCCCCACGTCGTCGCGGAACAGCCGGTCGAAGGCGAGCGCCGGATAGACCTCCAGCGGCGTCGGCGTCGTCGGCGAGCTCCACGAGATGTGCGAGCTGTAGATCATCGAGTAGTTCTTGTGGATCGCCGCGATGGACGGCTCGCAGCCGAGCACGAGGCTCGGCACCTTCGTCTGGTCGCCGATGCGCTGCGCGATCATCTGATCGCAGCTGATGCCGGAGCGGATCTCACCGCCGGCGGAGAGCATGGCCCCGGTGAGGATGTTGCCCGTCTGGGCGCTGTGGATGCCGCCGTGTTTGGCTGCGTCGTTGTGCAGCCCGCGGATGAACGTCAGCTTCTCGCGGTGCGGCAGGAGCGGTTCGAGCACCTTGCCCAGCTCCATGCCTGCGCCCTCGCCCGCCGCCCGCCACTCGCCCGCCTGGAAGCCGTTGCCCGAGAACAGGCAGGCGAACCGCACCGGCGGCCCGGAAGCAGTGCTGCCGGCCACACTGCTCCCGGCCGCCGCCTCGGCAGCCAGGGTCGGCAGCGACTCCATCCACGGCAGCGCCATGCTCACGCCGACGCCGCGCAAAAACGTCCGCCGCTGAAACAGAGCCGAATGGTTCAGGCGCATGGCAGGCTCCAGAAAGGTTGGTTCAATCACTATATTCGGCGTCTTTGCCGCGGACCATGAGAAACTGGGGGCTTTCGAGGATCACGCCGATCGCCCCGGAAACCCTGCCGCCGTCGGCCTGCACCGCCGCCGCCATCTTGTCGATGACCGCCGTGTCGGAGAGCGTGGTCGAGCGTCCCAAGGCGTAGCCCAAAAGCCGCTGGCAGAAGAGCCGGACGAACTCCGGCTGCTTCTTCGCCAGGAGATACTCCCGCAGGCCGTCGAGCCCGGTGAACTCCGTGCCGTCGCGGAGCTTCGCCTTGGTGTCCACCGGCCGGCCGGGGGCCTCCTGCGTGCGGAACCGGCCGATGGCGTCGAAGTTCTCGAACGCGAACCCGTAGGGATCGATCCGGGCATGGCACGCGGCGCACGAGGCGTCCGACACGTGCCGCTCCACCATCTGTCGCGTCGTCAGGTTGTCGAGCCCCTCCTGGTCGGGCAGCTGCGGCACGTTCTTCGGCGGCTTGGGCAGCTTCTCGCCCAGGAGCGTCTCCACCACCCACGTGCCACGGAGCACGGGGCTCGTCCGCGACGCTCCCGACTGCTTGGCCTGCACGCTGGCGAGCCCCAGGATGCCACCCCGGCCGTGCTTCCGCGCCCCGTCGATCCGCCGCCACTGCGGACCCGCCACGTTTGGAATGCCGTAGTGCTTGGCCACCGCCTCGTTCACGAACATGTGGTCGGCGTCCAACAGCGACCGCACAGGCCGGTCCGCCTGGAAGAAGTCGAGGAAGAACAGGATCGACTCCTCGTAGAGATCCTTCCGTAGCGCCGCGTTGAACGTGGGATAGAGCGTCTCGCTCTTCTCCTTGAACTCGTCGAGGCCGCGGACGTGGATCCACTGCGTGCCAAACTCGATCGCCAGACCCCGGGCCCGCGGATCCTGGAGCATCCGCTTCGCCTGCGCCGCGAGCACCGCCGGATCCCGCAGCCGCCCCGAGGCGGCCGCCTCAAGCAGCTCCGCGTCGGGCATCGACGACCAGAGGAAATAGCTCAGCCGCGTCGCCAGCTCGTGGTCGTTCACGCGGGCCAGCTGCTTGCCCGCCGGCGGCGTTTCGATCCGGAAGAGAAAGGCCGGCGACACGAGCACGCTCGCGACCACGCCGCGGAACGCCTCGTCGTGGCCCATCCCCTCGCTCCGCAGCCGGTCGTAGAGCGATTGCAGGCCCGTCCGCTCCTCGGCCGAGAGCGGCCGGCGGTACGCCCGCGCCGCGAAGTCGACAACCGCCGTGAGCTGCCGCGGGATGGCGGCCTTCTCGAGTTCGAGGAAGGCGTCGGCACGCTGTTGAAACCATGGCTTTCGGTCGATGAAAAACTCCTGGAACCGCTTCGACGAGATCTGCGTCGTGTACCCCATGAACTGCGGCAGGTAGTCGTTCTCGGCTACCGGCTGGCGGCTGACGAACTCCAACTCGCCCCACAGTCGATCGAGTTCGCGGGCCTGCTCGGCCGTGGCGAAGAGTCGCAGCAGCGGCTCATCCTCACGGTGGAACATCTTCAGGCAGAGGATGTCGTCCCGAGGCACGATCGCCGGGAAATAGACATACAGCGGAAACACCCGACGAAACTCGGCATTCCCCGCCAGCATCGCCGCGTAGGCGGGGTTGTCGGGCGTCGTGACCAGCGGACCGCCCCAGAGCGTGGTCGCGTCGGCCGCCTGCGTGGCGGCCCGCACCCGCACCCACCGCGGTGACGATCCCTGCGGCAGCTGCGCATCCACCACGAACTCCCGGCCCGCGAGCAACGCCGCAGGCAGGCGAATCACCACCTCCGCATCGCTCGCCGCCACCAGGCTGTCGGCCGCCGGCGAGCCCTTTCGTTCTTTGTCCGTGCCTTCGCTCGCTGCGCCGCCGGCAGTCACAAACTGCTCCTTCGGCAGGCCGTAGGGGCCCGCCGGCACGGCCGGCTGGGCGACCCGCCGCAGGTCGACGCCGGCGAACAACGGGCTCTCCGTCGAGACCAGGCGGTCGTAGACCACGA
>JAJTED010000068.1 GCA_021300535.1 Planctomycetaceae bacterium | reverse complement strand
GGCCCGGCGTGGTCGCAGCGAGGTGCGACCAGCCGGGCGATGGCTCGCCCTCCAGGCGAGCCTCGCGTAAGCCGAAGCAGGCCCGAAGGGATGCGCCGGCGCGACAGACAGCCCACCGCAGGCTTGGCCCGGCGTGGTCGCAGCGAGGTGCGACCAGCCGGGCGGCGGACGCCTTCCGGGCGTCCGTGGCCGCTGGGTGGCCCTCTGTAGCGGCGGTCTCCGACCGTCGTGCCACCGAGCCTGGGCAGGCACGCGGCGCGGCCTCCGGCCGCTGCGTGCATGGCTATTTTTTGCAATCGACGAAGAGGGAGGGGTTGCCCATGCCCCAGGAGCCGGCGTAGGTGGCCAGCGGAGCCCTGGAGGGCGGAGCGCAGACACCTCCGAGAGAGCGAAGGGCAGGATGCCCGCAGCGAACGTCCGGCGATGGGGCGTGGGCAACCCCGGCCCCCCAACCTCAAGACGCGGTTTTCGCCCGGACGCGGCGAAGATGGCTTGCAGATTCCAGGCCGAAAGGCAGAATAAGGGGCTCGAATCCAGGAGCCCTCCATGAGCGATACCCTCGAAGTCACCCTCCGCAAAGACACCGGCACCCGCGCCGCCAGGCGGCTCCGGAGGGAGGGGCGTGTGCCCGCGGTCCTGTACGGCCACGGCGAAAAGTGCGTCGACCTGACGACGACCCGGGAGGCCGTCGAGGCAATGGTCCGCCACGGCAGCCGGTTCGTCGAACTGATCGGCGCGGTCAAGACTGCCGCCGTGGTTCGCGAACTGCAGTGGGACACGTTCGGTGTCGAGCCGATCCATGTCGACTTTCTCCGCGTCAGCAAGTCGGACCGCGTCAAGGTCAAGGTGCCCATCGACCTCAAGGGCGAGTGCCCGGGCCAACGGGCCGGCGGCGTAGTGAACCTCGTGCTCCACGAGATCGAGCTCGAGTGCACCGCCGACGCGATTCCCGATCACATTCACGCCCATGTCGGGCACCTCGAGGTCGGGCATGTCATCAAGGTCCACGACCTGCAGCTGCCCGCGGGCGCCAAAGCGCTCGCCGACGCGGATGACACCGTGGTGACCTGCCTGATGCCGGCGAAGAAGGGCGAGGAGGCCGCACCGGCCGCCGCCGAGCCCGAGCTGATCGGACGCAAGCCGGCCGAGGAAGGAGAAGCCGCAGCGGAGAAGTCCTGATGGCGCCGCGACGGGCAAGCCTTTCCCGCCCCGTCTTTCAGGGTGGATCGTGAAGCTGCTCGTCGGACTCGGCAATCCTGGCTCCGCCTACGAAGGCACTCGGCACAACGTCGGCTTCGAGGTTCTCGAGATCCTCTGCCGGCGTGCCGGTTCACCGTCGCGACGGGCCCGCTTCCAGGGAGAAGTGGCCCAGGCGTCGGTCCGCGGCTGCCCGGTGCTCCTGCTCTGGCCCCTGACGTGGATGAACCTTAGTGGTTCGAGCGTGCTGGCCGCTCGCGACTTCTACAAGATCGACGACTCCGACATCCTGGTGATCTGTGACGACTTCAACCTCCACTGCGACACTCTCCGGCTTCGGCCGGGCGGGTCGGCCGGCGGCCAAAACGGCCTCGCCGACGTCATTGCCCGGCTGGGCACGACGACGATTCCCCGGCTCCGGCTGGGCATCGGCCCCGTGCCGCCCGGCTGGAAGCCTGCCGACTTCGTGCTCGGCAGGTTCGCGAAGGATGAGCGGGACAGAGTCGGGGTGATGATTGGACGGGCGGCGGATGCCGCCGAGGAATGGGCGGCCCTGGGCATTCAGGCCGCGATGAACAGGTACAACTGACGACACACGGCGAACGACAACGAAACGGCCCCGCAGGGCACAGGCAGAAGGAGCACGAGCACGATGGCGGTGTATGAAGGCATGTTCATCCTGGATCCGGCGAAGTACTCCCGCGATCCCGCAGGGTCGGCGCAGCAGATCAACGACCTCATCACGCAGCACGGTGGGTCGGTCCTGGCCGCTCGCCTGTGGGACGAGCGAAAGCTTGCCTACCCCATCAATGGCCACAAGAAGGGCGTCTACTGGCTGACCTACTTCAAGATGCCGGGTGGCAATCTGACGGCCCTCGAACGGCAGTGCGAAATCACCGACGACATCATCCGCAAGCTGGTTCTGAAGGTTGACGACCGGATCGCAGACGCCCTCGTGCAGCACGCCCTGGCCGGCGAGGCGGCTCCGAAGCGGTCTGCTCCCCCGACCGCCCCGGTGGTTTCCTGAGGCCTGCCAGCACGCTTGCACGGTTCCACGACAGTCGCTACGATGAGGCCATGTTGAACATGCGTTCAGTACCTCAACTCAAGGAGTGAATCATCATGGCGAGCTTCAACAGGGTGATCCTGCTCGGCAACGTGACCCGCGATCCGGAATTGCGGTATATCTCCAGCGGCACTGCCGTGACCGACGTCGGCTTGGCGGTGAACGACCGCCGCAAGGACGGCAAGACCGGCGAGTGGATCGAGGAGACGACCTTCGTCGACGTCACGCTCTGGGGCCGCACGGCTGAAATCGCCGGCGAGTACGTCACGAAGGGGTCGCCCCTGCTGATCGAAGGCCGGCTCAAGCTCGACACCTGGGAAAAAGACGGCAAAAAGAACTCCAAACTGCGCGTCGTATGCGAGCGAATGCAGCTCCTCGGCAGCCGCGGCGAGGGCAGCCGGGGCGGCAAGCCGCGGGTCGCGGCAGGCCGCGGCGAACCCCAGGCCGATGAAGCATTCAGCCAGGCCACCGACTTCGGTGACGACGGCCCGAGCGGCGGGGCTAGCCCGTCCGACGACGACATCCCATTCTGAACCACGATCGCAAGGAGTTTTCAAATGCCTACGAAGGAACAGCCCCGCGTCACGGTCACGGCCAAGCGGCTCCCCAAGGGAAACAGGGGCGGTATCGAATTGCTGCTCGTCCACAATGTCGAACATCTCGGCAAACAGGGCGACGTCGTCGAGGTCAAGCGTGGCTACGCCTACAACTATCTGCTTCCGCAGGGTTTGGCGACGGTCGCCACCGAGCACCACAAGCGGATGGTCGAGAAGCATCGGGCGAAGCTCGAGGAAATCGCGCGGGAGCGTCTCGCCGGCCTCCGCAGCCTGCTCGCCGAACTCGTCCGCACGAGCGTCACGATCGAGGCGAACGCGAACGACGAGGGCCACCTGTATGGCTCCGTCGGCGGCCCCGAGATTGCCCGCTCGCTCAAGCAGCAGGATCTCTCGGTCACGCCCGATCAGATCATTCTTCAAGGACCGCTCAAGGAAGTGGGCCTGTATACGGTTCGCGTTCGGCTGGCACCCGAGGTCGAGGGCGACCTGAAGGTTTGGGTGGTGCCGAGCAGCAGCGAAGGCGGCGCCAAGTAAGCGGTCGGCGGCCGCACGGCCATCGTAGATCTTCGGTTCGCAGGTTTTTTGTTCGCAGGGAGGCTCGCCACGGGTGGTCGCGCCACGTGACATGCCGTCGGGCCGGCAGCGGGACGCCTCACGCGAGCGTCGTGGCCGCGGTCCACGCGAAGACCGCAGCCGCTCCGCGGCCGCGGAGCCGCGGGAGCGTCCCACCAACGTCGATGCCGAGCGGGCCGTGCTCGGCAGCATCCTGCTCAAGCCCGACGTGTGCGACGACATCGCGCTGGTCGTGCGGCCCGAGGACTTTTCCGACGAAGCCCACCAACTGCTCTACCGGCACCTCCTCGAGCTGCACGACACCGGCAAACGGATCGACGCCACGATCGTTCTCGACGTGCTCCGCACCAAGGGCGACCTCGAGCGTGTCGGTGGCGCCGCTGCCCTGGCCGAGGCGATCGAATCGGTGCCGCACGCTGCCCACGCCCAGCACTATGCCCACATCGTCCGCGACAAGTCGCTGCTCTGCTCGCTGATCGACGCCGGCACCGACATCCTCCGCGACGCCTACGACGCGGCCGACGAGCCCCGCCAGCTCTTGGCTCGGGCCGAGGAGCGGATCTTTTCGATCCTGGAGCGGCGGAGTTCCGCCGAGGCGAAGCCGATCGAGGCCGTGCTCACCGACGTGATGGCGCGGATGGACGCCCGCATGAAGCACGAGCACACGATCGGGGGCGTGGAGACCGGCTTCACGGAGCTCGACGCGTTGTGCGGTGGCCTCCACAATTCGGAGCTCATCATCCTGGCGGCCCGGCCCAGCATGGGAAAGACGGCGCTTGCGATGAACATCGCGGAACACGTCTCGATCGGGCTCCATCAGCCGGTGCTGTTCGTGAGCCTGGAAATGGCCTGCCTGGAGCTCGCCGATCGCCTCCTCTGCTCCGCTGCCCAGGTGAACGGCCATCGGCTGCGGAACGGCACCATTTCCCAGGAGGATCGCCGCCGGCTGGTGCAGAAGTCGACCGAGATCGGCACGGCGCCGCTGTTTATCGACGACACGCCGGGCCGCACGCTCACGGAGATCGCGGCCGTCGCCCGCCGTCTGAAGCGGAAGCAGGGGCTGGGGCTGGTGGTGATCGACTATCTCCAGCTCATCGAGCCCGACAATCCCCGCGATCCGCGGCAGGAGCAGGTGGCGCGGATCGCGCGGCGGCTGAAGATGATGTCACGCGAGCTCGACATTCCGGTGCTCTGCCTGGCCCAGCTCAACCGGCAGGCGGAGGTCTCGCGTGACAACCGGCCGCGACTCAACCATCTGCGCGAGTCGGGCGCGATCGAGCAGGACGCCGACGTCGTCATGTTCGTGCACCGCGAGGAGTATTACCAAACGAATGACGAGGACCGCGAGCGGGTGAAGGGCCAGGCTGAAATCATCATCGCCAAACAGCGCAACGGTCCGATCGGCGACGTGAAGCTGCTCTGGCAGCACGACTACACGCGATTCGTGAACCTCGAGCATCGCCCATACGACGAGTTCGAGAGCTTCGGCAGTTTCTGAATTCACGGCTGTCGGGCCATCCCTGGCCCCGACAGCCGTGGCAGGTCGGAGGCACAGCAGCGTGTGCCTCGACCTGCGATGGCTCGCCATCCTGGCGAGCCTCGCGTAAGCCGAAGCAGGCCCGAAGGGATGCGCCGGCGCGAACACCAGCCCATCCCTGGCCCCGACAGCCTTGGCAGGTCGGAGGCACAGCAGCGTGTGCCTCGACCTGCGATGGCTCGCCATCCTGGCGAGCCTCGCGTAAGCCGAAGCAGGCCCGAAGGGATGCGAGTTTTGATGGTGCGCGTTCTCTCTTCATTCGTTCCGATTAACGCGCGCGAACGGCACAAAAAGCCCCGGGCGGAAGCCCGGGGACTCCGGGTGGCATCTCTTCCCGGGTGCCATGCGAGGTGAGTTGGCCGCGTGGAAGCGCGGGGAATTGTGCGGCATGGATGGCGGGGTGGTTTTCATAACCGGAGTCCCCGGGCTTCCGCCCGGGGCTTTTTGGAACGGTGACGGGACCGATTTCCTGGTCAAAGGATCCGCAAAACCCGGTTCGCAATCGGATTCCCGCAGTGACGGCGCTGTGTCGAGCCACACGGCGGACCACCCAAACTCACGCCTCGGGCTTCCCGGCACGGGCGACGTGTCGCCCAGCGGTCGCATCTCACGGCCGCTACACTTGGCCCATGGCTCTGCTGGCAATCGAAACGACGTGTGACGAGACGGCAGCGGCCGTTGTGACCCGCGGCCGGGAGGTGCTGTCCAGCGTCGTCGCCAGTCAGGAGCAGCTCCACGCCCGGTGGCGTGGCGTGGTGCCGGAGGTGGCATCGCGGGCGCACGTCGAGCGAATCATCCCCGTGATCGACGAGGCCGTCGCCCGCGCGGGCGTGACGCGTGCGGATCTCGAGGCCGTCGCCGTCGCCGTCCGCCCCGGCCTCGTCGGCTCGCTGCTCGTCGGACTGGCGGCGGGCAAGGCGATCGCCGCCGCCCTCGACCTGCCGCTCGTGGGCTACGACCATGTCGCCGCCCACCTCTACGCCTGCCGACTCGCCTACGGCCACGACATGGTCTATCCATGCGTCGGACTCGTGGCCAGCGGCGGCCACACGTCGCTGTTTCATGTCCGCGGGCCGCTCGAACTGGACCGGCTGGGCGGCACGATCGACGATGCCGCGGGGGAGGCGTTCGACAAGGCCGCCAGCCTGCTGGGCCTCGGCTATCCCGGCGGCCCCGAGATCGAGCGGGCGGCGACGGGCGGCGACCCGCACTGCCACCGGCTGCCGCGGCCGCTCGCCAACGACCGCGACCGGCTCGACATGAGCTTCAGCGGCTTGAAGACGGCACTCCGCTACCTCGTGCGGCCGCCGCACGGTCCGCCAGATCAGCCGCCGCCGACCGGCCGCCGGCTGGCCGACCTCGCGGCGTCGTTCCAGCAGGCCGTCGTCGACACGATCCTCGCGAAGGTGGCACTCGCCGTGGACCGCACGGGCTGTGGCGCGGTGGCGATCGGCGGTGGTGTCGCAGCGAACACCCTGCTGCGAGACTCCGTCGAGGCCCTGGGCAGGAAACGCGGACTGCGGGTGTTCGTGCCCCCGAGGACGATGTGCACCGACAATGCCGCGATGGGCGCGATCGCCTGGGAGCGGCTCGAACGCGGCGCGAACGACGGCCTTGCGCTCGACGTCACGCCGGGGACCGACCGTGCCGCCGCGAACCGCCGGACGTAGCCGGTCCGCTGGCATGGCGGTTCGCCAACGCCGCTCCAGGGAGCGGCGTCATCATTGCTCCGTGGTGGCACCTCCTGGTCCTCGAAACCCGAGGCGTGAGTTTTGATGTTGCGCGTTCCCCAGTCTTGCTCTCAACTTGTCTCGCGCGAACGGCACAAGAAGCCCCCGGCGGAAGCCGGGGGACTCCGGGTCGCATGCCTTCCCAGGTGCCATGCGATGGAGGTTTGAACCGGGAAATTGTGGGCCGTCATCCGGCATGGACGGCGGGGTGGTTTTCATGCCCGGAGTCCCCGGGTTTCCACCCGGGGCTTCTTGGACGGGCTACGGGACCGATTCCCGATTCACAGGATCTGCAAAACAACGGTCGCAACCGGATTCCTGCAGCGGCGACGCCCTGCCGAGCCACTCCGCGCAACATCAAAAGGCGTGAGCCGAGGGAATGCGGAGCGACTCGAGTGAAGCGCCGCGCATTCCCTCAGCTCACGCTTCGGGCTTCCCGGCAGCCGGGCGTGATGCTCGTGGATGACTCGCACGCAGCGGCCGCAGGCCGCGCCGCGTGCACCACGCCGCCGCCACGCGGCGGCTACGGTCGCCCGGAGGTGCGACCGCCAGGCCGTCCGGCGGGCGGCTTCACGCAACGCCTCGGCTTCCTGCCTCGCGTCGCTGGGCCGGCCGCCGCCGGCTCTTGAAAGCCCGCCCTCCAGGCGGGCCGCCTACACACGCCGCCAGCACGCAGCGGCCGCAGGCCGCGCCGCGTGCACCACGCCGCCGCCACGCGGCGGCTACGGTCGCCCGGAGGTGCGACCGCCAGGCCGTCCGGCGAACCCTCGGCGTTCGCCGCGACGGCCCACGGCTGTCGGGGCCATGGATGGCCCGACAGCCGTGAACTCAGAAGTCATACCACATGCCGATGCCGGCGCGATTCTGGTTGTAGAACACGAACTCATACTGCGGGTCGGAGCCATACAAATACTCGAACCCGATGCGGAACAATTTCTCGCTGCGATATCCGCGCCAGGCCCAGCCCGCCTGCACGACCACGTTGCCGCCCCAGTCGAGTTCCTGTCGTGACATGCCGTTGACCGCCAGGAACGGCGCCCCTTGCATGCCGGTCGGCTGGGCCTGGATCAGCTCCGTGCCGAACTGAAACTCCCACGGCTTTGAGCCGCCCGAATTATAGAACGACCAGCCGGCCTCGCCGTACAGCCGCAGCCAGTCGAACAGGTAGTACGAATTGCCCCACACGATCGCGTCGCGGACATAGTTCACCCGCGGAAACTGCGGGTAGCGGAGCATCGCCTCGTCGCCGAGGTGGGCGCTGTTGTGATAGTAGGCGAGTTTGGTCTGCCAACGCCCCACACCGTAGACCAGAGGGATTCCGAAGCGATAATCACCCGACCGAAAGTCGCGGTCATCGGCCGGATCGAGCCGCACGAACGCGGCACCCTCGACCTGTACCTCGAAGCCCTGTGGATGCAGCACGGGATCGGACCCGTACCGGAGGACCGATGCCCGACCGCCCAGGGTCGAGTCCCACATCCAGCCGTTGCTGACCGACGGCGTAAACGGGTCGGGCGCCGAGTCGGAATACCATACCGTTCCCAGCCGCGGCTCCTTGGGGCCGGCGAGGTAGCTGGTGTAGATCAGGTTGTTCGGCAAGATGTGCCACGACCAGGGCCGCGGGGCCCACAGGTCGTCGAAACAATTCGAGGCGCCGCCGCTTGGCACGGGACATTCCTCCGGACAGCACGGACCGGCCTCATACGGCATGTCGAGGACGACGGGCCCCTGCGGCTGCGCCGGAGGCAGGAAGCGGAGTTCCGGCGGCGGCATCGATTCCGGCTGCAACTCCTGGCCGGAGGCCCGGGGATCGGTCGCCCAGGCCGACACGGCCCACAGCAGCACCAGTGCACCGGCTGCCACGCGCCAGTGGCGATGACAGGACGAACCGGTCTGCTCGTGGCGGGCTGCGGTCATGAGAATCTGGCCGGCTGGCTCCGGGGTGCGAATCGACGCCGACAAGCGCGCACTCTAGGGAATGCGACGCCACCGGCCAGAGAGAGATCGGCAGCCCAGCGTCGATTCCCGCACCACTTTGCAGCCTGGTTTTCCATCACCGGTGCAACGGGGCAACCCGGGCAAGATCCAGGCGCCCGCTGCTTTGCCAGCCACCCCAAGACCCCCGGGCGGCCTGCAGCCTGCGGCCCCCGCGGCCCTCGCATTCCACCGGCACCACTGGCCTTGCCCCTGCTGATATCGTGTAATTTGTTGCTGGAGATGTCTGCCGCCGACAGGGGTATCAACCGATGAGCACCACTCGATCTTTCGCACTGCTGGGCGTCGTTGTCTTGCTCTGCGGCTGCGCCAAGTCCGACCCGCAGGCTACTCCGGGAGCCGGAGCCGACGCCGGCGTGAAGCGGTTCGTGTTCATCGCCAACGGCGACGACCCGTTCTGGGACGCTTGCAACGCCGGGCTCGTCGAAGGCGCCAAGCGATGCGGCCTCGAGGCCAAGGGCCTGCGGGTGGTGATGGAGAAGAACAACGGCACCGCCCAGGGGCAGATCGAGAAACTGAGGCAATTCGGCAGCCAGTCGGACATCGCGGGCGTGGCGATCTCCGTCATCCAGGCGGAGAACGTGGCGATCGTCGAGGAGATGAAGAGTCTCGCCGCCAAGGGCGTGAAGGTCATCACGGTGGACGGAGACGTGAACCGCGACACGTTCCGCGATGCCCGCCCCTTCTACATCGGCACCGACAACATCGTCGCCGGACGACTGCTGGGGGCTGCTGCGAAGGCGATTCTCACGGCCCGCGGCAAGACGCAGGGCAGCTACGTGCAGTTCGCGGGATTCACCGACAACGACAACGCCCGGGCCCGGATGAACGGCGTCCGGGAGACGCTGGGCGCCGCCTTCACCGAAGTGGACCGGATGAGCGACGAAATGGACCTCGCCAAGGCCCGGGACAACGTCCGCACGGCGTTGGTGAACCATCCCGATCTGACCGCCCTCGTCGGCATCTGGGCCTACAACGCGCCGGCGATCGCCGAGGTCGTGCAGGAGCGGGGCGTCCGCGACCGGCTCACCGTCGTCACGTTCGACGCCCAGGCGGCCGCGATCGAGCGGATGGCCGCCGGTCAGATCGACGCCATGGTCGTGCAGAATCCGTTCGAGATGGGCATCCGCACGGTCCGGCTGCTCACCGCCATGCACACCGGCGACGAGGCCACGATCGCCGAGATGTTTCCGCATCGCACCGCCCCCGACGGCGACCTCCACACCACGGGGCTGCGGCTCATCGTGCCCGACACCGATGCCCGCGTGCAGCCGACCGACATCGAGATGCAGGGGTTCGAATACCTGCCGCTGACGAAGTTCCGCGAGTGGCTCGCGTCCTACGGCCTGTCGAGCTCCTGATCCGCCATGCCCGAGCCCTCCGCTCAGCCAAAAGCCACGGTCCTGCTCCGCTCCGGTGAGTGGGCGCTGCTGGCGGCGATCCTCATCGCCGTCGTCCTCACGGCGTTGGTCGACGCCAATCACAGCTACTGGTTCCGTCCCCTGGAGAGCCTGCGGGACATCGCCCGCAACACCGCCCTACTGGGAATCTTCGCGCTCGGCGCCACCGTGGTGATCATCGCCGGCGGCATCGACCTGTCCGCGGGATCGATGATCGCGCTCTCGGGAACGGTCGCCGCCGCCACGATGGTCGCCCTGGCCCCGGCGGCGATGCTCGGCTTCAAGCCGGTCGGTCCGACGATCGTGGCCGTCGCCTGCCTGGCCAGCCTGCTGGTCGGCTTCCTCGTCGGCACGCTCCATGCGTGGCTGATCACGGCGGTCCGCCTGCCCCCGTTCATCGCCACGCTGGCCACGCTCGTCGGCCTGCGGAGCTTCGCCCGGGCGCTGTGCGAGAGCACGACGGCGGCGTTCACGCCCACCAAGAGCGCGATGATCAACGTCTCCGACCCGCTGTTCAAGGCCGTCCGCGACAACGTCTGGATTCCGGTCGCGGTGTTCGGCCTGCTCGCCTTCGCGACCTGGCTGATCCTCACCCGTACCGTGCTCGGCCGTCACGTTCACGCGCTCGGGGGCAACGAGCAGGCGGCCCGTCTGGCCGGCATCCGCACCGACAACGTCAAGTGGTTCGCCTACTGCTTCGGGGCCATGACCGCGGCCCTGGCCGGCCTGTTCTACGTGGCCAACGAGTCGGTCGCCGCCCCCGTCAACCAGGGCCGCGGCCACGAGCTCAACGCCATCGCCGCGGCGGTCGTCGGCGGCTGCTCGCTCACCGGCGGCGTCGGCACGGTGCCCGGGACCGTGCTTGGCGCGATCTTTCTCCGGGTCGTGATCGACGCCGTGTCGAAGATCATCAAGACCGGCGCCGACGTCTACGAGGGGCTGATCGTCGGCATCGTGGTGGTGATCGCCGTCACGTTCTCGCAGGTCGGCCAACTGGCCAAGGGAGGCCGCCGGCTGCTGTCGGGACCGCTCGGCCTGTGCGCGATCCCCACGCTCGCACTGCTGTGCGGGGCGGTCGTGGCGATGACGGCGACGGGCGCGGCGGGCCTCGCCTCGGGTCTGGCCGCCCTCGTCTTCCTCGCAGTGGTGCGAGCCTGGGAGTCGCGCGGCGGACGGGCGCCGAGGCCGTCATGACCGCCGGCACCAGCGACCTCGCGATCGCGATGCGGGGTATCGGCAAGCGGTTTCCCGGTGTCGTCGCCCTCGCCGACGTCACGCTCGAGGTCGGCCGCGGCGAGCTGCGTGCCATCTGCGGCGAAAACGGCGCCGGCAAGAGCACGCTAATGAAGATTCTCTCCGGCGTCTACCAGCCGGACGACGGCACACTGGAGGTCGATGGCGCGGCGGTCGCCTTCACGGGCACCCGTGACGCCGAGCGGGCGGGGATCGCGATCATCCACCAGGAACTGGCGCTCGTCGAGGACCTCTCGGTCGCGGCCAACGTTTTCCTGGGCCGGGAGCGGCGCACGGCCGCGGGGCTGATCGACGACCGCACGATGGAGGCCGAGTGCCGCCGCCTCCTCGCCCTGCTCGAGTGCCAGGTCGATCCCCAGGCCCGCACCGGCAGCCTGCGGGTCGGCGATCAGCAGCTCGTGGAGATCGCCAAGGCGCTGTCGCTCGACGCCCGGATCCTGGTCATGGACGAGCCCACCAGCGCCCTGACCGAGACCGAGTCGGCCCGGCTCGAGCGGATCATCGCCCGGCTGCGGGACCGCGGCACGACGATCCTCTACATCTCGCACAAGATGGACGAGGTCTTCCGGCTCGCCGACCGGATCACGGTGCTCCGCGACGGCCGCCACGTGCAGACGGTGGACCGATCGGCGACGACGCCCGCCGCCGTCACCGGCTGGATGGTAGGCCGCGAGATCGCCGGGCACGAGTTCCACCGCGCCGCGGCCCGCGGGCCGCGGCTGCTGGAGATTCGCGACCTCACGCTCCCCTGGCCCGCGCATCCCCGCGGCTACCGGCTCGCCAACGTGAGCCTCGACCTGCACGCAGGCGAAATCCTCGGCATCGCCGGCCTGATGGGGGCAGGCCGCACCGAACTGCTGGAGACGATCTTCGGCGCTGGCGAGCCGACGTGGACGGGCAGCATGCGGCTCCGGGACGCAGCGGTGCGGTTCACGCATCCGGCTGAGGCCTGTGCGGCCGGCATCGCCATGGTCACCGAGGACCGCAAGCGGCTGGGTTTGTTCCCGGATCTCGACGTGGCGGCGAACGTCAGTCTGTGCAGCCTCCGGGAGGCGACCCGCGGCGGACTGCTCGACAGAGGACGCGAAGAGGCGCTCGTCGCCGGCCCGATCCGCGACACCGGCGTGAAGACGCCCGGCCCCCATGCGGCGATCACCGGCCTCTCCGGCGGCAATCAGCAGAAGTGTATCATCGGCCGCTGGCTGCTCACGAAGCCGGCGATTCTCCTGCTTGATGATCCCACGCGTGGCATCGACGTCGGCGCGAAGGCTGAGCTCTACCAGCTCATCGACCGGCTCTGTCGCGAGGGGCTCGGCGTGATCCTCACCTCGAGCGAGCTCCCTGAACTGCTGACGCTCGCCGACCGGATCATCGTGCTCGCCGAGGGCCGGCTGACAGCCGAGTTCTCCCGTGCCGAGGCCACCGAGCAAAAGATCGTGCACGCCGCCACGGGCGGGTGATCAGCGTGCGCATGAGCCGCCAAGCGGGACGTGACGCGTGTGGCCCCAAAAGCCCCGGGTGGAAACCCGGGGACTCCGGTCATGAAAACCACCCCGCCATCCATGCCGCATGACGGCCCGCAGGCCCCCGGCTCGAACCCCGCATGGCATGGCACACGGGACGGCATGCGACCCGGTGTCCCCCGGCTCCCGCCGGGGGCTTTTTGGGGATCACGCGACACGAAGCCCCGGGTGGAAACCCGGGGACTCCGGTCACGAAAACCACCCCGCCATCCATGCCGCACGACGGCCCATGATTCCACGGCACAGGCCCACGGCACAGGCCCACGGCACAGGCCCACGTCACGCCCCGAGATACCGCGACACGATGGCCCGGGCCCGCGCCTCCTCGCGTGTGCCGGTGACGATCGCCCGACCGTCGGCGAACACCGCCAGTTCGATGCCCGGCTCGACGACCGCCCGCACGATCCAGGCGTTCGCAGTGACCGGGGCCACGGCCGCCAGCCGCGCGGCAAGCGCCCTGAGATCGACGCCCGCACCGACCGCCGGCACTTGCACGGCATCGCGGCCGCAGAGCACGGCCGGCCGGCTCCCGAGCCGGCCCTCGAGCCAGGGATAGTCGCCGCCGCGGCAGGTCGGGCAGCCCGTCGCAGCGAGCGGCGCCAGATGCAGGCGAGCAGCCGGTCGCCGGCCCGCGGCCCGCCCACCAGCAGCCGGATCGCCTCCATGGCCTGCACCGCGCCGACCACGAGCACGGCCGGCCCGACGACGCCGGCGGTCTCGCAGGTGGGCAGCGCGCCGGGGGCCGGCGGCTCGGGCACCAGGCAACGCAGGCAGGCCGAGACGCCGGGCACGACGGCGAGCACCCGCCCCTCGGCGCCGATCGCGCCGCCATGCACCCACGGGATCCGCTCGCGGCAGCAGAGTTCGTTGACGAGAAACCGGGCCTCGAAGTTGTCGGTGCCGTCCACGATCACGTCGTGGCCACGGAGCAGGTCGGCCACGTTCGCCGCCGTGAGGTCGGCGACGACCGGCTCGATCCGACAGGCCGAGTTGATCTGCGTCAGGTGCCGCGCGGCCGCGACCGACTTGGGGAGCCCGGCGGCCACGTCGGCCTCGTCGAAGAGCACCTGCCGGGGAAGGTTCGAACGTTCCGGCACGTCGCGGTCGATGATCCGCACATGGCCGACGCCGGCCCGCACGAGCGCCAGCGCCACCGCCCCGCCGAGCGCCCCACAGCCCACGATCGCCACCCGCGCGGACGCCAGCCGCTCCTGGCCAGCGACGCCCAGCGGGGCGAACCGCGTCTGCCGCGAATAGCGTTCCTCGTCGTAGCCAGCCATGCGGGCCATGCTACCAGACGACGTAGCCGGCCCAGTCCCAGGGGGGCCGCTCGCCGCCGGCCAGCAGCCACGCGGCGAGCCGGGCCTGCAGGGAGTCGCAGCCAGCGCGTCCGCCCGTGCCGCCCCAGGCGACCAGCGGCACCGGCGGGGCCGCGTCCCGCCACGACGGGTGCGGGCTGCCGTCAGGGTCCATGACGACCGCGAGCCAATCGATTCCCGTAGGCACGCTCGGCGGCGGCAAGCCGCCGTCCACAGTCCAGCCAAGAAGCAGCGTGCCCTTGCGGCCGCGGACCGCCGCGGCGATCGCCGCGGCCGCCGCGGGCGGCGTGCCCCGTGGCAAAAGGGCCATGACGACAGCGGGATGGCCCGCCCAGCCGGCGATCCGCTCGGCCGCGGCATCAGGAGACGGCGGCTCGTCGAGCATGGCGATCACGGCCACGCCTGCGGCGTCGGCCCGCCCGCACAGCGGCTCGTCCGGATTCACGACGCACGCCGTCGCAGCCTGGTCGCGGAGATGCCCCGCATCGAACGCCGTCCCCTCGATGGATACGCCGCGCGGCACCCAGCGGCGGCCGTCGAGCCGGAACGAGCGGCCCTTCGCCCCCAGCCGCCGCAGGCCGATGCGGAGGCCGTGCGTGACTGCCACACCGTCGCCGCCCGCGATCCGAATTTCCAGCCGATAGAGGTTCGGCAGATCGGGCGTCCAGAACGCGGGCTCCGTGAGCACCGCCTTGCCCACGAGCGTCACGGTCGCGGCTCCGGCATCACCCGGCGGCGGCCCGAGATCGACGAGCCGCGCCGTCGTGGGCAGCGTCGTGGCCCACCGGCAGTCCGGCCCGGTCAGCGTGCCCTCCAGCCGCAGCGGTCCTGCATTCCCGCCGGCGGCGGGCCGCGGCACCCGCACGAACACCTCCGCCCGCATGTCGTCGCAGGGGCCGAGCGTGACGACGATGCCCGGCGAATCGCTCACGCGTCGGCCGCCTCGGGGAACCGCTCCCGCGCCAGCGCGGCGAGCTGCCGCAGGTCGAGTTTGCCCGACCCGAGCATCGGCAGCTCCTCGATCGCGGCGAAGGCGTCGGCGCCCGGAATCCACAGGTTCGGCAGGCCACGGGCGGCGAGTCCGCGGACGATGTCCCGCGGCTCGCGTTCGGTGGGGAGGTGGAACACGATCAGCCGTTCCCCCTTCGCCCGGTCGGGCACCGCGGTCACCACGGCCAGCAGCTCACCGTCGGCGGCGCCGAGCTCCGCGTTGACCGCCTCCTCGATAGTGAGGTGCGGCACCATCTCGCCGCCGATCTTGGAGAATCGGCTCTCCCGGCCGGTGATCGTGATGAAGCCCTCGCGGTCGAGGCGGGCGATGTCGCCGGTGCAATACCAGCCGTCCTTCACCACCTTCGACGTCAGATCGGGCCGGTCGAGGTAGCCCTGCATGACGTTCGGGCCCGTGATCCACAGCAGGCCCTCCGCCCCGACCGGGAGCTCGCGTTCGCCCTCGCGGTCGGTGATCCGCGCCCGGCTGCCGAGGATCGGCTTGCCGACGGTCCCCTCGCGGGCGTCGTCGGGGCGACCCGGCACATGCCGGCTCGGCGGCACGTTGGCGGCCACCAGCGGCGCGAGTTCCGTGGCCCCATAGGCTTCCACCGGCCGGACGCCGAACTTCTTCTCGAAGCCGTCGCAGACCTCCTTGGGAAGCCTCTCCGCGGCCCCGAACACGCACTCCAGCGACGAGAAGTCCTCCGCCGGCGTCCGGCGAACGTAGATCCGCAGAAACGTGGGCGTGGCCATGAGCAGCGTGGCGTGATGCTCGCGGGCGAGCCGTCCCACGGTCTGTGCGTCCCGCGGATCGGTGTGGTAGACGACCGCGGGCTCGAGCGTGAGCGGCGTCCAGAGCGCGGTCGTGTAGCCGTAAGAATGAAAGAAGGGGAGCACGCCCAACGCCACGTCGTGGGCGGAGAGGTGCAGCAGGTTGTCGATCGCCCGCACGTTCGAGCCGACGTTCTCCTGCGTGAGCACGACGCCCTTCGGGTCGCCGGTGGAGCCCGACGTGAAGATCACCGTGAGCACGTCGTCGGGGCCGATGCGATCGAGCCCCAGGAGCCGCTCGAGCAGCGGGAGCGGCGTGATCGTGGCCTGGACGAAGCCGATCGCCTTGTCGGCGGCGGTGGCCTGCGTCTTCAGGGCGGCCGCGTCGAGCAGCCGCTCTCCGAGGTCGAGCTTCACGCGGGCCAGGAACGCCGGGCTCGAGATCACGTGCCGCAGCCGGGCCCGCGCAATGCACAGGTCGAGGATCGTCTGCGACGCAGTGTAGTTGAGGTTGACGGCGACGCGGCCCGACAGGGCGAGCGCCGCATTGATGATCGCCCCTCCGGCCGTGGGCGGCAGCATCACGCCCACCATCTTCTCGTCGGGAGCGAGGGCCCGCTCCAGCACGCGGCGGGCGACGAGGATGCGGACCAGCAGGTCGCGGCCGGAGAGCCGCGTGCCGAGCGAGTCGGCCATCTTCATGCGGCGGCCGGCAGACCGGCAGGCGCGGAGCATGATCCGCTGCAGGATCGGCGGGCCGCCCGGAGCGGCGGCGGCGGCAGGACGCGGCATCGGTGCGGGCACTCTGCGTGGATGGGCGGGAAACCGGCTCGCGTTGCCGGTTCACTCACGATTATTAGAATCGGTCGCCTGCGAACTGAACAGCCGCCGCCGGCCGCCGGCACCGCGTCGGTGCGTCTGCCTCTCCCCGGCCGCAGCCTCCGGATTCCGCCATGCCCCGCTACCAACCTTCCCGCATCGAACCGAAGTGGCAGGCCTGGTGGGAGGAGCACGACACGTTCGCCACGCCGCGGCTGCCGACCGGCCGCAAGCGGTACGTGCTCGACATGTTTCCCTACCCCAGCGGCGACGGCCTGCACGTCGGCCACCCGGAGGGCTACACCGCCACCGACATCGTGTCGCGGTTCGAGCGGATGCGCGGCACGAGCGTGATGCACCCGATGGGCTTCGACGCCTTCGGCCTGCCGGCCGAGGAGCACGCCATCCGCACCGGCACGCCCCCACGGGAGAGCACGGAGCGGAACATCGCCACCTTCACCCGCCAGCTGAAGATGCTCGGCTTCAGTTACGACTGGAACCGCGTGCTGGCGACGACCGACCCCGGCTACGTCCGCTGGACGCAGTGGATCTTCCTCGTCCTCTTCGACACCTGGTTCGACCCCGTGGCACAGAAGGGCCGGCCGATCGCCGCGCTGCCCATCCCCGCCGCGGTCGCCGCCCGGGGCGCGGACGCCGTCGCCCGGTATCGCGACGAGCACCGCCTCGCCTACCAGTCGGAGGCGCCGGTCAACTGGTGCCCGGCCCTCGGCACCGTGCTCGCCAACGAGGAGGTCATCGGCGGCGTGAGCGAGCGCGGCGGCCACCCCGTGGTCCGCATCCCGCTGCGGCAGTGGATGCTGCGGATCACGGCCTACGCCGACCGGCTGGAGCGGGAATTGGAGGGCCTCGACTGGCCCGCGAGCATCAAGAAGCTGCAGTCCGACTGGATCGGCAGGAGCACCGGCGCCGAGGTCGACTTCTTCGTGCCGCCGACCGCCGGCGCCGACGCGGCCTTCGCCGCCTGGCAGACCGCGCGGAAGCAAACGGGCTTCCCCACGCAGCCGGGCCCCGACGCCCTGCGGGTCTACACCACCCGCCCCGACACGCTCTACGGCGTGACCTTCATGGTCGTCGCCCCGGAGCACCCGCTCGTCGACACCCTCACCACGCCGGCGCAGCGGGCGGAGATCGCGGCCTACCGCGAGGCTGCCGCCCGCAAAAGCGACCTCGACCGCACCGACCTGGCCCGCGAGAAGACCGGCGTGTTCACCGGATCGCACGTCATTCATCCGCTCTCGGGCCGGCCCGTGCCGGTGTGGGTGGCCGACTACGTGCTCGCGACCTACGGCACCGGCGCGATCATGGCGGTGCCGGCCCACGACGACCGCGACTTCGAGTTCGCGGGCACGTTCGGCATCGACGTCGTCACGGTCGTCGAGCCGGCCGCCGGCCCCGCCAAGCCGGACACGCTCTTCACCGGCGACGGCCGGGCCGTCAACTCGGGCCCGTACACAGGTCTGGGCACGCGGGAGTTCATCGCCCGGGTGGGCGGCGACCTCGCGGCCGCCGGCCTCGGCCGGCCCGCCGTCAACTACAAGCTTCGCGACTGGCTGTTCAGCCGGCAGCGGTTCTGGGGCGAGCCGTTCCCGATCCTCCACGAGCTCGACGCCGCCGGACACCCGACCGGGGCGATCCGCGCCGTGCCGGAGGCGGAACTCCCCGTGAACCTTCCGCTGCTCACCGACTTCAAGCCCGGCGACACGCCCGACCCGCCGCTCTCCCGGGCCCCCGCCGACTGGCTGTATGTCGACCGCGACGGCAAGCGGTACCGGCGCGAGACCAACACCATGCCGCAGTGGGCCGGCTCCTGCTGGTACTACCTGCGGTTCCTCGATCCCGGCAACGACGGGCGGTTCATCGATCCGGCCGTCGAGCAGGCCTGGATGCCGGTTGACCTGTACATCGGCGGCGCCGAGCACGCCGTGCTCCACCTGCTCTATTCGCGGTTCTGGCACAAGGTGCTCTACGACCGCGGCCACGTCTCCTGCCCCGAGCCGTTCGGCAGGCTCGTCAACCAGGGCATGATCCTCGGGGAGATGGAGTTCACCGGCTACCGCAGCTCCAAGGGGGGCTGGGTGTCGGCGGAGAAGCGGCAGGAAGGCGACGTCGCCGCGAAAATTCCGGCCGACCAGGTGGAGAAGCAGGGGGAGCACTTCGTGCTCCGCGACGCCCCGCAGATCCGCGTCGAGAGCCGGGCCTACAAGATGTCGAAGAGCCGCGGCAACGTCGTCAATCCCGACCAGGTGGTCCGTGATTTCGGCGCCGACTCGCTGCGGCTCTACGAGATGTTCATGGGACCGCTGGAGGCGACGAAGCCCTGGAGCACGACGGGCGTGAGCGGCGTCCGTGGGTTTCTCGACCGCTGCTGGCGGCTGGTCGTGGACGAGCGGGCCGACGAGCTGACCCTCGCCCCGCAGGTCTGCGCCGACCCGCCGACCGACGCCCAGCTCCGGGAGATCAACCGCTGCATCGACAAGGTGACCCGCGACATCGAGGCCCTGTCCTTCAACACGGCGATCGCCCGGATGATGGAGTTCGTGAACTTCTGCACGCCGCTCCGGCCGGCGCCGGTGTCGCTGGCCGCCTGGCCGACGGTCGAGCCGCAGTGGCTCGTGGACGACACCGTGGAGATCCCGGTGCAGATCCAGGGCAAGCTCCGCGGCCGTGTCGTCGTGCCCGCCGGGGCCGACGCCGCGGCGCTGGAGGCCGCGGCGGCCGCCGATCCGAAGATCGCCGAACTGCTCGCCGGCAAGCGGATCGTGAAGGTCGTCGCCGTCCCCGGCCGGCTCGTCAACTTCGTGCTTGGTTGACCGGCGGCCCAGCCGCCTGGACTGCCCTGCCGGGGTGAACGAGCCAGGAACGTTTCCGCCGCACCATCTTCAAGCGAAAATCTCCTTCACGACCCGGCCGTGGACGTCGGTGAGGCGGTAGTCGCGGCCGCTGTAGTGGTAGGTGAGCTTCTCGTGGTCGAGCCCCATGAGGTGGAGCATCGTCGCGTGCAGGTCGTGGACGTGCACCCGGTTCTCCACGGCCTTGAACCCGAACTCGTCAGTGGCGCCGAGCACCATCCCGCCGCGGACGCCGCCGCCGGCGAGCCACATCGTGAAGCCGTAGTGGTTGTGGTCGCGGCCATCCGCCCCCTCCGTCGTCGGCGTGCGGCCGAACTCGCCTCCCCAGACCACGAGCGTGTCGTCGAGCAGGCCCCGCTGTTTGAGGTCTTGAAGAAGCGCGGCGATCGGCTGGTCGACCAGAGAGGCCAGGTCCTTGTGCTTCTTTGAATTATTCCCGTGGGTGTCCCAGGGCTGGCTGTTTCCCGTGTAGATCTGCACCACCCGCACGCCCCGCTCGAGCAGCCGGCGGGCGAGCAGGCAGTTGCGACCAAACGTGCGCCTGTAAGCCTTGCCGGCCTCGAGATCGGGGCCGCTTATCCCGTAGGCGTCGTGGGTCGCGGCGGTCTCGCTGGACACGTCGAAGGCCTCGGAGGCCGACGTCTGCATCCGGTACGCCAACTCCAGCGATTCGATGTTCGCGACGAAGGCGTTGTCCTCTCCCTGGCGCCGCAGATGGATCGAGTTGAGATGCTGGGCGAAGTCGAGCCGCCGCCGCTGGGCGTCGACCGCGGCGTACGGGTCGGAGAGGTCGGCGAGCACTTTCCGCGGGTCGTAGCCCGTCGGCAGCACGACCTGGCATCCCTGATAGATGCCCGGCAGGAAGCGGCTGCTCCAGTTCGACGGGCCGTTCACCGGCTGGCCCTCGCCGAGCACGACGAACCCGGGCAGGTTCTCGTTGAGCGAGCCGAGCCCGTAGAGGAGCCAGGAGCCGTAGGAAGGACGAATCGGCTGCGGGTAGCCGGTGAACATCAGCCAGTTGGACGCCTCGTGCACCGGGGTGTTGGTGTGCATCGAGCGGATCACGCACAGGTCGTCGGCATGGCGGGCCAGATGCGGGAAGAGTTCGCTGATATCCATGCCCGATCGGCCGTGTTTGGTGAACCGGAACGGCGAGGGCATCAGCCCGGTGGTCTTTCGCTCGGTGGAGAGATTGACCGTCCCGGGCCGCTGGCCGGCGAACTTCTCGAGGGCTGGCTTCGGGTCGAACGTGTCGACCTGCGAGGGGCCGCCGTTCATCCACAGGTGAATGATCCGCTTGGCGCGGGGGGCGAAGTGCGGCGGCTTGGCCGCCAGCGGGCCCGTGGCGGCCGAGGCCTGGCCGCCGAGCACCGTGGCCAGGCCCGCGATACCGATGCTCTGCGCCGTGGTGGCGAGCAGGTCGCGGCGGGTGATCACGTGGGGTTCCATGACGACGCTCCGGAAGCAGGGTGACGGGTCGGGCCGATCAGGGGAGGAAGCGAAACTCGTTTGCGAGCAGGATGGCATGGCAGAACTGCGGCCAATCGTTTCCGTTCGCCTGCAGATAGTCGACCGCCGCCTGACGCTCGTCGGGCGAGGGGCTGCGGGCATAGGCGAGCCTCCAGGCCCGGTCGATGCGGGTGGCTTCGTCGGGGGCCTCTGTGGCGAGCCGCTCGGCGAAGGCCTGCGACATCGCCACCATGAAGGGGCTGTTGATGGCAAAGAGCTGCTGCTGAGGGATCGTCGTCACGGTCCGCCGCTCGCTCGTGACGTTGGGCTCGGGCACATCGAAGAGCGTGAGCGTGGGGTTGGGCTGGAAGCGGCTGACGAAGCTGTAGAGCGTGCGGCGGCCGTGGGAGGGATCCTGCGGATGAATCTGCTTTTTTCCATCGGCTGCCAGCGGCGGACCGCCGAGCGTGCGGTCGAGCTTGCCGGCCACCGCCAGCGTCGCATCCCGCCAGGCCTCGAACTCCAGCCGCCGCGGCGTCATCCGCCAGAGCAGCTGATTGTCGCCGTCGAGTTTTTGGTTGGCGACGTCGGGTCGGCTCGAGAGCCGGTAGGAGGTCGAGAGCGTGATCTCACGAACCAGCCACTTCGTGGACCAGCCGTGCTCCATGAACCGCACCGCGAGCGTGTCGAGCAGATCGGGATGCGAGGGCCGATCGCCGAGCTGGCCGAAGTTGGAGAGCGTGCCGACCAGGCCGCGGCCGAAGAGGTGGTGCCAGACCCGGTTGACGAAGACCCGCGCGGTCAGCGGGTTGTCACGGCTGGCGATCGCGTCGGCCAGGTCCAGGCGGGTGAACCCCGCGGCGGCGGTGCCCGAGGCCGCGGGTGCCGACAGCACCTGCAGGAACCCGGGCGGCGCCGTCACGCCGAGCTGGTCGGCGTTGCCGCGGATGTTGATTCGCATCGGGCTGCCGCCCCCCTGCACGCCCGGCGCCCGCGGTGGCTCCGGCGGCTCAGTCTTCGCATGCTCGGCCTGCTCGCGGGCAAGCGCCTCGTGCCGCTGCTTCGCTTCCACCGTGAAAAATCTCGGGATCTCATTGGCATTCAACCTGAAGGCTGCCCCTTTGTTCTGGAGCAGGAACTTGAGAGCCAGGTCGTGCTCCGGCTTGAGCGGCTCCGCCTTCGGCTGCTTCTCCTGCTTCTCCCGGTCGAGCCGATCGAGATCCGCCAACGCCTCGGCGACGACCGCAGCCGCCCGCTGAGATGCGGCGGCGATCTCCGCCGGGACGTCGATATCGCCCGCGCCGGCGGCAGCCGTGGGAATCGCCGCCAGCACCGCCCCCTGCCACGCCTTGAGGGCGTCGCCGGCTGTCTCGAATTGCTTCTTGCCGCGGGCCTTGGACAGACTTTCGAGAATCACGGGCTCGAGGCCGTACTGCTTCGCAAGCGCCGGCAGGTCCGGCGACAGCTTGCGGGCGGCGCGGACCTCCGCCCGCCACACCGCCTCCAGGTAGGCGGCGAGCTTCGCGAGCTCCACCCTCCCTACCCGCGCCGACTCCTCGTCGAGGAGCTTCGTGACCCGCCCGGCAATCTCCCCCTTCCGCTTCAGCCAGTCCTGCCGGGCCTGCTCCTGTTCCGGGCTGCCGATCGGCAGCTCCGTGTTCCACGCGCCGCCGTTGTACGCGGCGCCGAGACCGTAGTAGTCGCGGGTCGGGATCGGGTCGAACTTGTGGTCGTGGCAGCGGGCGCACGACACCGTCAGCCCGAGCAGGCCGCGGGTGACGGTGTCGACCCGGTCGTCGAGCTCATCGGCCACCTTCTTCTTCACCATGCCCACGGCATTGCCGCTGAACTTCTGCCCCAGGCCCTGGAAGCCGAGGCCGGCGAGCCGCGTGACCTGGTCGTCCTTCGGCTCCGGGAGCATGTCACCGGCGAGCTGCAGGCGGAGAAACTGGTCGTAGGGCATGTCGGCGTTGAACGCGTTCACGACCCAGTCGCGGTAGCGGAACGCATTCGGCGTCGGCACCGGGCCGACCGTGCCGCCGAGGTCGTTGGTGTAGCGGGCGACGTCGAGCCAGTGCCGGGCCCAGCGTTCGCCGAAGTGCGGGCTGGCGAGCAGCCGGTCGACGACCGTGGCAAAGGCCTCCGACGACCGGTCGGCGAGGAAGGCGTCGAGCTCCTCCGGACTGGGAGGCAATCCGGTGAGGTCGAACGTCACCCGCCGCAGCCACTCCTCGCGAGTCGCCGCCGCCACGGGCGTGACGCCCTTCGCCTCGTGGGCCGCGCGGACGAACCAGTCGAGCTCCCGCGCAGGCCAGGCGGCGTCCTGCACCGCCGGCCGGGGATGGGCCACCGGCGGGACGAA
>JAJTED010000188.1 GCA_021300535.1 Planctomycetaceae bacterium | reverse complement strand
AGCACCACCAGCGGGTCCGCCTCCTCGCGCACGCTGCGGATGCTCATCGGCTTCGCCAGGACCATGCCCGCCACGAAGCCGGCGATGTGGGCCGAGTAGGCCACGCCGCCGCCGCCGCCCTGGTCGAGAAACCCGCTCACGATCTGGAACAAAAACCAGATGCCCATGGCCACGTAGCCGGGCACGTCGACCATCATCCGCAGCAGGATCACGCTCACCCGCCGCTGCGGATGGAGCACGAGATACGCGCCGAGCACGCCCGAGATCGCCCCCGACGCCCCCAGGCAGGGCGTGAGCGCCGCCTCCCCGGTGCGGTTGAGGAGCACGAAGGTCAGCGACGCGATCACCCCGGTCGCCAGGTAGAAGAGCAGGTATTTCACATGCCCCATGTCGTCTTCGATGTTGTCGCCGCAGATCCACAGAAACCACATGTTGCCCGCCAGGTGCATGAGGCTGCCGTGCATGAAGATGGCGGTCAGCAGCGTGAGCCACGGGGGGACCGGCGTCGGCTGGAGGCCGGGGTCGGGCACCTGGAAGTCGCCCTGCGACGTGTGGACCGTGCGGACGGAGGGCTCGGTGACGATGTCCTTGCCCGAGAGGATCTCGGCCGGCACCTGCACGTAGGCCATCGTGAACTTCTCATTGGCTCCCATCCCCTGGAGCACGACGAACACGAAGATGTTCGCGGCGATCAGGGCGATGGTGACGAACGGAAACGTGCGCCGGTCGGAGTTGTCGTCGCCGACGGGAAAGACCATGGGGAGCTCCAGGGATCAGCGGGTGAACCGGTGGACCATCGTATGCCGGTAGGTCTGCCCCGGATCGAGGCGGACGCTCGGCCAATCGGGATGATGGATCGCGTCGGGATACTTCTGCGTCTCCAGACACAGGCCGCCGTTGGCCTTGTAGACAGTGCCCGCCTTTCCGGTCAGCGTGCCGTCGAGGAAGTTGCCCATGTAGACCTGCACGCCCGGCTGGTCGGAGAGCACCTCCAGCGTGCGGCCGCTGGCCGGATCGCGGAGCGTGGCCGCCGTGCGCAGGCGACCGTCGGGCTCCCAGCCGCGGACGAGATAGTTGTGATCCACGCCGCGGGGCGTGCCCGGCGCGGCGTCCGGCGGCAGCGTCTCGATCGCGGCCCCGCAGCGGCCCCACGGATTTCGCTCCGGCCGGAAGTCGAAGGGCGTGCCCGCGACCGGCGCGAACGCGCCGGTGGGGATGCTCGTCGCGTCCACCGGGAGGTAGCGGTCGGCGGCCACGGCCAGTTCGTGCCCGGCGACCGACCCCGAGGCATGGCCGGCGAGGTTCCAGTAGGAATGGTGCGCCAGGTTGACGATCGTCGGCGCGTCGGTCGTCGCCGTCATCTCCACGATCAATTCGCCGGCGGGCGTGAGCGTGTACACGGCCTTCGCCACCAGGCGGCCCGGATAGCCCTCGTCGCCAGCGGGCGAGACGAGTTCGAACTCCACGGCCGGCCCGCGGTCGCTCGCCCGCGGCGTCGCCTGCCAGAGTTTCTTGTCGAAGCCGGCGCCGCCGCCGTGCAGATGATTGGGGCCGTTGTTGGTGGCCAGCGTGTAGGACTTGCCGTCGAGTTCGAACCGGCCACCGGCGATGCGGTTGGCGCAGCGGCCGCAGATGGCGCCGAAATACGGATGCTTCGCCAGGTAGCCGTCGAGCGTGTCGAACCCGAGCACGACGTCCACCGGCTCGCCGGCGGCTCCGGCCTTGGGCGGCACGAGGAAGCTCGTGAGGATCGCGCCGTAGTCGGTGAGCGTGGCCTGCCAGCCGCCGGGCACGGCGAGCGTGTAGAGCCGGACCGCGCGGCCGTCGGGGAGCGTTCCGAACATCTGCACGGCGGGCATCGCGGTCACGGGCGCATCCTGGGTTCGTGGATCGGCGGCCCATGCCTCGCCAGACACGATGGCGGCGGCCACGAGAAAAACGACACCCCACTTCATCGCATCACCCCTGCTGCGGCTTGGCCGTGACCCGTGGCTTCGCGGCGGGCGCCGACTCCGCCTCCTCCTGCTTCAGCCCGATCCAGCCGTCCACGCTCCACGGACCGCCGCCGAAGGCGATCAGCGACAGCAGCCCACCGCCGATGGCGAGGTTCTTCATGAACTGCACGGTCTGCAGCTGCCGCTGCACCGGATCGGCAAACCGCCAGAAGTCGTGGAAGTACCAGGTGGCGGCGGCGAGGAACACGAACAGAAAGATCGCGCCGAATCGGGTCCAGGCACCGAGGATCACCGACAGGCCACCGAGGAGCAGCAGCCCGATCGCCCCGAAAAGCGCGAATGTGGCGTTGGGAACGCCCTCCGCCGCCATGTATTCGACCGTCTGCTTGAAGTGCGGAATCTTGTTGCCCACCGCGCTCGTCAGAAAGATCGCCGCGAGGAAAAGCCGGGCGAGCAGTGACACGAATCCCTGCACCGCGGTCGCGAACTGTTCCATGGGAAGGCCCTCTCCTGGCGGTCGATGCCGGTGTCAATTGCCCAATCGTCGCGGACCGGCTCCGCCGCGACAAGCCCGGCTCCGGGCCAATCACGCCAACGGCTCGTCCCGCGTGATGCGTCGCCAGGATGGCGACCGCCCGACCAGCCAACCCTCGGCGTTGGCTGCGGCGGGCTTAGCGGGACGAGGCCATGGAGGGCTCGTCCCGCGTGATGCAATGCAATCCCCCGCGGCCGCGGACGATCTCGCGGCAGTCAACCGGCACCGCCCGGCGGCCGGGGAAACACTGCTCCAGCGTGCCCAGAGCCGCCTCGTCCGTGGCCGCGCCGAACACCGGCACGCCCACGAAGCCGTTGCCTACGTAGAAGTTGAGATGGCTCGCCGGCAGCTGCGTGCCCTGGAAGGAAAACCGCGGCGGGATGTCGATCGGGATCACCTCCAGCCGCCGGCCGGCGGCATCGCGGAGCGTCGCCAGGAGTTCCAGATTCGCCTCGAGCGCGGCGTGATTGGCATCGAGCCGATCCGGCTGCCGTGCCGCCACGACGCGGCCGGGCGCCACGAATCGCGCCAGCTGGTCGATGTGGCCGTCGGTGTCGTCGCCGGCGAGCTCGCCGCCCACCCAGAGGACCTTCTCGACGCCGAGGTTGGCCCGGAGGATGCATTCCATCCGCTCCCGGTCGAGGCCGGGATTCCGCCGCGGATCGACCACGCACCGCTCGTTCACCAGGAGCGTGCCGGCGCCGTCGGTCTCGACCGCGCCCCCTTCCAGCACGACGCCGGGCGCGAAGGCATGGAGACCGAGGTGCGCCGCGACCGTGGCCGCGACGCGGGCGTCGTCGTCCCACGGCGGATACTTGTGGGAATGTCGACGAACGTGACCGCGGCGACGTCGGCGAGGTGCCGCCGGGCCTCGGCGAGGACCGCACCGCGGCCCACGACCCGCACCGGCTCGTAGGCCGCGATCTGCCGGGCGACGCGGGCGTAGGCCGCGGGGATGGCGGCGAAGTCGCCGAGCCAGGTGGCCCGACGGTGTGGCCAGGCGAGCCACGTCGCCGCGTGCGGCTCCCATTCCGCCGGCAGCCGGTAGCCGAGTTCCGCCGGGGTCATGTTGGTCACCGCCCCCAGCGGTCGAGGAGGCCGCCGTAGGCGTCGATCCGCCGGTCGCGAAAGAAGGGCCAGCGGGTCCGTGACCACTCGATGCGGTCGAGGTCGCATTCGCAGACGAGCGTTGCGGGGGCGTCGTGCGACGCCTTGACGAGGCAGTCGCCGTTGGGCGCGTAGACGACGCTCGCGCCCCAGAAGCGGAGCGGCCCTTCGCGACCCGTGCGGTTGACGGCCACCACGAACACGCCGTTGGCGATGGCATGGCTGCGGAGCATCGTGTCCCACGACTCGTACTGCTCGCGGTGCAACTGCTCCTCGCCGTCGAGCCAGCCGATCGCGGTGGGATAGAACAGCGTCTGCGCGCCGGCCATGGCCGTGAGCCGGGCCGCCTCGGGATACCACTGGTCCCAGCAAACCAGCGGCCCCACGGCCAGCCGGCTCGTGGGCACGCTCATGAACCCCGTGTCGCCCGGCGCGAAATAAAACTTCTCGTAGTAGTGCGGGTCGTCGGGGATGTGCATCTTGCGATACACGCCCGCCGTCGAGCCGTCGGCGTCGAAGATCACGGCCGTGTTGTGGAACAGCCCGGCACTCCGCCGCTCGAACACGCTCCCCACGAGCACCACGCCATGCTGCCGGGCGGCGGCGGCGAGCCGCTCTGTCAGCGGCCCGGGCACGGTCTCCGCCGCGGCGAACTTCCCATGGTCCTCCGCCTGGCAGGGATACTCGCCGGCGAACAGCTCCTGGAGGCAGACGACCTCCGCGCCGGCGGCCGCCGCTGCCGCGATGCCCGCGACCGCCTGCGCGACGTTCGCTTCGCGATCGCCGGTGCACGCCGACTGCACGAGCCCGATCCGCACCACGCTGCCGCGGCGCGGAGAACTCATCCTGTCACCGCTTCCTCGAGCCGGGCCGCCGGCACGGGGAACTGCTCGGCGAGCTCCGCCACCTCGCGGCGGGTCGTCGCGACCACGCCCGCGTCGCCGGGGCTCTTGAGCGCCCGCAGGATCCAGGCGGCGATCCGCTGCATCTCGTCCTTCCCCATGCCGCGGGTCGTGAGCGCCGGCGTGCCCAGGCGGATGCCCGAGGGATCCATCGGCTTCCGCTCGTCATAGGGGATCATGTTCTTGTTGCAGGTGATCCCGCAGCGGTCGAGCGTCTCCTCGGCGAGCTTGCCGCCGATCCCGAGCGGCGTCACGTCGACCAGCATGAGGTGGTTGTCGGTGCCGCCGCTGACGAGCTTCACGCCGCCGGCGGCGAGGGCCTCGGCGAGCGCCTTGGCGTTGGCCACGACCTGCTGCGCGTAGGCCCTGAACTCGGGACGGAGGGCCTCGGCGAAGGCCACGGCCTTGCCGGCGATGACGTGCATCAGCGGCCCGCCCTGCTGCCCCGGAAAGACGGAGCGGTCGAGCATCTTCGCGTCGGCCGCCCGCCGCGGAGCGTCTTGTGCGTCGTGCTCGTGACGAAGTCGGCCACGGGCACCGGGTTGTCGTGGATGCCGGCGGCGACGAGCCCCGCGTAGTGGGCCATGTCGACCATCAGCTTGGCGCCGACCTCGCGGGCGATCTCGGCGAACGTCCCGTGGGGGATCTCACGCGGATAGGCGCTGGCGCCGGCCACGATCAGCTTCGGCTTGTGCTCACGGGCGAGCCGAGCGATCTGGTCGAAGTCGAGCCGGTGATCCTCGCGGCGGACACCGTAATGGACGAACTTGTAGAGCACGCCCGACGCATTGAGCTTCATGCCGTGCGTGAGGTGGCCGCCGTGGGCGAGGTCGAAGGCGAGCACGGTGTCGCCCGGCGCGATCGCCGTCATGTAGACGGCGGCATTGGCCTGGCTGCCGGAGTGCGGCTGGACGTTGACGTGCTCGGCACCGAACAGGCTCTTGAGCCGCTCGCGGGCGAGGTCCTCGACCTTGTCCACGAACTCGCAGCCGCCGTAGTAGCGGTGGCCGGGGTAGCCCTCGGCGTATTTGTTGGTGAGCACGCTCCCCACCGCCTGCATCACGGCGGGGCTCGTGAAGTTCTCGCTGGCGATCATCTCGAGGCCATCCTGCTGCCGCACCTGCTCCGCGGCGATGGCCGACCAGACCTCGGGATCCTCGGTTTCGACGAAGTTCACGTTCCTGCTCCTCCGGGTGCGCCGCCCCGCGCGGGCGGCGAAAACCGATTCTGGACGCCCGCCCCCGAACGGTCAACGAACCGCCCGCAAACCCTGCCTATCTTCACGGCCCCGCATGCGGCCGGGGCCGCAGGGTCGCCGCACCCTGCCGCGCCGGCGGGGGGCGAATCTGCGTGCTGGGGAAATCTCATCAGTCCGGGGGCGGCTGCCGAAAACCCCTGGCATGCCGGTGGTGCGCATCGTGGCGATCATGCCGCCCGCGACCGGCTCGAGGGGGATGTTCATGAACATGCTGGCCCGATGGATGCAGCGGGTGACGGCAGCCGTCGCCGTCACGGCTTGCCTGGCGGAAGCCGCCTGCGCCGCCTCGACGGCGACACGCTGGCGACGGCGATCGGCACGCCCGACCTGCAGTTCCCCACGGCGCCCGGCATCCGCGCCCTCTACGGCCAGCACGGACCGGACGGCCTCGGCTGGGAGTTCGGCTACCTCGGCGTGTACGGCATGTTCGCCGACGCGGCCGCCGTCGGAAACGCGAACCTCGAGATCGCCCCGCCGCTGTCGAGCGCGGTCGCCGGCCTGCGCGGCGCCTCGGCGGCCCGCGCCACCTACGCCTCCGTGCTCAACTCGGCGGAGGCCAACGTGCTGCTCACCGAGCGGTGCTGCCACCGCCCGCGGCTCTCGGGTTACGCGGCGGAGTGCCACCGCTGCGTGTTCACGGTCGATTGGCTCGCCGGCTTCCGCTGGGCCGGCCTCGACGAGCAGGCGGGGCTGGCGTTCGGCGACAGCCCGGCGGCGCTCGTCACGGGCTACGCCGTGCGGACCAGCTCCAACCTCTTCGGCGGCCAGCTCGGCGTTCGCGGCCGGGCCGACTGGCAGGCCTGGGCGGTCGAGGGCTGGGCGAAGGCGGCGCTGGCGGGATCGGTGCTCGCCCAGTCGCAGGATCCGATCGTGGACTCGATCACGGGCGACGTCTACCGCTCCGCCCGCGGCTCCCGCACCGACACGCCGGGCGGGATCTTCGACGTCGGGGCCACGCTCGTCTACCGGCTCTCCGACACGTGGGGCCTGCGGTTCGGCTACAGCATGCTCTGGCTGACGGGCGTCGCCTTGGCGCCCGACCAGTTCGACTTTGCCGCCGACACGCGGGCCGGCGCGCGGCTCGACGGCAACCAGACGCTCTGGCTCGGCGGCGCGAACCTCGGCCTGGAGGCCCGATGGTGAGCCTGGCCGCCGGTCAGCCGATCGCGAGCAGCTGCACGTCGAAGAACAGCGTCGAGTTCGCCGGGATGTTGCCGTTGGGCACGCTGCCGTAGCCCAGCGCCGACGGAATCACGAGTTTCCGCGAGCCACCCACTTTCATCGTGGCCAGCCCCTCGTCCCAGCCGGCGATCACCTGGCCGACGCCGAGCGTGAATTGGAATGGCTCGCCGCGCGAGATGGAGCTGTCGAACACCGTGCCGTTGGCGAGCCGTCCCGTGTAGTGCACGGTGAGCAGCTGGCCGGTCGTGGGCGTCGCCCCCTGGCCGACGATGATGTCGCGGTATTTCAGGCCGGTGTTCGTCGTCACCTCGCGGAACGACGTGCGGGCGGCCGCGACCCGCAGCGGCCCGGCGACGGTGGAGAACGCCGCGACTCGGGCGCCCGTGGCAGGGGATGCCCGCACGATCCCTGCCGACCCGCCGCCATCGCCCTGCGTGGCGAGGAACCGGTCGATGCGGCCATCGCCGTCGCTGTCGACGGCCGCCGTGAACACCGGCGCGTTGGGTCTGGCCAGCCCGGTGAAGGGGGCGAACCGCATGAGCCGCGCCGTGCCGCCTGCCGCCGCGGTTCGGCCCGCGTAGACCTCCGTCACACCACCGCCACCGCGGCCCGCGGAGACGAAGATATCGTCGATCGCGTCGGCATCCACGCGGCCGCTCGCCACCGCGAAGCCGCTCTGGCCGGCCGGCGGCGCGATTCGGGCCACGACCCGCGGCGCCGCGGACACATCGTATGCCAGCACCGTGGCCGGCATTCCGGCGCCACTGCCGACGACGATCTCGACCTTGTTGTCGGGCACGTCGGCATCGACCAAGCGGCCGTTGGCGAACGTGCCGAGATCGGCGACGGCCACGCTCGCGCCACCGGTGAACGTGCGACCGAACGGCGTGAACGTCTTGAAGGCCGCGTTCTGCACGGGATCGGCGGCGGCGATGGAGAGAAACACGTTGACCGTGCCGGCGCCCCGCGACATCGCCGCCACGATGTCCTCACGGCCATTGCCGTCGACGTCGCCGCTGGCAACCTCGACGCCGCTGGTGTAGCCGAGGCCGAAGGGAATGGTGCGGTAGCCGACGAGCTCCGTGAGCGTGATCGTGGCCCCCGACACCTGCTGCTTGAAGACACGGATCTCGCCCATGCGTCCCGGGCCCGAGGCGGCGAGCACCTCCGGGATGGCATCGCCGTCGACGTCGCCCATCGCGACCCGCACGCCCCCCTTGAACGTGGCCTCGAAGGCCATCGCCTGCGCCTTGACCGCGCCGGTGTCGGCGTCCACCAGCCGCACCAGCGGCGTGCTGCCGGCGCCGATCTCGGCCCCCACGGCCACGTTCGCGGCCATCACCCGGCGGCCCTCGAGCAACTCGACCGCAAGTGGCGCACGGGCAGGACGGCGAGCCATGAGACGGTCTCCGAGAAAGCGGACGGCGGCAGGGCAGGATCCCTACGCTCTTGCTTACCTCGCGGTTCACCGCCACGCAATTTTCCGGCCCATAGGGCCCGGTTTTCGCCCCTGCCGGTCAGTCGATCGC
>JAJTED010000067.1 GCA_021300535.1 Planctomycetaceae bacterium | reverse complement strand
GAATCAACCCGGCCCTCCGGGCCTGGCATCCACACAAAAAGCCCCGGGTGGAAACCCGGGGACTCCGGGTATGAAAACCACCCCGCCGTCCATGCCGGATGACCGCACGCAATGCCCCGGTTCAAACCCACATCGCATGGCACACGGGAAGGCATGCAACCCGGTGTCCCCCGGCTTCCGCCGGGGGCTTTTTGTGTGCGTGGCGCGCGGCCAGCAAAAAGCCCCGGGTTGAAATCCGGGGCTTCTTGGGACGGTGTCGAGACCGATCCCCTGTGCAAGGGTCGTCAAAACACGATTCGCAACCGGATGCCTGCTGCGGCGACGCTCTGTCGACCGACTCGGCGCAACACGAAAAACTCCGCCTGCGGTCTGCGAATCCTGCGGTCGATCAAGTGGACAAAAGCCATGGCGGGCGTTGTCCAGGGACTCTAACCGCGTTTGCCGCGGAAGAACTCACTCAACATCCGGCCGCACTCGTCGGCCAGCACGCGGCCCACGTGATCGACGCGGTGGTTGAGCCGCGGATCCTCGAACAGCCGGTAGAGCGACTCGACGGCCCCCGCCTTGGGGTCGGCCGCTCCCCACACGACCCGCGGCACCCGTGCCTGGAGGATCGCCCCGGCGCACATCGGGCAGGGCTCGAGCGTGACGTACAGCGTGCAGCCCTCGAGCCGCCAGGAGCCGACCGCGGCGGCGGCCTGCGTCAGGGCGATCATCTCGGCGTGGGCCGTCGGGTCGGCGAGCCGCTCGCGTTGGTTGTGGGCGCTGGCGATCACCCGGCCCCCGGCGACCACGATCGCCCCGACCGGCACCTCGTCCTCCGCGGCCGCGGCCCGGGCCTCGTCCAGCGCCAGCCGCATCCACCGGTCGTGCGGATTGCCACCCGGCAGATCGAGCACGGCTTCGTCGTCGCCATCGTCTTCCATAGAAAACCCACTGTAGGCCGCGGCGGCCGGCCGCGACAAATCCGCCCCGCTTGGGGCCGAAAGAAAATCGGCTACCATGCGGCGGTCGTTCGCCCGTCACCGGAGGCCCCCGCATGGATCCCGTCACGCTTCTGCTCCGCTGGGCACACATCCTGGCCGCGATCGTCGCCATGGGGGCCCTGGTCTTCGCCCGCTTCGGCCTCCTCCCCGCGCTCGGCGACTTCGACACCGCGACCCGCGACCGGCTGCACGACTCCATCCGTCGCCGCTGGCTGCCCTGGGTGATCGGGGCGATCACGGTGCTCCTGGCCAGCGGTCTGGCCAACTTCCTGCTCTTCAACGGCCGCGTGAAGGCCGAGGGCTGGGCCGATGGCGGCTGGATGCGGCAGACGAGCTACCACGCCCTGTTCGGGGCCAAGTTCCTCCTCGCGATGGTGGCCTTCTATTTTGCCAGCGCCCTCGTGGGCCGCGGCGCGGGCACGCAGTGGGTGCGGAACGACCGGGCCAAGTGGCTGTCGGTCACGCTCGGCACCATGCTGGCGGTCGTCCTGCTCTCGGGGTGGATGCGGCAGCTGCACGAAAGACAAGAAACGGATGGAGGTGCTCCAGCAGCGGATCGCGAAGCTGCAGCAGCTCCTGGCGGGCGCGAAGAAGCAGCCCGATGACCCGGCCGAGGTGCCGCGGCTGGAGAAGGAGCTCGCCGCCGCCCATGCCGAGCTGGCCACGCTCAAGAAGGGCTGACCCGCGGCCTGGAGACCGCCGGGCAAAATCCGGGTATTGACCGGGAAAATCCCTGGCTCGTCGCCGTTGACCGGGTAAAATTGAAGCCGTCAGGGAGGCCGTGACGATGGCTGAACTCCGGCGGCCGCTGGCGGCTCAGATGGGTTTCGACGCGGGATTTTTCGTCGCAGTCAATCGCCGGCGAACACGCGATCGTTTGCCGTCTTCAGGCGCGTTCATGCCGCTCAGCACACTGCAGACCTGCCGCGGACTGGCCCTTCTGGCCCTTCTCTGGCCGCAGCTCCTGACCGCGGCGGCACAAGAGCTTCCGGTTCCGCAGACCAGCACCGTCGATTTTGCCCGTGACATCCGGCCGATACTCGCGAAACGATGCGTCCATTGCCACGGCCCCGATGAGGGCTCCCGGGAGGCCGGCCTGCGGCTCGACACGCCGCAGGCCGCGACTGCCGTGCTGGAGTCGGGGCAAAGGGCACTCGTCCCCGGGCAGCCGCAGGCCAGCGAACTGATTCGCCGTGTCAGCGCCGCCGGCGGCGAGCGGATGCCACCGGAGGGCAAGCCGCTGGCTCCGGAAGAGATCGAACTCCTCCGCCGCTGGGTCCTGGACGGCGGGAATTACACGTCGCATTGGGCGTATGTGCCCCCGCGGCGTCCCGCCATGCCGCAGGTGCGCGACACGGCATGGCCGCGCGGGGCGATCGACCGGTTCGTGCTCGCGCGTCTGGAGGCGGAGGGGCTGGCGCCCGCGGCGGCCGCCGAGCCCGCGGTGCTGCTGCGGCGGGTGCATCTCGATCTGACGGGGCTGCCACCTGCGGCCGAAGAGGTCGAAGCCTTCGAGCGGGATCCATCGCCCGCGGCATACCAGGCGGTCGTCGACAAGCTGTTGGCGGCGCCCCAGTTTGGTGAGAAATGGGCGCGGCAATGGCTCGACCTGGCGGGATACGCGGATTCGAACGGTTACCAGCACGACGCCGTGCGGACGAACTGGCCCTGGCGGGACTGGGTGATCAGGGCCCTCAACGCAGACATGCCATTCGACGAGTTCACCATCGCCCAGGTGGCCGGCGACCTTGCGGCCGGCGTCCCGGAAACGCCTCCGGTTCGCAATCATTCGCCCGATGACCTGCGGCTGGCCACCGCCTTTTTTCGCCATACCCCTTTCAACGCCGCCGGTGATTCGATCGCGGAAGAGGTGCGGGCGAATCTGCTCTTCGACCGGGTGAGCAAGGTCGGGACCGTGTGGCTGGGCACCACGCTCGAATGCGCCCAGTGTCATTCGCACAAGTTCGACCCGGTGACCATCACCGACTACTACCGGCTGTTCGCCTATTTCAACGCGGCAGTCACCGAGTTCGACCGTTCGGGAAAAGAAGTTCGCAAACGTTTTCAGCCCCCGGCCATGGTGGAGGTGCCGCTGGCGGGCGAGCCGCTGGCGAAGTACGAGGCGCTGAGGGGCGAGCTGACCGCCGTCACGAAGGAACTCGACGCCGTGAGTCCGGACGCGGTTTCACGCCAGCCTGCGTGGGAGGAGACCGCCAAGAACGACCCCGACGTGCCCGTCGATATCCGCCGCCTGCTCGACCGACCGCCCGGCGAACGCAAGCCCGAAGAAGTCGAGGACATCAAGAAGCACTACCTTTCCGTGGCGCCGGAAACCAAGGAACTCGTCGCCCGGCGCAAGCAACTCACCAACGCGGTCCGCCGCGCGGGCCCGCCCCGGGTGCTCGTGCTGGCGGATGATCCTGCCCCGCGGACCACCCATCTCCTGCGCCGGGGCGACTATCGGGAACCGGCGGAACCGGTCGCACCAGGCGCCCCCGAGTGGCTCCACCCGATGCCGGCCGACACACCTCCCAACCGACTCGGCCTGGCGCAGTGGCTGGTGGATCCAGCCCACCCACTCACGGCCCGCGTCACCGTCAATCGCTGGTGGGGGGAGATTTTTGGCCGCGGCATCGTGCCGACGACCGACGACTTCGGCACGCAGGGCGAACTTCCCACGCACCCGGAGCTGCTCGATTGGCTGGCACTGGAGTTTGCCGCCGGCGAACGGCCCTGGTCGATGAAGCACATCCTCCGGCTCATCGTCACCTCCGCCACGTATTGCCAGTCGTCGTCCGCCCGGCCCGAGCAGTTTCGCCGCGATCCCCACAACGAATGGCTCGCCCGCGGCCCGCGGGTGCGGCTGGATGCCGAACTGATCCGTGATCAGGCGTTGGCGGTGTCCGGACGCCTCGCCCGGCGCATTGGCGGCCCGCCCGCGTATCCGCCCCAGCCGGCGAAGCTGTGGGATGAGATCACGGGCAACGAAGATGGGTCGTATCCGGCAGCCCTGGGAGCGGAACGCTTCCGGCGCGGAATCTATACCGTGTTCCGCAGAGGCGCGCCGTATCCATCGCTCCAGGCCCTCGACTGGCCCGAGCGGTCGGTATGCGTGGCCAGCCGGCGCCGCACCAACACGCCGTCGCAGGCGCTGGTGCTGCTGAACGACCCGGCGTTTCTCGAACTGTACGCCGCCTTCGCCCGGCGGATCCTGGACTGCGCCGGGGACGAGCGGCGGAAAATCACCTGGGCGGTCCGCACTTGCGTGGCCCGGCCGCCACGGGAGGAGGAGATTCGAGTGCTGACGGACCTGGTGGAAAAAAAACGCCGCGAGTTCGCCGCCGATCCGCGGCGGATGGAGCAATTCCTGGCGCAGTTGAACGTCCCGCGTGAAGAGCACGGCGTCGAACTCGCCGCCTGGTCGCTCGTCAGCCAGACGCTGCTGAATCTCGACGAGACGATCAACCGAAATTAGGTACGGCAGAAACCGAAATCAGGCGGCCCCATCATGTCGAATCCGCGATCCGATCAGCAGGACCCGAAACCGCGGAGGACGCACCCGCGGCTCGGCCGGCGGTCGCTGTTGCAGATCGGCTCGTTCAGTTTGGGCGCAATCGCCCTGGAGTCGCTCCTGGCGGACGAACCGCTTCTGCGGGGGGCTCCCGGCGGCGGCACGCACCACGCTCCGCGGGCCAGGCACGTCA
This sequence comes from Planctomycetaceae bacterium, assembly GCA_021300535.1. Taxonomy (GTDB): domain Bacteria; phylum Planctomycetota; class Planctomycetia; order Pirellulales; family UBA1268; genus QWPN01. The sequence continues at coordinate 11,093 of JAJTED010000067.1, read as the reverse complement.
TCTACCTGCATTTGGCGGGCGGTCCGTCCCAGGTCGATTTGTTCGACCCCAAGCCCGCGCTGGCGAAATACGACGGGCAGCCGCTGCCGGAGTCCACCCGGGCCGGCAAGCAGTTCGCCTTCATCGCCGCCGACGCCAAGGTCATGGCCTCGCCCTACGCCTTCCGGCCATACGGCCGGTGCGGCATGCAACTGAGCGAACTGACGCCCCGGCTGGGGGACGTTGCCGACGACATCACCGTCATTCGCAGCATGGTGTCCAGCGAGTTCAGCCACGGGGCGGCGGAGATGTTCATGCTGTCGGGCCACGCCCGCATCGGCCGGCCGACCTTCGGCGCGTGGGCTTCCTACGGGCTGGGAAAGCTCAACGCCAACCTGCCCAGCTACGTGGTGCTCACCAACGGCAATCCGTTTTCGGGGGCCAGCGCCTGGGGAGCGGGGTTCCTGCCGAGCATCCACCAGGGGGTCGAGTTTCGCAACAGCGGATCTCCGATCCACTTCCTCGCCGACCCGGAGGGCATGACGCGGCCCGATCGCGAGGACGTGCTGCACGCCATCAACACGATCAACCGCCACAGCCTGGCCGCGATCGGCGATCCCGAGATCGCGACGCGGATCGGGCAATACGAGCTCGCCGGCAGGATGCAGTTGGCCGTTCCCGAGCTCGTGCGGCTCGAGGACGAGCCCCGCCACGTGCTGGAGCGGTACGGGGCGAAGCCCGATCAGCCCTCGCTGGCACGGAACTGCCTGATCGCCAGGCGACTGGTGGAGCGCGGCGTGCGGTTCGTGCAGATCTTCGATTCCGGATGGGATCACCACACGAACATCTACAAGTCGTACCCGGTCCGCGTGCCGCGGATGGATCAGGCGTTCGCGGCGCTGATCCACGACCTCAAACAGCGCGGGCTGCTGGAACACACCCTGGTGGTTCTGGGGGGCGAGTTCGGCCGCACCCCGATGGCGCAGGTGCCCTCGAGCGGCGACGTCGGACGCGACCACCATCGCGACGCCTTCTCGATGGTGCTGGCCGGCGGCGGCATTCGCGGCGGCCACGTCCATGGGGCCACGGATGATTTCTGCATGGCCGTCACCGCCGCCCCGGTCACGGTTCACGACCTGCACGCCACGCTGCTGCACCAGCTCGGATTCGATCACCGGCAACTGGTGTTCCACCACCAGGGCAGAGACTTCCGCCTCACGGACGTCGAAGGAAACCTGGTGCACGACGTCGTGCTCTGACCGGTCTGCGCCGTCGGCACCGCTCCACCGCGACCAGGCCTTGGGAGCGGACGTGGCATCTCCACCCGACGCGGCGGCCATGGTGGCCGCGCCGGAGGGTACCACGGAAAACAGGGCTGCAAAGAACGCGTGCCGGCGGCGCGGTCTCGCCGCATCTGGGAACATCCTCACGAAACGACGAGCACAGTGGGGCGGAAACGGGTACCATCTGAAAGGAGGACGCAACGGCCTGCTGTTTCGGAGACCGAGCCATGATTCGCGGCGTAAAATTCCTCTTCGATGAGCGCGGCGAGAAGACTGCCGTGATGATCGATCTGCGGCAAGGACGCGGTTTGTGGGAAGACATCCTCGATGTCGCCACGGCGAGATCGCGAGAGCGCGAGACAGCCGAAAGCTGGGCGAAGGTTCGGGCCCGGATGGAGAAGGCCGGCCGTCTCAAGAAGGCGGGTCGTCGTGCATGAGGTCCGGATCGGACGTTCCGCTACGAAGGAGCTCGAGTCGCTCCCCGGCACGATCATCGAACGCGTCGCAACGAAGATCGACGCGCTCGCTGCACAGCCTCGACCTGCCGGCTGCAAAAAGCTGCGGGGCGCCGATGACCTGTGGCGAGTTCGAGTCGGCGATTACCGGATCATCTACGCTGTCGACGACGCTGCAGCCGTCGTCGAGATCCGAGTGATTCGGCACCGCAAGGACGCGTACGGTTCCGAGTGACGGCGTCGCGCCGCCTCGTTCCGATCACGAACCGATCAGTCCGCGGCGGGCGTCGTGGTCTGACCGGGGTGTGCGACCGGGTCGTGCCGTCACTCGGCGAGCGGCTTCGCCCGGATGTCGCGAAACTCCACCCGCATCTCCACGTTGGCATGCATCTCCAGTCCGATCGGCGCGGGCCCGGCATACTTGGCATCGGTGTACCGCGAGACCTGCGTGCCGTTGAGCCACACGGTGAACGTATTGCCGCGGGCCTCGACGCGGATGCGATTCCAGTCGCCGGGCTTGAGCAGCTTCTCGACGCCCGTGGCCCGCGCCTCCTCGGGATACGTCCCCGTGTAGAAGGAACACGTCATGTCACGCTTCAGGCTGCGCGACACGCCGATCTGCAACTGCAGTTCGGGCTTCCGCAGCATGATGCCGCTGTCGATCGCATCGCCGAACCGCACGTCGGCTTCGAAGACCACGTCGCCGTAGGACCGCTCCGTGTAGAGCCTCGAGCCCTTCTTCTCCGGGCCGTTCTCGCCCACGATGACACCGTCCTTCACGGTCCAGTGCGGCTCGGCCGGCAGCTTCCAGCCGGTGAAGTCGGTGCCGTTGAAGATGCTCGGCAGGACGTCCGCGGCCGGTTCCACGGCCACGGCCGCGAAGCATGTGAGGAACGAGGCGACGATCGCGAGACGACGAATCATGGGCGGGGCTCCGAAAGACCAGTCGCGCAGTATTATGCGGCGTCACCTCGCCGTCAACGCGCGCCGCGACCAGCCCATTCCCACTTGCACTTGCGGCCGCGGCTTCCTTCCAGCGGCGGCGCCGATTCCGACCGACGAAACGGCTTACCGCTCGACGGCCACGGCCGCCCCACGCCGGCATGCAGCCGGCCTGTTCCCATCAGGCCGCTCGTTGACTACCTGAGAACGCCGTTCTATAAAATTGAGTTCGCTTTCCGGCATGCCTTCTCCGAATTAGGCATCCAGGATGCCCTCTACACGCAGATCGCAACGACGCCTGCGGTAACGATTCTTTACCCCCCCCGATTCACGCTGCGGAGCCTCGAAATGCAGAAGACCACAAGGCCGCTCGCGACATGCGGTGCCTGCAGTTTATGGCTTGTTGTGCTGACGTTCGCCTGCGGCGACCCCAGCGTTGCCGCCGCCGAGCCGACGTTCCCCCAGGACGCGCACGGCGAGTGGCACGTGCTGCTGGGCGTGCCGGCGACGCACGTCGGCATCGCGGACGAGGACACGGGACTGATCGGGGGCCGGGTGACGATCGAGGCCGATCGGCTCACGCTCCTGCCGCCGGGAGACCGGCAGCAGCCGCTGCTCACCGCCGACTGCAAACTGCTGTCGGAGCAGCGGGTCGATGAGAAAAAGCGGCCCCGGCCCGGTCGCGAAGCCGAGGCCACGCTCTCCGGCGCGTTGAAGGATGCACGGCGGCTGGTCTGGGTCACCTCGGTGCTGGGCGTGATGCACGTCAAGATCCTCGCCACCCAGCCCTCCGCCGGCAGCCGCTACGAATCCGACGCGTGGGGGCCGGGGGCCGACACGCTCTACCTGGTGTTGCGTCGGCAGCCGGTCCCGCCTCTGTCGAAGCACGACGCGGCGGCGGACCGCAAGCGGATCGTCGGCAAGTGGACGGCGCTCGCCCATTACGACGACGCGTTCCTGAAAAACCCGCGGCTGCACGAAAAGCGGACGTTCGCGATATCCGCCGAGCGGATCGACGAATTGAACGCCAAGGGTGAACCCGTCCCGCCACCCGTCGGGTTTTGGGGAGCCTACAAGATCGCCGAACCGGCCCATCCCTTCGGTGGCATCGATTTGCAACTGGAAAGTTGGGCCGGCGGCGGCGCGGGCCTGATGGGCCGCACCCCGAGCTTGTATGCCTTTTATGGGGACGACCTGCTCTCCATCGCCTACAACGAAACCGACCGGCGACCGGAGGAGAAACGGACGCGGTGCGAGAAACTTCGTTCCGACGGCAACCTCAATCTGTTCATCCTCGAGCGGCTCCCCAATCCACCCGCCGCGACCGCTGCACCGGCCGCACGCTGACTGCCCGCAGAGCAGTCGGACGCGATAGTAACCGGTTGGTCGACCTCCAGGAGCCGCTGCCGACCGCCCCCGCCCTTCGGGCGGGGGCGGCAAAACGGGATGCGTTCCGCGGGGGGGAGCCCCGTGCGTTCGACTGCCATCAGGCCCAGCCGAAGACGCTCCTCGGACCGTGAACACCCGGCGCATCCCCCCGAGCCGCCGGGGGTTCTGCGACGTGATAAACTAGTGCTAGACTTTTTCGGAGCTGATCCGAAGGCATCTGCTGCGTTCCTCGACGAGGTTCCCCTTCGATGCCCGACCGTTCGGCAATCGACAAGGCGGCGCGACTATTTTGCTGCTTGGCCGCGGCCGCCGCCTGCCTGGGCGGCCGTGCCGACGCGAGCGATGCGGCCGCGGACTTCGCCCGTCATGTCGCCCCTTTCGTGCAGCGGCACTGCGTACAGTGCCATGGCGACACGAAGCAGGAAGGCGACGTCCGGCTCGACGGCAGGCCGCCCGACTTCCAGGACGCCGCGACCCGCAAGACCTGGGAGCGAGTCTGGGGGGTGATCGCCTCCGGGCAGATGCCTCCGCAGGAAGTGCCGGCGCCCGGCAGCGACGAGATGATCCCGGTGCTCGACTGGATTCGCGAGCAGGCGGCCAGCGCGGAATCACTCGCCCGGCGTGACGGCGGCGGTGGCAACGGCGTGCGCCGGCTCACGTCGCGGGAGCAGGTCCGGGTGTGGAAGGACCTGCTCGACCTGCACTACGCGAATCATCAGCCCGACCTGCTGCGGTTTCTGGCGCAGGATCCGCGGAGCGAGCATTTCATCAACCGCGGCAATGTGTTGTTGATGCAGAACGAGCACGTGCAGCGTTCGCTCGACCTGGCCGAGCGACTGCTCGAGACGGTGCTTCCCGAACCCGATGATTCCGCCGCCATCACCTGGACGATCAAGCCGGCGATGATCGCGGACCACCCCACGCAGGTTCGCAAGTTTTATCAGGACGCTGAGAAAATCATGCACCTGGGGCCGACGCTGACGTTCCCGGCGGATGGACGGAAGCCGGACGACCCGCAGGCCGCCGTCGAAGTCCGTGCCGGGTGCTGGCCCAACGAGGACCGCAGCGGGTTGGTGCTCAACCCGATCTACCGCACGCGGGTGCGTGCCTGGGACGGCATCATTCTCCGGTATCCGCAGCCCGTCACCAAAGGCACGGTGCGACTGGTCATCCGTGCCCGGGCGGAACTGCCTCCCGGCGAGACAGCGCTCCCGACCCTGTCGCTGGACAGCTTCTTCCGCCCTAACAATCAGTTGAAGCTCGAGGGCCCCGTCGGGAAGCTGCCATATCACACGATCTGGTCTCTCGCCGAGCTGACCGTGCCGCGGGAGACGACGGATCTGACTGTCGAGATCCCGCTCGAGCTCACGGCGATCGACTTTGCCGCGCTGAACAGCGGTAAAGACTCTGGCCTGTGGCTGTTGCTGCGGAACATGGCGGTGCCGTCGCGGGTTCCCATGCTCACGCCCGGTGAGGAGCAAAAGCGGCTGCAGGCCGAGGGAAAGTGGAAGCCCGCGTCCGCGCGGCCGCCGAAAGGAACGCCCGGCTGGTCCTATTACTTGAACGACATCGAAGACGGGCCCCGGGTGGTGGTGGAGCAGATCTCGCTGACCGTTCATCACCGCGAACCGGACGATCAAAACCGGGCCCGCCGCGTGGTCGGCACAGCCGGCCCTGCGGAGATCCGAGCATTCGCCGAGCGGGCGTGGGGGCGGCCGGTCGGCGAGGACGAGATCCAGCCCTACCTGACCCTGCGGGCCACACAGGCCAAGGCGATCGGCGAACTGCCGGCCCTGCGGCAAACCCTGGCCGCCATCCTGGTCGATCCGGAGTGCCTGTACCTCTCCGATCGCCGCAACGACAAGCGGCTCCAGCTGATCGATCTCAGCCGGCGGCTGGCGATCACGCTCTGGGGCAGCGTGCCCGACGAGAGGCTCAAGTCCTTAGCGGCCTCCGGCCGGCTTGCCGAGCCCGTCGCGCTGCAGAGCGAGATTGCCCGCATGATGGCCGACGAGCGGTTCATGTGGTTCACCGATGAGTTCTGTCGGCAATGGCTGGGGCTGGACGCCATCGCGGGCATGGAGGGCCAGTGGGCCCGGCCACCGCAGGTGGATGCCAGTTCCAACCTGCGAAACATGGCCCTGCAGCAGGCCTTGATGGAGGAGCCGTCGAGGTTCCTCCATGATGCCCTGACCCGCAATCGCCCCGTGAGCCATCTGGTGGCGCCCGATTCCCTGGTGCTCAACGCGCCGCTGGCCGAGTTCTACGGGGTCGAAGCGTCGATCGCCGATGGCTGGCAGCGGGTGGCTCAAATCCCCGCCGACCGACTGCACGGCATTTTCAGCATGTCGGGCCCGATCGCCGCGGCCTCGCGTGAGGAGAAGGAAGCCCAGATCTACCGCGGCACCTACATGCTCGCCCGGCTGTTCGGCGTCGAGGTGGGCACGCCGCCGGCGAGCGTTCCCACGCTGCAGACGCTGAATGCCGACAAGGCGTTCAGCAAAAAGTCGGTGCGCGAGAAACTACAGATTCATGTCGAGCGGACATGTGCGGTGTGCCATCAGAAGATTGATCCGCTCGGCTTTGCCTGGGAGCAGTTCGACCAGTATGGCAAGGTGCAGAAGTCAGCCGACGGCACCCCGAAAAAGGTCGATTCCTCGGGCAAGCTGCCCGATGGCCGCCCGTTCGCCGACCTCGACGCCATGTGCCGCCTGCTGCTGGAGCGTTCCGAGAGCCACAGTTCGTTTCCACGGGCGTTCGTCCGGGCGGTCGCCAGCTACGCCTGGGGACGGGAACTGACGCTCCTGGACGAGCAGCGCATCGACCGTCTGCTGGGCGACGGCGATCCGCTCCTGGCGGACCTACTGACGGCGGTCTTCGTCGACGATCTTCAACACCAAGGACAATGACGATGCTCACCAAAAGGGAATTTCTCCAGTGTGCCGGCGCCGGCCTGGCGCTCCCGTGGTTGGAATCGCTGACCCCGGCCCTCGGCGGTCCCGTCGCCGCGGCCGCGAAGGCCAAGCCGGCCCGCTGCGTGTTCATCCATATTCCCTTCGGCGTCAACATGTGGCGCTGGTTCCCCAAGGCCTTTGGGCCGGGGGCCGATCTCGGTGCCACCCTCGCGCCGCTGCAGCACCTGGTCGACCGGGTGACCGTGTTCTCCGGGCTGCGGCAGAAGAACTCTGGCGGCCATGGCGAATCGGGCCTGTTCCTCACCGGCAATCCAAACTTCGGCGGCGGCAAGCTGCCGCTGACGGGCAACACCATCTCGGTCGATCAGCACATCGCGGCGGCCCGCGGCCATGAGACCAGCATCCCGTCGCTGGTGCTTTCGGTGGCCGGCGGGCAGGACACGGTCTCGTGGGACGCCTCCGGCACGGCGATGTACGGGCTGTGCGACCTGCCTCTCATCTACGAGAAATTGTTTGGCTCGCCGCAGGTCTTGGCCCGGGGCCAGCGGCACCAGAGCATCCTCAACGTGGTCGGTGGCAAGATGCAGCGGGTGTCGCAACACCTCGGCAAGGAAGACCAGCGGCGGCTGTCGCAATACGCCGACGCCGTTGCCAGCGTCGACGCGCAGTTAGTTCGTGATCGCGCCTACTACGAGGGTGAGGCGCAGAAGTTCGCCGCCACGGCGCCCGGGCTGGCGCTGAACGCCAACAAGCTCGACAACATCGGCCGTGAGGCCTACATCGACACGCTCTACGACCTGGCGGCCTTGTCGCTGCAGAGCGACCGCACGCGGATCATCACGATCGAGAGCCCGTTCAGTCAGGGGACTGCGATCTTCAATTACTATCCCGATCTGCTTCCCAAGGGCCAGAAGGGGCAGATGATCTGGCACCAAAGCGGCCATAGTCTGAGCGTGAGTAACGAGGCCGACACCCCGCTGCACGCCGAATACCTGGCGAACATCGACCGCTATTGGGTGGGCAAGCTGGCCCGCTTCCTCGACCGCCTGGCGGCCATCGACCACGACGGGGCCTCGTTGCTCGATCACACCGTGGTGATGTTCGGCAGCGGCATGTCGTGGGGCAACCACAACCCGGACCACCTGCCGCTGTTGATCGCGGGGGGCTCGAAGCTGGGCATCAGGCATCAGGGCCACGTCGGCTACAACGACCACGCTCCGGCCGACGCCCAGCGGCCCAAGACGAACGCCAGCGACCTGCTGCGGACGATCAGCGAGGTCTGCGGCGTGCCGGCCCCGGGCTTCGGCGAAAGCACCCGGGTGATCGACGAACTGCTGGCCTGAACCGCGTCACGGCTTACGTAGTCCGCCGGGATGCCGCCCCCGGGCAGCGGCGAGCATGCCCGCCGCATCCCGGCCAAGGCCCCGGAAAAGTCACCGCCATTTCGGCGGCATGACGCTTCAGTTCGCGCAGCCGGCAAGCCTTACCACGGTTTTCGGGCTGGCCGTGAAAAAGTGAACTACTCGTAGCACTTCGATCGATGGGTTCTGTCGTGCGGGTCCTCCGGGGTCACCCGGAAGTAGGGATTCTCGGATGGCCCGGACCTTTGTTGAACAAGGCTCATCGCGTAGGGGGGAGTGGCATGGATTCGCGTCTGGCCGTGAAGGCTCTGGGATTGCTCCTGACGGTTTTCGTGGGGGCTGCCGCCGGTCAAGCAATACCGGTGTCTGACGGCCTCGAGGCCGACGGGGTGGTGAATCCAGTCGGGATCGCGGCCCCTACCGAGGAGGCCATCTCCGAGGAGCATCTCGCCGAGATCCGCCAGGCCTGCCGCTGCTGCCCCGAGTGGGCCAACTACCTGGTCTTCGACATGCTGTTCCTGCAGCGTGACAACGCGACCACCGACCGCCCGATCGCCGTCGGCAGCGACGTCTCGCCGAACCCAGGCGTTCCAATTCTCACGACCCAGAGCATGCAGTTCGCGACGGCGCCCGGCGTGCGGCTGTTCTACGGCCACCGTGGACCCGATGGCGTGGGGTGGGAGGTGGGGTACCTCGGCGTGTACGGCATGTTCGCCGACGCGAACGTGGCGTCGGCCGACCAGCTGGCCGTGCCCGGAGACCTCGGCCAGGCGGTGCCGGGCTGGGCGACGGCCAACGTGGAACGGCCCACCTACACGTCGAGTCTGAACATCGTGGAGACGAACCTGTTTCTCTATGACTGCTGCGAGACGTGCGACCCGTGCTCGTCGTACGAGTGCCTGCGCCGCTCCCGCTGCCGCTGCACCGACCTGATCGGGGGTTTCTTCTGGGCAGGGCTCAACGAGCAGGCGAACCTCAATGTCACCTGCTGCGAGGGCGAGTCCCCGACCGCGTACACCGTCAACACCGCGTCGAACATGTTCGGGGCCCAGGTCGGCCTGCGGCGGCGGGCCGACTGGTGCCGCTGGGCCTTCGAGCGGACCTACAAGGTCGGGCTGGCGGGAACGTCGCTGTACCAATCCGGCGGCCCGATCACCAGTTCGCTGACGCCGGGCACGATCTACCGCGACCCGCAGGCGGACTCGATCGGCGGCGTGGGCCTGCTGTCGCAGGTCAACCTTACGGCGGTGTATCGCATCAACCGCCAGTGGGGCCTGCGGGCCGGCTACAACTTCATCTGGCTTGCGGGTGTCGCCCTGGCCCCTGACCAGTGGGACTTCACCGACACGGCCAGCAGCGGCTCGCAGCTCGTCAACGGCGGTGGCCTGTTCCTGCACGGTGCGAACCTCGGCCTCGAGCGCCGCTGGTAAGCCGGCGGCCTCAGCGTCGGCTCAGCGGCGTACCGGCCGTCGCAGGGTGCTCGTGGCGATCCTCAGGTTCTGCGGCACGGCGCCGAAGGTGCCTGTCATGGCGCCGGCCGAGGTGAGGCTGCGGACACCGACACTCCCGCCGCCGTCGCCCTGCGTCGCCATGATCCGGTCGATGCGGCCGTCCCCGTCGAGATCGACGCCGGCCGCGTAGGCCGCGGCGCTCGACCGGGCGAGGTCGGCGAAGGCCGTCGTCCGCAGGAGGCGGCGCTGGGCCTCGGGGCCGGCCAGGCCGCTCCAGATCTCCACCTGCGACGCGGCGCCGCGACCGCCGCCGACGAGGATGTCGGGGGTCGAGTCGGCGTCGTAGCGGGCCGTGCTCACCGACAGGCCGCTGCGGAAGCCCGGCCGGTTGGAGAGCGGCGTGAAGGTGTCGACCACGGTCGGCGTGCCCGCGACGTCGTAGGTCTTGACCTGGGCCACCATGCCGCTGCCGCTGGCGACGACGATCTCCGCCCGGCCGTCACGGGTGGCGCGGCTGAACTGGCCGGCGACTCGCGAGCCGAAGTCAGCCATGGCGAGGCTGGCACCGCCGCGATACTTCGCGTCGAACGCCCGGAAGGCGATGGCGGGCGTGTTGGCGACCGGGTCGGCGGCCCGCGCATTGACCTTGAACACGGCCACGTCACCCGGGCCGCGGGAGGCCGCGGCGGCGATGTCGTCGTCGCCATCGTTGTCGATGTCGTCGCCATCGTTGTCGATGTCGCCGGCCGCGATCTCCAGGCCGTCACGGTACCGCGGGCCGAACGGCAGCGTGCGGTACTGGGCCAGCTCGGTGCCGTCCTGGCGGAAGACGCGGATCTCGGCCACCCGGCCGGGGCCGGGGGCGGTGATGATCTCCTCCACACCGTCGCCATCGACGTCGCCGAGGGCCACGCGGACGCCGCCGCGGAAGGCATTCTCGTACGCCACGAACTGCCGGCGAATGGCCCCGGAGACGGGATCCATCACGGTCACGAGCGGCGCGGAGTTACATCCGAAATCGGTACCGGTGACCATGAACGGCAGGGCGTCGGTGTCCGTCGCCGAGTTGTTGCCCGGGGTCGGGTCGGCGCCGTTGGCGTTGTCGTCGGTGATGGTGGCCGAGTTGGAGATCACCCCGGCGGTCGAGGAGAGGCTGGACTCGGCGACGAGGACGAGGCTCACGGAGCCGGTGGCGCCGGCCGCGACGGTGCCGAGCACGTAGCGGAGTTGGCTGCCGGTCCGCGTCCAGCCGGGGTTGTCGGCGGCGGTGAAGGTGAGGCCCGCCGGGAGGGTGTCGGTGATCGTGACCCCCGTCGCC
>JAJTED010000066.1 GCA_021300535.1 Planctomycetaceae bacterium | reverse complement strand
TGGTCGGGGCTATCGCCCCGATCCTCCCCTCCCAGAAAACTGCACGGTTGTGCGCCGCCATTTTGGACCGCCGCGACACGGCCCCCGCGCCGCCGTTTTCGACCGCCGTCAACATCTGGTACTGACCGGACGCCCGCCGGACCATCCATGGCCCCGGCAGGCTTCAGCGGTCGCGGGGCACGCCGAGGGTTCCCCGGACCGCAGGCGGCCGCCCTTCCGACAAGGAAGCCGAGCCATCCCACGGGGCTGTGATCTTGCCCCCCGACGAGTGGTCGTTCTACTGAGTCTCCGATTCCGGTCGACTCGTCCGACCGGTGCCGTGCCCTCCCGGAGCCACGACCGATGACAACCCGTCATCCATCCGCACCAGTTTCCCGGCACCGTCGCCCCGGACGGTTCGTTCTCGTCATCGTGGCCGCCGGCCTGTCCCTTGTGGCCCTGGGTGGCGACGCTTTGCCGCGCCGGCAGGCGGCCGCCGGTGACACGGCGCTCGCCTCGCAGAAGTGCGTGCTCTGCGGTCGGGCCTTCCCCAACAAGGCCGCCCGGCTCTGCAACAGCTGCTCCAACAAGAAGCCCTCGCGCCGCGTCGCGGTCGCCCACGGCCCCCGAGGGCCTGCTTCAGCGGCGCAGGATGGCCACCCGGAGGGGCGGGTAGCTGACCGTCGACTGTGGGAGCGTGTATGACCCGGCTCCCGTCGTCGACAGATTCTTGCGAACGCCCCGCGTGCGACCGAGCTGTCCCTCGACGCTGAAGATCTCGGTGTCGCTGATGGCCGCGGAAAACACGTCGGCGCGGCTCCCCGCGAAGGCGCTGAAGGCCGCCAGCCTGGTCTTCGAGAGCCCCGTGTACGTCTCCACGAGGGACCCGCTGGCGGAGCCCGCGGAGACGAGGATCTTGTCGGCGGTGTTGGCCACGCTCGACGGCAGCCTGGCCACGGAAACGCCCCGGCTGAACCTGGGGGCGATCGGATTGAAGAAATTGATCAGGGCCGGCGGGTTGCTGACGCCGGTGTAGACGTTGACCGTGGCCCGCATGCCCGGGCCGCTGCCGCAGATCACCTCGTGGATGCCGTCCGGCGTCGGGGCCGTAAGCGTGGTGCCGCTGAACGTGCCGAGGTCGGCCGTATCCACCGTGACGCCGCCGCGGAACCGCGGGCCGAAGGGCTGGATCTGCCGCACCGGCGCACCGGCCACCGGTGTCGCCGCGCCGGGCGTGACGTTGAAGACGCGGACCGTGCCGCCACGGTTCTGGGCCGCCACGATCTGGATCGCTCCGGCCGCCGTCACCGAGCCGGCTGCGATCTCGACGCCGCCGGTGTACGTGGGTCCGAAGGGGAAGAAGCTGTACTGAGGCAGCGGCGTGCCCGTCTCGGTGAAGACCCGCACCTGTCCCGGCCGGCCGGGGCCCGGCGCCGTGAGGATCTCGGGGACGCCGTCGCCCGTGACGTCGGCCCCGTAGACCCGCACGCCGCCGCGGAACCGCGGCTCGTAGGCGAAGAAGGGAATGATCCGGTCGGCGCCGGTGTCGGGGTCGATGACGCGGACGAACGGGCCGGTGATGCAGCCGATGTCGGTGCCCACGATCACGCCTCGTGACTGCACCTCGACGTCCACCGAGTCGGTGTTGTTGGACGGGTCGGGATCGTATTCCCGGCCCGACACGGTCGCCGTATTCGTCTCCGTGCCGCCGGTGCGGCGGATCACCTTGGCCGTGATCGAGAGCGTGGGCGTGTCGGTGGTCAGAACGGTGCCCACGGTCCAGACACCGGTGCCGGCGACGTAGGCACCCTGGCTGGCCGCGGCCGACACGAACTCCAGGCCGCTCGGCAGCGGGTCGTTGACGGTCACCTGCGTCGCCGTGTCGGGGCCGTAGTTGGCCACCACGATCTCGAACGTCACGAGTTCGCCGATCGTCGGCTCGGAGTTGTCGACCGTCTTGAACACGGCCAGGTCGGCCGACCGGGGCGTGAGCGTGGACTGATCGGTGTTGTTGTCGGGATTCGGGTCGGGCGTGGTGCTCGTCGCCGTGGCGGTGTTGGTCAGGGCCTGGGCCGGTCCCGAAGCCGGCGCGAGCACGGTGGCCACGACCTGCAGCGTGTTCGTGGTCGCCGCGGCGACGGAGCCGAGCGTCCAGACGCCGGAGCCTACGGTGTAGGTGCCGGCGGATGGCGTCGCGGACACGAACTGCAACCCGGCCGGCAGCAGGTCGGCCACGGCGACGTTCTGGGCCGTGCTCGGCCCGACGTTCTCGAGCGTGATGGTGAAGGTCACGTTGTCGCCCACGTTCGGCGCCGTGTCGCTCACCGTCTTGGAGACGATCAGGTCGGCTTCCTGCGGGTCGGTCGGGGTGCGGGCGGTGTTGTTGCGGTTGTTCGGATCCCAGACGTCGCTGTGCGTGATCGTGACCGTGTTGAAGGCCACGCTCGTGTTGACCGCCTCGACCGTGAGCGTCAGCACGAGCGTCTGGCCCGGGGCGATCGAGGGCACGCTCCAGACGCCGCCGGTCGGCGACTCGTCGAACCGCGTGCCCGCGGCCGGCGTGGCCGAGAGGAAGGACACGTTCGCCGGGAGGGCGTCGGTCACCTCGACGTTCGTGGCCGCAGCCGTCCCGAGGTTGAACAGGCTCACGGTGTAGGTGACCGTTTCGCCCACGTTCGGCTGGACGTTGTTCGTGGTCTTCTTGACGCCGAGATCGGCGGAGAGCGGCGTCTCGGTGGCGGTGCCGGTGTTGTTGCCGGGGTTGGGGTCGTACTCGTCGGCCTTGGTGACGGTCGCGACGTTCGTCCGCGCTGACGGGATCGTGTTGACCGCGGGGGCGAGCACGCGGGCTGCGATGACGAGTGTCTTTGAGTCGCCGGAAGCCACCGTGCCCGCGGTCCAGACGCCGGTGCCGGCGTTGTAACTTCCCTGGCTGGGCGTGGCGGAGAGAAACTGCAGGCCGGCGGCCGGGAAATAGTCGGTGACCTCAACGTTGTTCGCCGAGTCCGGCCCGAGGTTCGAGACCGTGACGGTGAACGTGATCGTGTCGCCGACGTTCGGCGTGGGGTCGCTGACGGTCTTGGCGACCGCCAGATCGGCCGACCGCGTCGTCACGGTGGAGGTGTCACGATCGTTCGTGTGGTCGGGGTCGAACTGGTTCGTCGTCGCGACGGCGGCGACGTTTTCGAACGAGCCCGGCCCGGGGACGGCGGCCACGATCGTAAGGGTCTTGCTCCCGCCGGCTGCCAGCGTGCCGACCTGCCAGACGCCCGTGCTTGGCGAGTAGTTCGTACCCGCCGAGGGGCTCGCCGACACGAAGGTCAGGCCGGTCGGCAGCGGGTCGGCGATCGTCACGCCCGTGGCCGCATCGATGCCGAGGTTGCGCACCGTGATGGTGAACGTCACCTGCCCGCCGACGTTGGGTCGTGGGTTGCTGACGATCTTCTCGACGGCGAGATCCGCATACTGCGGCGTCTCGGTCACGCTGTCGGTGTTGTTCGACGGATCGGGGTCGTACTGGTCGCTGGTGTTGACGCTCGCCGTGTTGGTCGAAGGCTGGGGCACGCCCGAGGAGGGCGGCAGCACGATCGCGTCGATCTGGAGCGTGCGGGCGAAGAGCGTGTCGACCGTGCCCACGGTCCAGATGCCCGTGCCGGGGTCGTAGCTGCCTTCGTTGGCCGTCGCCGACACGAACTGCAGCCCGGCCGGCAGTTGGTCGAGCACGGTGACGTTCGTGGCCGTGTCAGCCCCGAGGTTCGAGAGCGTGACCGTGAAGGTGATCGTGTCGCCGACGTTGGGCGTGGCGTCGCTGACGACCTTGGTGACGGCGAGATCCGCGTACTGGGGCGTCTCGGTGACGTTGTCGGTGTTGTTGGAGGGATCGGGGTCGTACTCACGGCCGGAGACCGTGGCGGTGTTCGTGACCGGCTGCGGGATGCCCGGGGAGGCGGGGGCGTCCACCGTCGCGGTGACTGTCAGCGTCGCGGAGCCGCCGGCGGCGACCGTGCCGACCGTCCAGACGCCCCCGGCATAGGTGCCTGTCGAGGGCGTGGCCGAGACGAACGTCAGGCCGGCGGGCAGTTGGTCATTGACGGCGACCTGCGTGGCGGCGTCGGGGCCGAAGTTGTCCACCTCGATGGTGAAGGTGATCGTGTCGCCGACGTTGGGCGTCGGATTGTCGACGATCTTGATCACGGCCAGGTCGGCCTGCAGGGGCGTCACGGTCTTGTCGTCGGTGTTGTTGCCGGGATTCGGGTCGGGCGTGCTCGAGGTGGCCGTGGCGGTATTGGTCAGGGGCAGGGCCTGTCCGGAGGTCGGCGCGACCACGGTGGCGACGACCGTGAGCGTGTTGGTGGTGCTGGCGGGCAGGGTGCCGACCGTCCAGACGCCCGTCCCCGGCACGTAGGTGCCGGTGGAGGCGACGTGGCTGACGTACTGCAGTCCGGCCGGCAACAGGTCGTTGACGACCACGTTGGCCGCCTGGCTCGGCCCGAGGTTATTGAGCGTGACCGTGAAGGTGACGTTGTCGCCCACGTTGGGCGTGGAATCGTCCACCGTCTTCGAGACGACGAGGTCGGCCTCCTGGGCGGTCGTGGGCGTCTTGGCCGAATTGTTGCGGTTATTGGGATCCCAGACGTCGTTGGAGGTGATCGTGACCGTGTTGAACAGGGTGGTTCCCGGTGCGGAGGCATTCACCAGCGCCTGGATCGTGAGTGTCAGCGGGTTGGCGACCGTGGCGGTCAGCGGCACCGTGCCGACGTCCCAGATGCCGGAAATCGGGTCGAACGTTCCGAAGGGCGTGGAGTGGCTCTGGTACGTGACGTTCCCCGGGAAAGTGTCCGTCACTTTGACGCGCGTCGCGGCCGAAGTGCCGAGATTGAAGAGGCTCACCGTGTAGGTGACCGTCGTCCCCACGTTGGGCGTGGGGTTGCTGGTCGTCTTCTTGATGCCGAGGTCGGCGTACTTCGGTGTCTCGGTCGCTGAGTCGCTGTTGTTGCCCGGATTGGGATCGGGCTCGGCCGAGTTGGTCACCGTGGCGACGTTGGTCTGCGAAAGCGGGATCGTGTTGACTGCGGGGGCGAGGACGCGGGCTGTGATCGTCAGTGTCTTGGCGTTGCCGGCGCCGGTCCCGACCGTGCCCACGGTCCACACGCCCGTGCCCTGGTTGTACGTTCCCTGGCTGGGAGTCGCCGTGAGCAGCTGCAGGCCCGCCTGCGGGAACTGGTCGGTCACCTCGACGTCATGGGCCGTGTTGGGCCCGAGGTTCGACACGGTGACAACGAACGTGATGGTGTCGCCGACGTTCGGCGTCGGGTCGCTGACGGTCTTGTCGACCGCGAGATCAGCCGTGTTGACGGTGAACGTGGCCGAACCGGTGGTGACGTAGTTGTTGAGCTGGCCCTGGGTCGTCGAGCCCGAGCCCGTCCGCTCGTAGGCGTTGGGGTTGTTGGGCGTGATCTGGCCGGAAGAACCGGAGAGGCTCGTCCACTTGATCTCGTTGGTGTTGGTGATGCGCTGGTTCGCCGTGACGGGACCGGCCAGCGTGCCGGTCACGGTGAGCGTGATCGTGCGGCTGGTGGGCTCCTTCGGCAGGTCGAAGCCCGTGCCGGTCGTGGTGAGCGTGTTGCCCGCGAGACTGAAGTTCGCGGTCGTCACGACGCCCGAGGTGTCCACGACGCTCGTGAGGACCGGGCTCGCGATCGACGAGGGGATCACGTCCCGGAGCGTCACGCCGAAGGCGTCGGTGTCGCTCGTGCCCAGTTGCCGCACGACGATCGTGTAGGTGACGGGGTCGCCTACGTTGCCGCCGAAGCCGCCCACGGCGACCGCCTTGGTCGTCTGGAGCTTGGGCTCGATCACCGTCACCGGGCCGCTCGAAATCAGCGGTGACGTGCTGGTGCCGTTCCAGCCGGCCTGGGCGCGGTTGACGAGCTGGACGCCGCTCGTGCTCGTGTTCACGTTGAGCGCGACCGCTTCCACCGTGAACGTGATCGTCTCGGCAGTGGCGCTGTTGGTGTCGGTGTTGACGATGTCGCCGAGGTTCCAGGTGGCAATCGTGCCGCTGCTTGAGAGCACCGGGGCGCTGGTCAGGCCCGGCACCGTGAGGAACGCCGGGTCGTCATTGACGGCCGAGATCGTGCGGACGTAGGCCAGGCCGGGCCCGAACTGGTCGATGAGCTTCGCGGCGGGGGTGCGGCCCTGCGGGATGGTCATCGTGATCGTGTAGGTGGCGGTTTCGCCGATCACCGCCTGGGTGGCCGTGTTCGACGCGTTCACGATGGACGTCGTGACCAGAGACTTGGCCACCGTCGGCTGGGCCACCGTGACGGTCGCCGAATCGCTCGTGGAATAGTTGTTGAGCTGACCCTGCGCCGTCGATTCGGAACCGGTCCGCTCGTAGGCGTTCGGGTTGTTGGGCGTGATCTGGCCCGGGGTGCCCGGCAGGCTCGTCCACTGCTCCGTGACCGTGTTGGTGATGGCCTGGCCGGCCACCACGTCGGCAGCGAGCCGGGCCTGGAAGGTGAGGGTGCTCGTCTGGCCGGGGGTGAGCTGGGTGTACGTGGCCGTGAACGAGTTGCCGCCGGCGGCCGTCGCGAGCGTCGTTGGGACGACACCGGCGGTGTTCTGGAGCGATCCTGCGACATAGCTGATGCCGCCCGGGAAGATGTCGGAGAGCGACACGTTGTGGGCGGTCGTCTGACTGGCCGCGACCACGATCGTGAAGGTCACCAGGTCGCTCGCCTGGGCCGTCATCGGCGTCACTGCCTTGTCGATCGTGAGCTTGGGCTCGATCACCGTCACCGGGCCCGATTGGGCGGCCGGCAGCTCCGTGTGGCCGGTCCAGGTGAGCTTGGCGTTGTTTCGCAGTTGCGTGCCGGCCTTGTTCGTCGAGACGTTGAGCACCACCGCCTCGTAGCGGAGCGTGATCCCCAGCGGCGTCGTGCCCGCGTTGGCATTGGTCACGTCGCCGAGGCTGAACGTGACCGTGCGGCCGCTGTTGGTCAGCACCGGGGTCGCCGAGCCGGTGAAGGTCACACCCGGATCGACGACCGGAGCGCCGACCATCCGCACGAAGGCCAGGCCCGTCGGCAGCGAGTCGACCACGACGGCCGAGGGCGTCGTCCCGCGCGGCACGTCAACCGACAGCTCGAAGGTCGCGATCTCGCCGATCACCGCCTGCGTGTTCGTGTTGAACGAATCGACGATCGACGTGCCGACGAGCGTCTTGGCGACGGTCGGCGCCTGGACCGTCACCGTCGCGTCGTCGGAGAGGCCGGCCGGAGGAAGGAAGTTGGGGCCGCCCTCCGTGGAGGCGTAGTTGGTAAGCGTGGCCGTGTTCGGGATCACGTCGCTCGGCACGACCGTCGGCAGCAACTGCAGGTCGTACGTGATGATGGCGATGTTGGCGCCGGTGTTGATCACCGTGCCGCCGGTCGTCTTGCCGGGGTCGAGCGACCCCATCGAGACCGACGGATCGACGAGCGTGATCCCGCTGCCGAACAGGGTGCCCGTGAACGGCAGCCCCGCCCCTGAGCCGTCCGTCACCTGCAGGTTGAGGCCCGCGCCGCCGGCCGGGATCTGGAACTTCGTGCTGTCGAAGATGTCCTTGATGGCGACGTCAAACGCACCGTTCGGTCCGCTGCCGGTGTTCTCGACCACGATGCAGAACTTGACCAGGTCGCTGCCGAGGACGTTCGAGAGGTTCGCATCGATCGGCGTGGCGGAGAGCCCGCCCGACGTGACCGTGCCGGTGAAGGCGGCGCCCGGCTGGCCGGGCTGCGAGAAGGTGACGCCCGCCGGAGCCACCGTAGGCGGCGTGAACACGCCGCCGGCATTGGTGGTCGAGACGACGCCCTTGGTGATGTCGAGCAGCGGCTCGGAGATCTGCACCTGGGCGAGCGCGGTGTTGCTCGTGAGCAGGTTCCCCGTCTCGTTCCGCTCGGTCTGCTCGGCCTGGTTGGTGAGCAGGAGGCCGTCGGCGAAGGGGCGGTTCGTGGCGGTGACGGTGAACAGGATGTCGGTCGTCGCCGACCGGTCCTGCGAGTCCTGGAACGTGCCGAAGCTCCAGGTGACGCTGTTGGCTGCGGCGCTGAACGTCTCGGTCGGCGTGATGCCGGAGATCGCGCTGAACGTGTCGGTCGGACCCCACTTCCACGTGCCAGCCGCCGGAGCGGCCGCGCTGGGTGTGCCTCCGGCGAAGGTGAGCGACCGCGCCGCGAAGATCGGCAGCGGCAGGAAGTCCGTGATCTGGTAGTCCTTGATGCTTGAAAACGGCAGGTTGTAGGTGAGCCGGAACGTGACTTCGTCGCCGGCCGTGACGACTGGTGTGCCGGAGACGGGCACGCCGTCGACCGCGTAGACGCTCTTGGTGGCCTGGCCACTGACGAGCGTGAACGACTGCGAACTGCCATCGGAGACGCTGCTCGAGGTGGAAGACAGGTTCGAGAACGCCAGCACCGTCGCCGTCGTGGTGGCGTCGTCGCTCATCACGTCGCCCTGGACGACGTCGGCACCTGGCCGGGGCGTCTGCCGGTACTCGTCCAGGATCCGCGCCCGGAACCTGATCGTGCCCCGCGTGCCCGGGCCGGAGGGGTTCGCGGGGGGAAACGGCCCGCCGGTTCCGCCGGCCGGTATGCCGGCGCCAAGCAGGTCGCCGTCGGCGCTGCCGCGGAGCGCCGCCAGCTGGTCGGAGACGTTGAACACAACGTCCGTCGTGCCGTTCCCGGGATCGTTCACCGTGACGCTGACGTTCGCCGGCGCGAACGGTACGGCTGTGTACGACTCTGACCCGGCCTTCTGCGTGTAGGTGAGCGTCGGCGTGAACGTGGCGTCGAACTCCTGGCCGTCGGAGATCACGTCGGTGATGTCGAAGTTGTCGAGCGCGAAGTAGTCGCTGACCTGGAAGTTGAGCGTGTACTCGATCAGGTCGCCGGCCCGCGGCGAGCCGGGGTTGGTCAGGTCGGCGAAGGTCTTCTGCAGGGCGACGGTGCGGGCCGTGAGCGTGTGCTGGGCGCTCGCGTCGTCGGGGTCGCTCGTGATCGACTGCGGGCCGGGGTAGTTGATGTTGGAACTCGTCCAGGTGCCGGTCGCAGAGGCCACGTTCGTGGCGGTCGCGGTGCCACCGGTGCCCAGCGGGATCACGTCGATGCCGGCAGCGTTGTCCTGGGGCACGAAGTAGGAGAATGTCATCACGACGTCCGAATCGCTGCCCGTGCCGAGGACCTGGTTGAACTGCCGCGTGAGCGTGCCGCCGGGCACGGTCGTGCTGGGCGTGGCGACCGGCGTGACCGATGTGGCGCCGTTGCCCGTCGCGGTCAGCAGCGACACGAACTGCACGTTGTTGGGCAGGATGTCGGTGAGCTGCAGGTTCGTCACCGTCTGTTGCGGGGCCACCGCCATGCTCACCGTGTAGGTGTGCTGGAAGTTGGGGCCCGTCGCCGTCTCGGCCTCGGGAGCGCTCGAGGTCTTCTTGATCCGGAACAGCTGCGGCTGGATCGGGTCGGTCGTGGTCGTGCCGAGCGTGGCGACGTTCACCGTCGGATTGCCGGCCGCATCCGTCTGGAACTGGAATCCACCCGTGGCGGTGACGGGATAGGAGCTGTTGGGCTGGGCGAGCGAGCTGACCACGCCGGTGAAGTTGATCTCCGCCGCCGGCTGGTCGGGGCCGTAGCTGCCGAAGGGGAGCTGCACGACCACGAGCTGGTCGCCCGGCTTGCCGGTGACGATGAGCGACGTGCCGTCGGGGTTCTTGGCGAAGGGGTGCGTCGCCTGGCCCTGGGCGTCGAAGGTGAGCACCGTCGTGGCGAGCGAGAGGCCGTTGTAGGTGGCGCTATTGGGCTTGAACGAGATGCCGTCATTGGGCAGCGGGGGCGCGTCGCCCGTGGCCGGCATCACGATGTCGACGAAGGGGCCGTAGCCGATGTCGGACGGGGCCGTCGCCGTGTTGTCGAACGTGACGGTCAGCGGGATCTCCTGGCCGATCAGGGCGCTGAGATCGGGGCCGTTGATCGTGGCGGAGGGAATGGCCGCCAGGGCCAGCCGCCGCTCAAGCCGCTCGGCGCGGAGTCGGGAAGGCCGGGTCTGCCGTTGGCCGTTCGCGCGACGCTGTGCGGAACGCGGGCCGGGACGAAGCGTGAAGGGGTGCATCGACAATGAGCTCATGGTCACCGCTGCCTTGATTCGAGCGTGATAGTCCACCTTGTTCTTCGGGCGGGAGCAGTTCACCGCGCCGTATTTCTTCGCCAGTCCACCCGACCGGAACGACCCGCACGATCGTTTCACCCTAACCGAAATTGGGGCTGGTTTCATGCCCCGGGGAAACAGGCAGTTTTTGGCCGACGGAGTCGGCAAGCGGTGCCGAAGGATAGTCCGGCCAAGCGCACTTCCGCAACGATCTTCCGGCTGATGAGCGACTCGTGCGCCTCGTGAGGAGCGGCCCGGGCGTCCGGAGTGGGTTTCTCGAAACGCCCCGCACCCGCTTGCGATGGCGATTTTCTCGCCTGGGCGCAGACCGTCTACCGGGTCGCCCGTCCGGGGCCTTGATGCCTCGCGTCCGGCACCGGTCAGAGGCTGTAGATGTCGATCGCGGGCAGCTCGTCGGGCGGCGCTTGAATCGCGTCGCGGTCGTCATGGACCGGCACGAGCTCGCCCCAGTCGGCGGGCGGCCCAAGGGCGGGAGAGACAGGCGGAGGTTTTGCCGACGTTCCCGATCGCGAGCGCCGTGACGGCCCGCCTGAGCGTGTGGTTCGGTGCGAACACCCCGTGATACCTGTGCCGGTGCTTCCGCGGCGGCGGGACGAGATCGGCGAGCCGGTCCAAGAACTCAAACGGCGCGAGTTCGACGACACCATTGGCCCCCGGTTGCGTGGACTTCCGTCCACGACCCCGTCCGATCCAGTTGGCCGCCCAGATGGTGACCCAGCGTCTCGGCAGCACGTAGCGGATGCCGGTGTTCCGGCCGTCTGCACCACGGCTCACGGAGAGTCGTTCAAGCGCGAAGGGGGGCCGGGCACACTATCGCAGCAGGTGCTCGAGACTCTGAAAATAGCTCGGCACGTCGCGGTCGAGGAGCGTGATCCCGCAGCCCACAGCGACCGTTCGATCTCATCACGGAAGATCTTCGTGAGTGCGGCGACGGGGGCAGGGCGGTCGGCGGCTACCCGCCCGGCGAGCCAGCTCTCGAGGTTTTTCTACACGATCTTGTGGACCGGCGTCTTCTCGGGGCGACGTCGCTCGTAACGGCGGGACTCCGCGGGACGTCCGTGCGGGCGGCGTCGGCTTCGCGCGGAAAACTCTGCGACCGCGGCGACCACGGGCGGCCCGGCAGGTGGACGGCTTGAGTAAACGGCCGTACACTATCCGCCGGGCAGCGCGGTTCGCCACCGGCCGATCGCAAGGCTCGTCGGCCGAGCAAACGAATCGGGGGCATGCCGAGGCGGCGGCCGCTCAGGCCGATGCGGCCGGCGTGCGCCGAGTCCCGTGGCGCCATCGTCATTCCCGTGGTCCGGATGCGCGGGAACTCAGCTCCCATTCATGAGTTCCCCGAGGCCGAACGAGGCGAGGTTCGCAAGCACGATCGCGGCGGCGTCGCGGATCGCGGCCGCACGGGTCGGGGCCGGGCCGAAGGCCGCCCGGAAGAGAAGGCACTCGGCCACCGGCGCGAACGTCTCGGCGACCAGGAGATACCAGCCGCGGCCCCACAGGGCCCACACGAGCGGCGGCAGCACGCAGATCACGATTGGGTAGGTGAATGCGGTGAGGGCGAGGCCGGCGAGCACGCGGTCGCGGAGGGAGTGCCGTGGTGACAGTCCCACGAGCAGTAGCGGCAACTCGACGGCCACCGTGAAGAGGTAGCCCCACGGCAGGAAGCCCCACTGGGCGGCGGCATCGGGGGGCACCGGGTCACGCCTCCCGGAGGAGGAAGGGCACCTCGGCGAGCACGTGGACGAGGGCCACGGTGAAGTAGAGGCTGCGGGTGAGCGGATAGTCGATGAGGAAGCCCCCCCAGAAGGCCACGACCACGAGGCTGCCGGTGACGAGCACGGCCGTCAGCCCGCGACGCCAGGCGGCGGATCTTCGCGCCAGGGGCACGCCCGCGAGCCGCCACGGCCGGCCCCCCACCGCGAGCAGCGGCAGGGCCACGCACCAGATGGCGTAATGGAGCATCTCCAGGAACGTGTGGGCCGCGACGAGGAAGTGGGTCGAGACGTGGGGCACGACGCCGCCGCCCGCATGGTGGGTGATCTGGGCGGTGAGCACGTCGGTGCCGGGCAGGTCGGCCGCCGGCCCGAGCCGGAGGGCGAGCAGGACGAGTGCCGCGGGCACGGCGACGAGGCAGGCCCGGTAGGCCGGCCGCAGCTCCGGCCGCCGCCGGCCGAGTGCCGCGTCGAGAAACACGAGCGCGAGCAGAGGATGCAGGTAGACGAGGCCGATGCTCCAGCCCAAGGGCCACAGCCAGGCCGCCGCCACGAGGGCGAAGGCCGCCGGCCAGAGCCAGGGCCAGGCCCGCCGCGGGTTCTGCCGGCGGCGGATCGCGGCGAGGGCCGCCGCCCAGAGCACGAGCGCGGAGTTCCAGGCGGCGAGCAGCACGAGCCACGTCTCGCGGCCGTCGCCCAGGGCCGCGGCGATCGAGGGGATGGCGATCATCGTGGCCGCGAGCCCCACGACGCCGCCGATCCCGAGCGTGAAAAACCACCGCAGCCGGCCCCAGCGGGCCGGCATCCGCGTCATGAAGTAGCGGGCCTCGAGCCAGTTGTGCGGCCCCGCGAACAGGAACACGATCGCGATCGAAAAACCGATCGGAAACCAGCCGGCGAGCAGGGCCGCCGCGGCGACGACCGCGACCGCAGCGGCCGCGAACGCCGCCGCCGGGTCGGCGGCGGGCGTTGCGGGTCGCTGGGCTGCGGCGGGGTGGGTGAGGGTCGCCATGGCGATGGGCCCAGGTGGAACCGGACGCTACTTCGGCTTCGCCGCGGCCTTGCCGACGACGAGGACCACGGCATCGCCATCGGCGGCGCCGACCTCGAGGATCACGCTGCCCCCCTGCGCAAGCGTGACCGACTCGGGCTCCGTGACGACGGGCTGGGGCCGGGGTCGCCGCGGTTCTTGGCCGGGCAATGCCAGGTCGGCGAATGCCGGCTCGCCCAGGAGCACGGCTCCTGCGCCGGCGAGCGACAGGCCGCAGATCACGACGGCCGCGAGTCGGTCCGCACGGCTGCGGCGGAAGGCGACGAGCCCACAGGCCACGGCCGCCGAGACCGCGAGCGCCGCCACGATGCTGCGGGTCGGCGTCGCCGCCGCGATCGAGCCGGCATCCGGCAGGTCACCGGCGAGTTTCGCGAGCACGGCCTTCGGAATCACGATCCGATGGACCTCCGCCTCGGCATGTTCCGCGATCCGCAGCGGCACCGCCTGGCGCCGTTGGGCCGCCGGAGAGTCGGGAGGCGGTATGTCCGCAAACGCGGTGTCCGCAAACGCGGTCGTGGAAAGGCAGAGACAGACGGCCGCGATCGCGGTGCTGCAGGTGGTGCGAACCATGGGGGTGGTCATCGGGGAACTCCTGGGGTTGGAACAAATCGCCGTCAGCAAAACCTCGGGTTTGCAAGACTGCCGCTTGGAAATGGTGACTGGTATCCGCCCCGACGCGGAGTCCCCCGGCTCCCGCCGGGTGCTTTTTGTGGGGCTCTTGTGCGTGTCCAAGAAGCCCCGGCCCCGGGTGGCAACCCGGGGACACCGGGTGTGCGTACGATCCGACACCCCATGCATATATGGAGACTGCAGTCGGTCAGTTCAACTCGGTCTTGAGCACGAACTCGTCGAGGGCCTTTCGCGCCTCCTGCTCCTGACGGATGAGGGCCGTGATCTCCTGGCGGAGCGTCTCCACGCGGTCCTCCTGTTCGGCGAACTTCTTCACGTACTTCGCATAGAGTTCGTTCGTGCGGTCGAGCTGGGCCATGTTCTGCCGGATCCGGTTCTGCTCCTGCTCCACCACCTGGATCTCTCGCTCCTTTTCCTGCTTGACGCGCACGATCTGCTCGATGGCCCGCTTCTTCGCGATCACCTGCTCGAGCGCCTCCTTCACGGCCGGGCTCGTCACCTTGGCCCGCGAGTAGAACAGGATCAGGTTGTCGTCGAGGTTCGTGAGGGCCACGTGCTGCACGTCAGGCCGCTCCTCCGCCACGTCGAGCTTCACGGGCTTCCCAGGCTCCGCCACGACCGCGAAGCGGTAGCGGTCGCGGGTCGTCTCGGCCGGTTCCTTCGGCGCGACGAGGTTCCAGCCCCCGTCCCGCGGATGCTCGACGAGCAGCTTCACCGGTTTGTCACCGGAGTTCTTGATCTCGAACACCTTCTTGCGGGCGTACTTCCGCGTGGC
>JAJTED010000065.1 GCA_021300535.1 Planctomycetaceae bacterium | reverse complement strand
CCCGCCGGGGGCTTTTTGTGGAAGCGCTAGGCCCGGAGGGCCGGGTTGTCTGCATGCGGGCGGAGGCCCGCCAAGCGAACTGCGGCATGAGGCCGCAGGTTCGCGTGCAACATCCTCCCCGGCTCCCGCCGGGGGCTTTTTGTGCCGTTCGCGCGTGTCAAGCTGAGAGCAAGACTGGGGAACACGCAACATCAAAAGGCGCGAGCCGAGGGAATGCCCATCCGCCTCTGCAAACCATTCCCGCATTTGCACGCCTGGAGGCGTGCGCCACATCCGAGCCGCGCGGTCAGCCCCCTGTGGAGCAAGCCTCCAGACATGCGAAGCCGCCCGTGCGCTACAGCCCGACCTTCTTCCACGCGGCCCGCACCGCCTTCTTGGTCGCCGCGCCGAACCGATCGCCGGCGATCTGGGCCGTGAGCTTCGCCATGTCAGAAAACTGACTGGTCCGCGACAACTGCAGCAGCGCCTCGTACCAGATCGCCCCCGGCGTCTCCCAGGCGGGGCCGCCGAGGGACTGGGCGCAGAGCACGAAGGCCCGGTTCGGAATCCCCGAGTTGAGATGCACGCCGCCGGAGTCGGCGGGACCGGTGTAGATCCGATCCATGTGATCGGGCTGCGGGTCGCTGCCGAGCGCCGGGTCATCGGCATACGCCGTGCCGGGGTGTTCCATGTCGCGAATCGCCCGCCGCGTCTTCGCCGCGACGAGAATCTCCGCGCCCACCAGCCAGCTCGCCTCGTCGGCCGACTCCTTCCGCCGCCACTGCCGCACCAGCACGCCGAACACGTCGGCGAAATGCTCGTTGAGTGCGCCCGACTGCCCGCGATAGGCGAGGTTGCTCGTGAAGGCCTGCACGCCGTGCGTCAGCTCGTGGGCTACCACGTCGAGCGACCGCGTGAAGCACTGGAAGACCTCGCCGTCGCCGTCGCCGTAGGCCATCTGGGCGCCGTCCCAGAAGGCGTTGTTCATCGGCTGAAACCGATCGCGGCCGTCGGCCTCCCCCACATGGACGCTCGAAATCAACGTCATGCCGTCGTCGTCGAGCGAGTTACGGGCGAACCGCTCCAGGAAGAAGTCGAACGTGTCGCCGGAATAGTCGTAGGCCTCGTTCACGCAAGGATCCGCGGTCTTCGGGTCTCCCTCGGCGCGGACGAGCTTGCCAGGGAGCACGTCCTTCTTGCGGGCGTCGTACACGAGCCGATGCTTCCGGCCGGTTGGCGAGGCGGTGGCCAGCAGCGCCGGCATCTGCTGGGAGAAGGTGCGCACGGCCCGCACCGCGCTCGACCGCGCCATGTCCACGACCGCCCGCTCGCGGAGCTTGGGATCGGCCGACCGGGCCATGTGCTCGACCATGTACGGAGGCACGATGCACTGGATCGGACGGCGGCAGGCGACGCGCGGCACGACGAAGGCTCCTGGAAAGGTGCGCAATCTGACCCCGACCTCCCCGGTGGTGCGGCCGGTGCTCAATCGATCGGTCATGCCGGCCGATCTGCTTGAGGGCTTTCACCCCTCGCCCGCAGCCCCTCGTCTGGAGCATGCCGCCGATGCCGCGACTGATCTGCCACCCGTTCATTCGCGCGGCAGTCGCCGTCGCCGCCTGCGGACCGCTCGGGCCGGCCACGGCCGGGGAGGTCGCTGCCTGGCTGCGCCGCACAGTGGCGGCGCCGCTGCAGGCGGCCCACCGCCAACCGCCACCGCCCGCGACCGACCCGTGCCTGGCCGACCTTTCCGCCCGGATCGCCTGGCTGGAGCACCAGCTCGACGCCTCCGGCTCGATCGTCGCGAAGCAGCCCGATGTCTGGGGGCAGAGCCGGCTCACGCGGCACCGCGTGGACTACGAACAGCAGATGCAGCGGCAGCTCGGCGCGTTCACGGAGCGCACCAGCGCGGCCATCCGCCGCAGCGATCAGGCCTTCACGGGCCTGGCGCTCGCCATGCAGTCGGCCTCCGGCCGGCGGCGGCCGACTGCCGACGTGGCGGTGCCCGAGATGACCACGAGCAACAACGTCGTCACCTCGATCCAGGGGCTCCTGCCCACGACGAACGAGGCCGGCGGCCGGGCCGATCCGGTCGTCATCGCCCGCACCGCCCCGTTCGCCGCCGTGCCGAATCCGGCCGCCCTGCAATTCGACGAGCAGGCTTTGGCATTGGAGCCGACCGTCCACCTCGACCAGCTCTCCCGCTATCTGAACCACCTCAATCAACTGCGCCGCATCAACGAAGGCGACGACTCCGCCGACGCCCCCGGCTACGCGCTCAACCTCGTCCGCATCCCCGTCTCGATCCTGCCCGGCAAGCGCACGCAGCAGGGATACGCCGCCGAGATCACCGTCACCGCCGCGCCCCTGCTCGGCGATGATCTCCTGCCCGTCACGTTCCGCAGCCTCGTGATCAACGATCTGGTGGACATGATCGCGCCGGCGCTGACGTGGTGCGTGAACGACCCGGAGTGCGTCGCCTGGGCCGCCACGATCACCGGCGCCGCCCCCGCGGCCGCCGCGCCGGCCGAGGCCCGCCGCGGCTTCCTGGCCGCGGTCGACGGACTGCGGGCGAAGCTGCCCGCGATCACGCCCTCGCCGGCCCCGAGCGTGAAGACGCGGCGGTCGCGGCTGCCGATCCCGTTCACGCAGTTGGCCGACGTGGCCGGCATCGAGCAGATCGCGATCCTCATCCATCACACCCGCGTCGCCCTGGCGAACCATCCCGCGAACGCACCCTGCATCGGCTACATGGACGTCCGCGGTCACCTCGCCGAAGAACTGGAGTCGGCCTGGGACTTTCTCGCCGTCGACGCGCGGCGGCATGTGTGGGACGAACTGCCCGCCTGGAACCTGGCGGCCCTGGTCCGTGGGCGGCAGGTCCGCGACCTCGCCGCCGCGCGGTGCCGGTTCTTCGCCGGCATCGGCACCGGCGCAGACGCCGGGCCCGAGCTGATCCCCTCCCTGTCGGCCGCAGATCCCGCCGGTGTCTGCTGCGCGGCCGAGCAGCCGGTGGCGCCGCTGTGCCGCACGAAGACGGCCGTGCTCGCCTGGGGCATCCTCGTGGAGTCGGCCCTGCTCGACGAGCGGCTCGCCGCCGACGTCCGTGAGTCGGCCACGGCCCGCGGCCGCACCGCGCCGCTCGACGTGCGGCCGGCCCCGTTCTACGGCCCCTGCCCCGCGGCCGAGGCCCGCGCGGCCTTCGCCGACTACGTGCGCTGCCGCTGGCCGATCCGCGTCTTCGCGCTCGATCCCGTCAGCGAGGAGCAGAACGTCGATGACGCCTACGCCCGGCGCCGCGAACTGCAGATTGCGATGGCCACGGCCGCCGCCTCCGGCCGGCTCAACGCCCAGGCCATGGCCCGCTTCACCCGCCGCCTCGAGCAGGACATGGCGGTGATCGCACTCAACAAGACCGCCGTCGGCTTTTCGCACGGCTCCGACACTTTCGGCTGGCAGTTCTACCCGCGCGTGCAGACGCCTCCCACACGCGGCGGCTTGGCCGCGCTCGGCGAGACGATCTGCGGCCCGACGACCGCCGCCGATCTCGCCCGGCGGCGGCTCGAGCCGGGGCAGCGGGAATGCACGGCGATCGTCGTCATGCCCGCCTTCGTTCCCTGGGTGACGCTCGACGTGCGCACGAAGTGGTTCTCCCTGGCCCATCCGGGCACGACCGAACCCGACGTCCGGCAGGCGGTCGCGATGGAGCGGGCCGTGGAGGCACTGCACGCCAGCGTCGCGGCCTGCGGCCGCGGCGGCTGCCACGACGGCGAGTCCGCCCGGCTGCTGCGCATCGCCGACCAGCTCCGGCATCGACTTCCGCTGCAGTCTCTCCAGGCGATGATCCCGGAGGAGAACACGGCCGGCGGCTTCGAGCTCTTCAATGCCGGCATCACCGACCTGGCCCCGGAGTTGCTCGGCTGGTACGGCGCGCCGGGCATCGACCCGGCCGGGAGCACGACGCTGTTTCTCGTCGGCAAGGGCTTCAGCGTGCTCGACACGCGGGTCATCGCCGGCGGCCGGCCGGCCCGCTTCCGGCCCCTGTCGCGCGACCTGATCGAGGTCGAGGTGCCGGCCGGTGCGGTACCGATCGTGCCCGCCGCCTGCCCCGGCGAGGCGGCCACGGCGCACCGCCGATCAGGTCTCCTGCTCGCCTCCGCGGCCGAGCCGCTGCCGCCGCCCGGCATGCCCGCCTCCCCGCCCGCGGCCTGTGGCTCCGCGGCCGACTGCGACCTCGACTGCAACCGCCGCGAGTTCGTCGACATCCATCTTGCCACGCCCTACGGCGTGAGCGGCCACCTGCTCGTGCCGGTCGTACGCCGCGCCACCGGCGGTGGCGGCATGCCTGCCTTCGAGCCAAGCTGCACGATCGGCCTCACCTTCGGCGTCACGAAGACCGCATCCGTGCCGGCCGCCAAAGTGGACGAGTTCTTCACGACGTCGTGCGACGCGATCACGATCACGGTGCCGGACTCGTTCATCCCGCCGGTCAAGGCCACGCTGCGGCTGCTGGTCCGCGACGCGGCCACCGGAGCGACGGCCGCCACGTTCTCCTTTCCCGATCCGTTCTTCGACGCCCGCCGCGGCCGCTATGTGCTCGCCGGCGGCGACCTGCGAAACTTCGTCGGCGACACCTCCCGGCCCGCCTCCGACAAGACGCTCCGCGGCGCGGTGAAGCCCTATCTCGACAGCCTGCTCCAACAGGGTGGGCTCGACGCCGACGGCGACGCCGTCGCCCTCACGGCCACGGCCGCGATCGTGGCCGGCGCGCACGAGGTGCCCGTGGGCGGATCGCTCGCCGTCACCGCCACCCGCCGCGGCAAGGCGACCACCGAAGCCCCGCCCGAGCCCGCCGTCACGGCGCCCTGACCTCCGGCAGCGGGGCGGCAGCCAGGCGCCGCCTCGTCGTGCGGGTCACCGGCGAGTCCGTTTGCGGTCGAAGCGAATCAGGCAGCCCACCGGCGCGGTCTCCTGCACGGCCACCTCGCGGCCGGCGAGCACCGCTGCGATCGCGTCCTCGACGTGGCGTTTTGTGACGTCGCCGGGCTTGGTGGCATCGTCGAAGGCGCCCATGTAGACGATCCGTCGCTCGCGGTCGAGCACGAAGAACTCCGGTGTGCGGACCGCGCCGAACGACTTCGCGACCTCCTGCGAGCCGTCGAACAGGTAGGGAAAGGAAAAGCCCCGCTCCGCGGCCCGCCGCTTCATCGCCGCGGGCGCGTCTTCCGGGATGAGGTTCGAGTTGATCGCGACCACCGCCACGCGGGCTTCCTTGCCGGCATGCTTTCGGGCCAGGTCGTCGATCCGCCGCTCGTAGTCCACCGCGTAGGGGCAGCTGTTGCAGGTGAAGGCCACGACCACGGCGTCGCGGTCGGCGACGTCGTTCCACGAGTGGAGCCGGCCGTCGGTGCCGGGGAGATCCTTCCAGGGGGGCACGACGTCGCCGATGGCGCGGTCGGGATTGTAGGTGCCCGCGATCACCGCGGAGTTGAACGGCAAGCATGGAACCGCCAGGGCGGCGCAGGCGGCCATCAATCCGGCTGCCCGACTGGCGCAGGCTGCGAACCGAGACGACGGGACGGGACGGGCACTCGTGGGGGCTGG
Organism: Planctomycetaceae bacterium; assembly: GCA_021300535.1. GTDB lineage: Bacteria > Planctomycetota > Planctomycetia > Pirellulales > UBA1268 > QWPN01. The sequence continues at coordinate 8,256 of JAJTED010000065.1, read as the reverse complement.
CACGGCGGCACCTGACGACGTGTGGCGGATGGTTCGGTCCGGAGCGGGCATGATACTCCGCGCCGCCGCACGGGTTGGAGGCCGGCTGTCGCGGCCGGCAACCTCGCTCTGGCATGCGGGCCACCCGCTCGATTGCCGCGATCGGTTTCGACGGGCCCTCCATGCCCCCGATCAGCGTCACCGGGATCCCGCATCACCAGAGCTGCTCGGCCATGGCGACGTCCTTCACGGGCACTGGTCAGGGATTGACCACGTGCCGGGGCGTGCCAGCCGCGAAGGCCCGCACGTTGTCGGCCGTCACGGCGATCAGCCGCCGCCGCGCCTCGCGCGTGGCCCAGGCGACGTGCGGCGTGATGATGCAGTTTCGCGCCGCGAGTAGCGGGTTGGAGGCCGGAGGCGGCTCCACGGAGAGCACGTCGAGGCCCGCGCCGGCCAGCTGGCCCGCATCGAGGGCCGCGGCGAGAGCCGCCTCGTCCACGAGCCCGCCGCGGGCCGTGTTCACCAGCAACGCGGTCGGCTTCATCGTTGCCAGCGTGGCCGCATTCACGAGCCGCTCCGTCGCCGCCGACAGCGGACAGTGAAGGCTGACGACGTCGCTCTCGCGCAGCAGCGTGTCGAGCGCCACGCACTCCGGGTCGCCGCCGTGGTTCCGCCGCCAGGCGAGGATCCGCATGCCGAACGCCCGGCCGATCGTCGCCACGGCCCGGCCGATCCGCCCGTAGCCCACGATGCCGAGCGTGCGACCGGCGAGTTCGACGAGCTCCCCTTCCCAGAAGCAGAAGTCGGGGCCGGCCGTCCAGCGGCCCGCGCGCACAAGCGCCGCATGGTGGCCGACGCGATTGGTGAGTTCGAGGAGCAGCGCGAAGGTGGCCTGGGCCACGTTCGGCGTGCCGTACTCGGGCACGTTGCACACGGGGATGCCCCGCTCACGCGCGGCGGCGATGTCGACGATGTTGTAGCCCGTCGCCAGCACGCCGATGCACTTCAGATCCGGCAGCGCGGCGATCGTCTCGCGCGACAGCGGCGTCTTGTTGGTGAGCACGACGTCGGCTCTGGTTGCTCGGGCGACGATGTCGGCGGCCGCCGTGCGGGCGTGAACCTCACAGTCGCCGATCTGCTCCAGCGGCTCCCAGGAGAGGTCGCCGGGGTTCGTCGTGTGACCATCCAAAATAGTGATTCGCATCGACGGCTCCTGGAGCGAACGGGCGGGGGGAGAAAATCGGAAAAACCAGCGTCTTTCTAAGCGACCCCAAAGATTCTGCGCCTTTGGCACGCCGCATGCATTTCCTTTTCGGCCATCAGGACGAGGCCGCAGCGGCTGACCCCCTGACACCAGGCTTCCACACTCGTTGTTCGCGGAGTTGTTCTCCATGGTCGTCTCTGCCGTCGGGCTCACTTCCGAGGAAGTGCGTCCGCGGCGTCAGTAGATGGTGTTTTCGGCTTGGGGAGGTCAATCCGGCGGGTCCATCGTCCGGTTTCGCCTCCGTCCCCGTTTCGCGCAGTTTGCAAGGATTTCCCCGTGTTTGACCGCCGTCAGAGTCGTGTTCGCAGCCGGTCGGCCCACACTGGGTCCGCCGTCCGCCCACGCCCGATCGACGGTTCCAGGGCCATCCGGTCTCACCATTTTGGTGAGTCGGTCACCAACCTGGTGAGCGGGCCCTGTTTTGCAGGTATTCACGGGCAAACCGCGACTTTGCCGCAGTCGGCCTCGGCCTCCACCGCCCCGGCCACCCCCGCCTTCCAAGGGGTCGTTCAACCCCTGTCGTTCGTTCGTCGTTCGTCGTTTTCCCGTTCGGCGTCCCCGGCCGTCCGGCACTTTTCTGAAAGGAACTGTCTCATGAACCGGAAGTCGTTCTTCATCCGCACCCTCGGCGCTGCCGCCACGCTCGCGGCCGTCACGCTCTGCTCCTTCAACGCCCGGGCCGAGATCGTCTTCGGCAACCTCGGTGCGACGGGAACGGGCCAACTCGACCCGGGGTCGGTCGCTCAGGTGGGATCTACAGTCACTGGACAGCCCGGCTACCAATATGCGGTCGCCTTCACGACCGGCGCGAACCCGCTTTACTTAACCCTCACGAACGTCGGCGTCGGCTTGGGAGACGTCGTTCCGTATTCTACGGGACGTTTGAACGTGATCGCCGACAATGCCGGTTCTCCCACCGGGACCCTGATCGCTACCGGCACAAGCCTCCTCGGCCCGAATGGGGTTCTCAACTTCAGCCTGGGCAGCGTGCCGCTTATCGCGAACAACACATACTGGGTGACGGTCCAAGACATTAACGCCTCTTCTGGCAGCTACTTTTCGTGGCTCCGCAATACCGCCGACATCGCGCCAAGTGGGCTCAATAGCAGCGGCTACACGTTCCCCACCGGCGGTTCTCTGGAGAGTTCGGACGGTGGGGCAACGTGGAGTTCCTATCCCTCAGGTGCCAAACTGGGCATCACGGTCGAGGCGGTCCCAGAGCCGTCCAGCCTGGTGATGGCGGGGCTCGGGATCGGTGGCCTCGCGATGCTCCAGTGGACGCGGCGCCGCCGCTAAGCCCGGGTGCATAGCTCCGTCGAAACCGACGACTACCTCGGCTGACCTGCCCTGCGGGGCCGCGAGTGAACGACGCGGCCCCGGCCTGACACGACGAACACGACGAACGAGAGCCACGCCGGCGCAAGTCGGCGTGGCTTTTTTGTTGTCTTGCCGCGCTGCTCGTAGGGCGGAGTCTTCCGGAAGTGACGCGGCATGGACGGCGGGGTGGTTGTCATGCCCGGAGTCCCCGGGTTGCCACCCGGGGCTTCTTGGGACACACGTGTCAGCCCCCACCACAACGGACCACCCGTGTCACGACCACAATCGGACCACCCGTGTCACGGCCACAACGGACCACCCGTGTCACGACCACCAAAAGCCCCCGGCGGAAGCCGGGGGACTCCGGGTCGTATCCCTTCCCGCGTGCCATGCGCTCCGGGTTCGAAACACCAGATGCTCACGAAGCCCGCGGCATGGACAACGGGGTGGTTGTCATCCCCGGAGTCCCCGGGTTGCCACCCGGGGCTTCTTGGGACACACGTGTCATCCCCCACCACAACGGACCACCCGTGTCACGGCCACAATCGACCACCCGTGTGACGGCCACAAAAAGCCCCCGGCGGAAGCCGGGGGACTCCGGGTCGTATGCCTTCCCGCGTGCCATGCGCTCCGGGTTCGAAACACCAGATGCTCACGAAGCCCGCGGCATGGACGGCGGGTGGTTGTCATGCCCGGAGTCCCCGGGTTGCCACCCGGGGCTTCCTGGAACGGTGGCCGGATGAACTCCGGCGCGCCCTGACGCAACGGCACGGAAACCCCGGCTGTGCCGATTGTTGGATTGTTGCGTCCGCTGCTTGCCCCGCCCGGGGCCCGCCGCGAATGATTGCCCGTTGGCCGGGACGCCGCCCACCTCCGCGAGGGCCCCGTTCCGATGTCCTGCTCCGCCGCCATCGGCCCGCCGCAGTGGCTCGCGAAGCCCGACTTCCAGGCCGTGATCGACGCGCTGGTCGCCGCGGGCCACCGCGTCGTCGGCCCACGCGTCGCCGCCGGCGCCATCGTGCTCGACGACGTGGCGTGCGTCGCCGACCTGCCCGCCGGCTGGCTCGACGACCAGGACGGCGGCAGCTACCGCCTGCGGCGCGACGAGGCCGCGGGCTGCTTCGATCATGTCGTCGGGCCCCACTCCCTCAAGAACTTCCTCTTTCCCGCGCGGGAGCCGGTCGCGACGTTCATCCGCGACGGCGCCGGCTGGCGCGAGCAGCCACTCGTGCCCGATCCCGCGCCGCTGGCCGTGCTCGGCGTCCGCGGCTGCGACCTCGCGGCCCTGGCGATCCAGGACGCCGTCTTCCTCCGCGCCGACGTCGCCGACTCAACCTACCGCGGCCGCCGCGCGGGGCTGTTCATCGTGGCCGTCAACTGCCGCCGGGCCGCGGCCACCTGCTTCTGCCACTCGATGCAGTGCGGCCCCGCCGCCGGGCCCGGCTTCGACCTCGCCGTCACCGAGATCGACGACCGCTTCGCGATCGAGGCGGGCACAACGAAGGGCGCGGCCCTGCTCGCCGCCGTCGCCACCCGGGCCACGCTCACGCCCTGCACGCCCGCCGACACCGCCGCGGTCCGCGACGTTCCGCAGGCCCTCGGCCGCTGGATGCACTCGCGCCAGGCCATGCCCGGCGCGGCCGCGCCGCGGTCGCTCGACACGACGGACATCCGCGATCTTCTCTTCGGCAACCTCGAGCACCCCCACTGGGCCGCGATCGCCGACCGCTGCCTCGCCTGCGGCAACTGCACGCTCGTCTGCCCGACCTGCTTCTGCCATTCCGTGGAGGACGTGCCCGACCTCTCCGGCGACCGGGCGACCCTCGAGCGCCGCTGGGCGTCATGCTTCACGCTCGACCACGCGCACATGCACGGCGGCGGCCCCCGCCCCACCACCGCATCCCGCTACCGTCAGTGGCTCACGCACAAGCTCGCCGGCTGGATCGACCAGTTCGGCACCTCCGGCTGCACGGGCTGCGGCCGCTGCATCACGTGGTGTCCGGTGGGCATCGACCTCACGGCCGAGGTGGCGGCGATCCGGGCCGCGGATGCCCGGCCATGAACGTGTTCCGCGTCGCTCCGCCACCGCGGTCCCCGTGGCACGGTCGGCCCGCGCGGCTCGTCGACGTCGAGCCCGAGGCGCCCGGCGTCGCCACCTACCGTTTCGACTGTGGCGGGCCATTCCACTTCGCGCCGGGCCAGTTCAACATGCTCCACCTGCCCGGCATCGGCGCGGCCGCAATCTCGATCAGCTCCGCCCCCGACGCCGCCACCGTGGGCCACACCGTCCGGGCCGTGGGCAACGTCACGCACGCGCTGGCCCGGCTCCGACCCGGCGCGGGCGTCTTCCTCCGCGGCCCCTGGGGAAAACCCTGGCCGCTCGACGCCCTGTGCGACCGCGACGTGGTGCTGGTGGCCGGCGGCGTCGGGCTGGCGTCGCTGCGCTCGGCGATCGTCGCGGTCGGCCGCCGCCGCGGCGACTTCGGCCGGATCCGGCTCCTCGTCGGGGGCCGCGCGCCGGCCGACCTGCTCTACGCCCGCGAATATCCGGCCTGGGTGCGCGCGGACATCGACATCCGCACGATCGTGGACCGCCCCGCCGCCGGCTGGCCGGGCCCCGCCGGCCTCGTCACCGACCTGCTCGCCGGCCTCGACTTCGATCCGCGCCGCACGAGTCTCCTGTGCTGCGGCCCCGAACCGATGATGCGGGCCGTCGCCGCGGCCGGCCGGGCCCGCGGCCTCGCCGCCACCGACATCTTCCTGTCGCTCGAGCGGAACATGGCCTGCGCGGCCGGCCTCTGCGGCCTGTGCCAGTTTGGCCCGACGTTCGTCTGCCGCGACGGCCCGGTGTTTTCCCACGACCGCATCGCCCCGTTCCTCGCCGTGAGGCACCTGTGACCGCCATCCCCCCTGCTCCATCGCGACCGCGGCTCGCCGTCTTCAAGTTCGCATCGTGCGACGGCTGCCAACTGCAACTGCTCGACGCCCAGGGCCGCCTCCTCGAGATCGCCGACCGGTTCACGATCGACCACTTCCTCGAGGCCAGTTCCCGCGATCTGCCCGGTCCCTACGACGTCGGCCTCGTCGAGGGCTCGATCTCCACGCCCGCCGACGTGGCGCGGATCCACGAGATCCGCGGCCAGTGTCGCTTCCTGGTGACGATCGGCGCCTGTGCGACGGCCGGTGGCATCCAGGCGCTGCGCAACTGGGCTTCTGCCGCCGACTACGCCGCGGCCGTCTACGCCCGCCCGGAGTACGTGGCGACGCTCGCGACCAGCACACCCATCGCCGCCCACGTGCCGGTGGACTTCGAGCTCCGCGGCTGCCCGATCGACGTGGGCCAGCTCGTGGAACTGCTCACGGCGGTCGTCGTCGGCCGCCGGCCCCGGGTCGCCCCCCACTGCGTGTGCGTGGAGTGCAAGGCCCGGGGCACGGTCTGCGTGGCGGTGGCCCGCGGGATTCCCTGCCTCGGTCCGGTGACACAGGCCGGCTGCGGCGGGCTCTGCCCGGCCTGCGACCGCGAGTGCTTCGGCTGTTTCGGCCCCGGCCCCCAGCCGAACCTCGTGTCGCTGACGGGTTTTTACGAGCGCCACGGCACCCCGCGGGATCGGCTCGTGCGACTCCTCCGCTCGTTCACCCCATGGGCCGACGATTTTCGCACGGAAAGCGACCGGCTGGAGGCGGCGGACGCCGCGGCCAACGCGGAGCCCCGGCCGTGAGCGACGCGGGGTCACGGTCTGCTCTCGTTCGCCGCATCGACGTCCGCGGGCTGGCCCGCGTCGAGGGTGCCGGGAGCCTGCGGGTGCGGATCGGTCCCGATGGCACGATCGAGATCGTCGAGTTCGCGATCTTCGAGCCCCCGCGGTTCTTCGAGCGGCTCCTCGTGGGCCGGGATGTCCGCGAGGTGCCCGACATCGTGGCGCGGATCTGCGGCATCTGCCCGGTCGCCTATCAGCTCGCGGCCTGCGGCGCCCTGGAGGCCGCCCTCGGCATCCGCATCACGCCCGAGCTGCGGCTCCTCCGCCGGCTGCTCCTGGCCGCGGAGTGGATCCAAAGCCATGCCGTCCACGTCTTTCTCCTGCACGCGGCCGACTACCTGGGCCTCGACAGCGGCTTCGAGATTCCGGCGCGGCTGCCGGGCTTCGTGGAGAACGGGCTGCGGATGAAGGAGATCGGCTGCCGGATGCTGGAAGTGCTCGGCGGCCGCGCGGTGCATCCGGTGAACGTCGGGGTGGGCGGGTTTCACCGCGCTCCCGATCCGGTGGCGATCCGCGGGCTGGTGCCCGACCTCGAATGGGGCCGGGCCGCGGCGCTCGCCGCCCTCGACGTCGTCCGCACGTTCACCGCGCCCGCGTTTCCCCAGGACTACGAATGCGTCGCCGTCGCCCCGGCCACCGGTTATCTCGCCGCCGACACGGAGGCCGGCCCGCGGATCGTCTCCACCGCGGGCCTCGACATCCCCTGCGCCGCATTCCCTGCGCATTTCGTGGAGCGGCAGGTGCCGCATTCGACCGGCCTGCACTGCCTGCACACCGAGCCGGACGCGACGACCGGCGGCCGGCCCTACCTCACCGGCCCGCTGGCGCGGCTGAACCTGTTTCGCGACCGCCTTCCACCGACGGCCCGCCGCGCGGCCGACGCCCACCTCGCTGGTCCCTGCCGCGACACCTTCCAGAGCATCGGCGTGCGGCTGGTGGAGATCGCCGCCGCGTTCGAGGAGGCGGCCGAGATTGCCCGCACGTGCCACGCTGCCGTCGCCCCTTGCCGCATCGACTTCGCGCCGCGCGCGGGCACGGGCAGCCACGCCGTCGAGGCGCCCCGCGGCCTGCTCTGGCATCGCTACGACATCGACGCTGCCGGCCTCGTCACCGCGGCGACGATCGTGCCGCCGACGTCGCAAAACCTCGCCTGCATCGAGGCCGACCTGCGGGCCTTCATTCCGGGCGTGCTCGATCTGCCGGAGCCCGAGGCCGCCCGCCGCTGCGAACATCTGATCCGCAACTACGACCCGTGCATCAGCTGCGCGGCCCACTTCCTCACGCTCGCCGTCGACCGTCCGCCAGCCGGTCCATGCAGGCCGTGAGCGTCGCCAGCGCCGTCCGTGGCTCCCCAACCTTCGATAGCGGGGCTCGGAGTCTGCGGTTTTCCCCACCACCGGGGCGACACCCTAGCAGACTGTGGAAGAAGCCTGCCCGAGCAGGATGCGAGGCATGCCGACCGGGAAAACCCTCGGCGTTGCCTCGGCTGCGCCGAGGTCTGCGAATCCTCCGGTCGGCCAAGTGAACAAAGGCCATGGAGGCAATCCCGTTCGGCACGGGATTTGCGCATCACACATCGAGAGTCTTGGGCCAGATGGATGACTTGCGCTTTTTGGTGTTGCGCGTTTCCCAGTCTTGCTATCAGCTTGAAACGCGCGAACGGCACAAAAAGCCCCCGGCGGAAGCCGGGGGACTCCGGGTCGCATGCCTTCCCAGGTGCCATCCGATGTGGAGTTGAACCGGGAAATTGCGTGCCGTCATCCGGCATGGACGGCGGGGTGGTTTTCGTACCCGGAGTCCCCGGGTTTCCACCCGGGGCTTCTCGTGTGCGTGCCAGGCCCGGAGGGCCGGGTTGAATCCAAGCGGGCGCAGGCCCGCCAAGCGAACCGCGGCACGAGGCCGCGGGTTTGCGTGCAGCATGCTCCCGGGTTTCCACCC
>JAJTED010000064.1:2247-16230 GCA_021300535.1 Planctomycetaceae bacterium | reverse complement strand
CATCGCCTCGGGAGACGATGACCGCCTTCGAGTTGAACCGGTATCTCGATTACTGTTCGGAACTGCTCTCGTTGACCGGGAAGGTGGCCGCGGTCTACGTGCAATGGTTCGAGGGCCCGGCCGTTCTGGAGGCGGTCGCAGAGATCGAGGACCTGACCACCGGCCTGTGCCAGAAGATCTGGCAGAAGGTGAGTCTCATCCAGCGGGTCGACGATGTGCGTCCCGCCGCCTCGCCGGAAGGGTGAGTGTCCGTCCGCGACCGTCTGCCGTTGCCGATGGATTGGGCATCGAGGGCCTGGAAAGGCCGGCTGCCGCACCTGTCGGCGCTCGACCCGGCCCTCCGGGCCTGGCGCTCACGCAAAAAGCCCCGGCGGCAGCCGGGGGAAACGTCGGTCAGACACCTGCGCTTCAGGGGCATGCCTTCCCAGATGCCATGCGATTGGAGTTTGAGCCATGAAATCACGTGCCGTCGTGCGGCGTGGACAGTGGGGCGGTTTTCGTTCCCGGAGTCCCCGGGTTTCCACCCGGGGCTTCTTGGGCCGCACACGCCACGCACCCAAAAAGCCCCCGGCGGGAGCCGGGGGACTCCGGGTGGCCATGCTTCCCGCGTGCCATGCGGTGCAGGTTCGAACCGGGGAATCACGTGCCGTCGTGCGGCATGGACAGTGGTGCGGTTTTCGTTCCCGGAGTCCCCGGGTTTCCACCCGGGGCTTCTTGGAACTGTGACTCCACCGGTTCCGCCTTACGGCTGGCCGGGAACGCCCGGGGGCAGGGCGATCTCGATGTCGCCGGGTGGCGCGGCCGACGACGACGTGCCCGGCTTCGCCGCCGGGTCGAACTTCGGCGTGTCGGTGCCGGTGCGGGCCTCGAGATCGGCGGTCAGCGAGAGCTTCTCGGCGCCGGCCGGCCGCAGCTCCAGCATGGTCACGCCCCACTCGTTCTTCGTCTTCTTGCCCTCGACCACGACCACGCCCGCGGCCTTCGTGCCCTTGATGTCGAACTGCAGTGTCGCGATGCCGTCGGTCTCGTTGGCCGTGCCCCGGACCGCCGTGCCGCATGCCACCGGCGCACCGAGCGCCGCGGCGACGCGGGCGTTGGCCTGCACTTCTTCCTTGGCCTCCTTCACGAGCGGATGGCTGGCGAGGCGGCCGCAGCCCGCGGCCGCGAGCATGACGAAACAGACGGAGAGGCGAAGTGCGAAGGGCACGGATGGGACTCCGGAAGGGAAGGGCATGGCCGAGAGCCGCCGCCGCATCAGCCCTTGGCGTCGTGTTGACGGCACCAGGCGATCTTCTCGGCCGTGGTCGTGGGCAGGCCACCAGCGGCGGCCTTGGCGGCCTTCTTCGCCGGCGCGGCGGGCGGGGCCTCCGGCTCCGGGGCAGCCTCGACGGCAGTCTCCTCGGCGGGGGCGGCAGGCGCTGCGGCGGCCTTCGCGCCGCGGGCCCGCGCGAGGATCTCGGCGGTCGAGAGTTTTTCGGCACCGGCCGCCGGCTTGGCTGTCGGTTCCTTGGCGGCGGGAGCGGCGCCTCCCTTGGCCCGCGCGGCGGCCAGGATGTCGGCCGTCGAAGGCTTCTTGGCGGCACCGGCGGCTGGTTTGGCGGCGGGCTTGGCCGCCTCCTTCGTGGCCGCCGGCTTGGCGGCCTTCTCCTTCGCCTCGGCCGGTTTGGGCAGCGGCTTGGGGACGATCTTCAGCGCAGCCGGATCGATGTCGTACCAGCCGATGTTGTTGAACTGGTCGAACTCGACCAGGCAGCGGCCGTTCATGTTGACCGTCTTCACAAAACCCGTGGCCTGGGCGAACCGCGCCAGTTCCGGGGCGGGAGAGTCGACGACCACGTACTTGTCGGTCCACTCGGCCTTCAGTCGCTCGATGACGTCGAACATGCCTGGATTCCCGGCGGGGTCGGACCGGGCGATCGCCGGTCGCGGAACCCTCCGAATGTGATCGATCGCCAGGGCCGTCGCAAGGTCCGGTCAGGGCCGCCGCGGTCCGGCCGCCGTCGGGAGCGGAACCACTCCGCCCGGGCCCACCGCGTACGACCACTGCACCGTCCGGGGCAGGTCGGTGCCGACGGCCTGCGGCGCGGCCTGCACGGAGCCGCCGTCAGCCGCCCGGTAGGTCGAGCCGAGCCAGCCTGGCGGCTCCTGAATCCGGCAGGCGACCTCGAAGAGGAGCGTGTCGGGACGGTCGGGGTGGGCCGCGACGCTCACCGAGAAATGGGACCGTCCCGCCAGCCCGAGGCCGACGATGGCGGGCCGCCCGGCCGCACCTACGAGTGAGACTTCCGTGAGCACCGGCGACGCGGGCCACCGCGGGTCGGCGGCGGCGTTCTCGGGCCCCTCGACGGACTCGAGCCGTGCACACCCCGCCACGGTCACGATGTGTCGCCACCGATCGTGCTCGCGGAGGAAAACGACTTCGGTCGCACCCGCGCGGAGCCGGACCGCGGCCTGCTTCGTCGTTCCCGGTTCACTCATGGCATGGCCACCGGAAGGGGACGCCTGCGGTAGGCCATCCGGGGCGGGCCGCGGTGATCGTCGCCACTCGTTTCATCGACCACGCGGAAGATCCATTCCTCGCGATCCGTGCGGCCGCCGTGGTCCCAGAGACGGCCGTCTTCCTGCCAGGCCCGCGACCGGCCCGGAGGGCGGACCGGCTGGAAGGTCACCGGATCACACCCCGGCACCGGCCAGCCCTTCCAATACACCGTCTTCGCGTCGCGGGCGAACGTGTCGTCTGCGGCGCAGATCACGAACGAGTCTGCGGCGGCGCCCGGCAGTTCGCGGTCATACCAATAAAACGCCTTGTCGTCCCGCGTCCAGCCGGCGCGATCGAGCAGCCGAAACGACGCGATGTCCCGCGGCACGAAGCCCTGCAGCCCGTAGAACACCCGCTCCCGATCCCGCCACACGCCGGGCGTGATCCGGGTAAAGGTGTCGGGATCGGCGGCTTCCACCCGGACGATGTTCCCGCTCATGCCATGCCGCATGAAGATCGCCCGGTCGTCGCGAAACACCGCCCGATCGGCGCGGAAGTTCGACCCGAGAAAGCGGAACGACTTGGGATCGGCCCATTCGATCTTGTGCTGGCGCTCGAACACCTTGCGGGCATCACGGCCGAAATCCCCGCCTGCGCCCGGAATCTCGAAGGCCTCGAACGTGGCCGCATCGGCCCCGATCACGGGGAAGCGTTGCGTGCCGTTGCCCTCGTCCCAGGTCTGGTAGGTGACGCGGTTCCGCGGCACATCGATGACGTAGCCTCGCCGGCAGCCGGGGGCGAGGATCGCGACGACGACGAGGGCGGTGCGGAGGGCGTCCATCCCGCGACAGTGTAGTCGTGCCGCCCCGGCGTTGGCAGGCGGCGCCGCTCCGCAGCGGGCCCGCGTTTACGATAGAGTCGGTCTTCGGTGCCGCCTGTCCGGGAACTGACTCCTCATGGAACCGCGTCGCTCGCTCGGCTGGCCGATCCTGCTCGGCGTGGTGCTGATCGGCTCGATCATCACGCTCGGGGTGGGCTGGGTGCTCGTCAGCATCGCGGCCGCCCTGGGCTCGACCGAGCGCAACGAAAGCGCCGCCTTCTACTGGGCCGTGCTCGGCGTCGGCGTGGCGCTGCTGGTGGTCGTGCTGGCGGGCGTGATCGTCTACCTGGCGCTGACCATCAAGGCGATCGCCCTCTCGCAGCGGCAGAGCAACTTCATCGACAGCGTGACCCACGAGCTGAAGAGCCCGCTGGCGTCGCTCAAGCTCTCGCTGCAGACGCTCGGCCGCCGGCCGCTGCCGCCGGAGCAGCAGGCCGACTTCCACCGCATCATGCTCCACGACGTCGAGCGGCTCGACGGCCTCATCGACCACCTCCTCGACGCCGCCAAGACGCTGCAGCGCCGGCCCCGGGCGGCCGACGCCACCGCGGTCGAGCCGGTGCTGCGGCAGGTGCGTGACGCGGTGGCCCAGCGGTACGGCGTGCCTGCCGATGCGGTCACGCTGGCCTGCACGCCGCCCGGGCTGCGGGCCGTGGCCCGTGACGCCGACCTCGAGATCGTGTTTCGCAACCTCATCGACAACGCCGTCAAGTATTCGCTGCCCGCGCCGCGGGTGGAGGTGACCGCGCAAGCCGCGGCGAAGGGCCGGCTGACCGTGACGGTGTCCGACCACGGGCCCGGCATCCCCGTGTCGCGGCGGCACGACGTGTTTCGGCGGTTCGTGCGGCTGGGCAGCGAGTTGGAGCGATCGACGCCCGGCACGGGCCTGGGACTGTTCCTCGTGCGGTCGCTCGTGCGCCAGATGCGGGGCCGCGTGACGGTGCAGGGCCGGCTGCCGCCTCCGGGCACGGTGTTCGTCGTCGATCTGCCGTCCGCCGGCTGATCGGCCGCGCGGAGATCGAGTGACTCATCCGCGACGAATGTGGCTCCGTCCCGGCGCGCGAGGCTGGAGCGGAACTGCTCATTGGCCTCGAAGCCCAGTCGCGGTCTGCGGCCCAACCTGGAGCGGCGGTCTCCGACCGTCGTGCCTCGCGTATCGGGAACGGATTCGACGGCCCGATGGCGGTCTTCCGGACCTGCAAGAAGGTCTCGTGTTTCGCATGAGCGAGGTGCGGCTGGCCGCCGTTCGGGACGGCATGTCTTCGACGTATCTTCGCGGCGAAAAATACGTGGCTGCCGGCCTGGGCGGGGCGGGAACCGACGCGGGTGACACCGCGCCGCTGTTCGTGGGCTACTCCGACGACAACCTGCGCTGGGCCTTCGATACCCACTTCAGGACACGCGCGGCCTGCCGCGACCACAGGCATACGGCAGCCCGCATTCCGGCGGGGTGAACATGTCGCTCGCGGATGGCAGTGTCAGGTCGATCCCTTACGACATCGATCCGACGGTGCACCAGGCATTGGCCGGACGAAAAGACGGCATCATCGTCGTGGCTCCCTGACGGTCACTGGGGTGCCCATCGGCCGGATTGTGGCTGTGGTCTCGGTTCGTCTCGGACGCACGGCGGCTGGGGTCGGCAGGAGCGCGGATCCCGGGCGCCGGTTTCGTGATCACGGCCCACGGATTCGCCGCGCGGCTGGTCAGCGTCACTCGGTCGCTTGGGCTGCCCGCTGCTGCCGCTCCCGCGCCTCCAGCCATTCCGGGATGATGAAGTCCTCGGTCAGGCTGCCGTCCGGCTCCGGGAGCAACTCCAGGGTCTCGACCAGGGGGATCTCGACGTCTCGCTTTTCGAGCAGGGCGGAGAGGGTCTTGGGTGAGATTTTCTCGAGGTTGGGGAGCGACAGGCGTTGTTTTCGTGTGGCGAGCGCCTTGGCGATCTCCACGGAGTCGGGGGAGTCGAGGGTGGTGAGGCTCGGAAGCCGGCCGTCCCACTTGTCGATGCCGGCGAGCACCTCGGCCGCCTCGGGAGAAACCGCGGTCAGGCGGCTGATCCACAGCAAGGCGTCGTTGCGCTGCGTCAACTTGGTCACCAGCGCGGCGCTGTTGAGCGTGGTCGCCTGCTCCGGCGTCAGGCTCTCGATCGTGTTGGTGTCCGCAGGCAACTCGGCGGCCAGCGCGGGCGGGAGACCGACCGCGACACCAGACACGAGCAGGGCAAAGACGAGCCGTGAAAGCCGGCTGGACTTCATGGCGTGGCTGACGGCGCGAGGCGGGGGAAGGTGGGCGTGCGGGCCAGATGCCGACCCAAAGTGTACTCCCGCCCCCCATGCCCGGTGAACGCCGGCAGCCGATGACCCCGTGGCGTCGGGGCGTCATGCGTGAGCCGCGAGTGGGCAGCGGTTTAGCGGGCTTCGGCCTTGTTCCCGACGGCCTTTTTCTGCCGTTCAGGCGACCAGAAACCGACCGGGTCGAAGATTTCCGACCGCTCAAACATCGATCGCAGTTCCACGAACTCGTCGGCCGACAGCGGTCGGTTGCCCACCCGCATCATCGACATCTTCTGCTTTTGCGGCACGACCTCCAGACCCTTGACCGTGACCTGCGTGCCCGCGACGAAGAGGTTGTGCAGTTCCGTCATGCCGCGGAGGTTCTCGATGCCCTTGTCGGTGATCTTGGTGTTCAGCAGGCCGAGATCACCGAGCTTCGTCAGGCCGGCGAGCGAGGCCATGCCCGCATCGGTGATCTTGGTGTCGTCGAGCATGAGTTCCTGGAGTTCCGGCATGCCCTCCAGCGTCTTCATGGCGGCGTCGTCAAACGTGGTGCCGCGGACATACAGGCTCTCCATGCGATGCAGGCCGGCCAGGTGTCGCCATGCCTGCGGCGTGATGATGCGACTGGTGATCCACAGCCGCCGCATGTCCGCCATCTGGCCTATCCGCTCCAGGCAGCGGTCGTCGACGACATCGCCGAACAGAAGGAACTCCTCCAGCCCGTCGACTGCATCGAGAAACGCTGCGACTCCGGCGGGTGTGACGCGGATCAGGTTGGCGCCACGAAAATCCATGAGTTCGAGCTTGGTCAGGCCCCGGATCCGGCTCGCATATTCCAAGACCTCGTCATTCACTGCCGTTTCGCTGAACTTCAGCGACTTGAGGCCGCTCATGACCCCCAACGGGGCAAACTCGCTCGCCGCGACATTCGATGCGGAGATTTCAAGCTGGCGGAGATTGGGCAAGCCCGTCAGGGCGGCCAGCCCTTGCCGGGTGAACTTCCCCTTGTAGAGGGACAGCCTTTCGACATCGGGCTGCTTCGCGACGAAGGCCGCCAGCATCTCGTCGGTGACACCCTCGGCTTGGCCGTTGGATGCCATGCCGAGATTGACGATCCGTTTCGCGGCCGGCGGTTCAGCGGCCAGGCCCGCCAACTCCACGGTCAGCAGGCTGCAGAGCACCATCGTCGAAATCACACGTCTGAACATGCGGCCCCTGTTCCTTTGTTCGTGGTTTTTGGAGGGAAGACGGTCCTGCCAGGGGTATTCGCGGCCGAGTCCGCGCTGGATGCAAAGCCGTCCTTCATCTGAAGGATAGCCCGGCCAATCGCACTTCGGCAACGGTCTCCGGGCTGACGAGCGGCTCGGGAATTTGGTGTGAATCTGGTGTTGCCAGTGTTTCGCCGTTTTTGAGCCCGAAGCGGCGCACGGAACGCCTGCCTTCGCCCGTTGCGTGGCGTTTTTGGCGTCGGTGCGGAGGCTCGAGTGGCGCGCCCAGATGCGTGAGAATCTTCCGGATCGGCTCCGGCTGGGTGATGAACGCGATCAGCTGGATGTCGCCGCCGCAGTTCGGGCACTCGAGGGGAAACTCCTCCCCCACCCGCGGCATCAGTGTCGCCCACGCGAGCCGTGGTGTGTCGTACGAGCGGGGCTTTGGGTGTCAGGCGCCCTTGGCTGAAGCACCCTCACTCCAACCTTCTCCCCGAGGGAGCGTGAGAGAGGATGCGGCATCGTGCCGCTCGCCGCCGCCGCAGGGCCGGCTGCCAGGCGGCGGCTTTTGGGATGGCGATGCCGCGCGGCGCGGCCGACCTTTTGGCTGCTTCTGGTTGAAGCCCATGGGCACCGCTACGTTGATGGCCGAACCTCGAACCTCCCCGGAATCCCCGCGCCATGCACGCCCATCCCGCCCGCGTTGCCGACCTGCCGGCCGTCGACGTCGTCCCCGTCCGCCGCGTCCTCGTCAGCCTGTTCGACAAGTCGGGCATCGACCGGCTGGCGGCCGGCCTCAAGGCCGCCGGCGTCCGCGTGGTCAGCACCGGCGGCACGAGCGCGGCGCTGGCCAGCCAGGGGGTCGAGGTCGAGGACGTGACCGCCGTCACGGGCTTCCCGGAGGTGCTCGACGGCCGGGTGAAGACGCTCCATCCGCACGTCTTCGCCGGGATCCTCGCCCGCGGCGACCGGTCCGACGACCTCGAGGTGCTCGCCGCCCATGGCATCGACCGGTTCGACGCCGTGGTCGTCAACCTCTACGCCTTCGACCGCGTGATCGCCAAGCCCGATTGCCGGCCGGCCGACGCCATCGAACTCATCGACATTGGCGGCCCGAGCCTCGTCCGCGCGGCCGCCAAGAACCACGCCTTCACGGCGGTCGTCACCAGCCCGGAACAATACGACGACTTCCTCGCCGCCCTCACCCGCGGCGGCACGACGCTCGCCGAGCGCCGCCTGTTCGCGGCCCGCGCCTTCGAACACACCGCCAACTACGACGCCGTCATCGCCCGGTGGATGGCCCGCCACGCCGGGCTCGTGGCCGGAGCCGCACCGCGGGCGGAGGCGGCCGCGGCTGAAGACCCGCCGCTGCCGGCCCGGGTGACGCTGGAGCTGGAGCGGCGGCTGCCGCTGCGGTACGGCGAGAACCCACACCAATCGGCCGCTCTGTTCGCGCCCCTCGGCACCCACCTCGGGCTCGCCGGCGCGAAGCAGCTCTGCGGCAAGGAGCTGTCCTACAACAATCTCCTCGACCTCGACGCCGCCACCCGGCTCGCCGGGCTGCTCCAGGATCCCGCGGCCGTCGTCATCAAGCACACCAATCCGTGTGGCGCGGCCTCCGCCGGCACCGTCGCCACGGCGCTGGCCACCGCGATGGCGGCCGACCCCACCAGCGCCTTCGGGTCGATTGTCGCGGTCAACCGCACGTTCGATCGGGCCTGCGCCGAATTGCTGCTCGCGCCGGGGTTGTTCGTCGAGGTGATCGCGGCGCCGGCCTTCGAGCGGGAGGCCGTCGATTTGCTGACCACGAAGCCGACCTGGAAGGCGAGCGTGCGGCTGGTGGAGGTGCCGGCCGGCGATCCCTGGGAGGCGACGGCAGGGCTCGAGTTTCGCAGCATCGCCGGCGGCTTGCTGGCGCAGCGGCCCGACGACACCTGCGACGATCCGGCCACCTGGCGGGTGGTGACGCAGGCGAAGCCGTCGGCCGACCTCACCCAGGCCCTCGACTTCGCCTTCACGATCGTCCGCCGGCTGACCAGCAACGCGATCGCCGTCTGCCAGGGCACGAGCCTCGCCGGCGCCGGCATCGGCCAGACGAGCCGCGTCGACTCGGTGCGGATCGCGCTGGAGAAGGCGGGGGCCAAGGCCCGCGGCGGCGTACTCGCCTCCGACGCGTTCTTCCCGTTCCCCGACTCGATCGACCTGATCGCGAAGGCCGGCATCGCGGCAGTCGTGCAGCCGGGGGGCTCGAAGCGGGATCCCGAGGTGATCGCGGCGGCCGACGCAGCCGGCATTCCCATGGTGTTCACCGCGCGCCGGCACTTCCGACATTAGAGGCTCGTCCAGCCCTCCACTCGCCCAACACGGCTTCGGGGTTGCCCCGTGCCGTCTCGCCGGACGCTCACTTCGGCCATCCTGGCTTCCGTTCGCTCGGATCTGCCTGCGCTGCGCCATCCATGGCTCCGCTGGTCAGATACGCCGGCTCACTGGCACGGGGCAACCCCTCGCCTGCGCTTGCGTACCTGTTCCGGCGGAGGCTTGGGGCTGCCCGTGCCCTCGAGCGTGCTATGGGAGCGAGCGAAGCCAGGAGGGCGAAGCGAAGCGGACATGCAGAGAGCCGAGGCCTGGAGGGCCGAGGCGAACGTCAAGCGAGAGGGGCCGGGCAGCCCCAAGCCGGATTGGGCGACTTGATCGCAGAGATGCGAGACGGCCTCCGGCCTTGCTATAACGGCCCTCCATGGAGTCGATTCTCGACGAGATCGTGGCGCGGAAGCGGAGGGAGGTGGAGGCCTGCCGGGAGCGGGTGCCCACCGCGGCGCTCGAGGGCCGGCTGGCCGTGGCGCCGCCGCCGCGTGACTTCTTCGCCGCCGTCGCCACGCCGGGGGAGGTGCGGCTGATCGCGGAGTTCAAGCGGAGGAGCCCGTCGGCCGGCGAAATCCGGCCGGGGGCCACCGTCGAGGACGTGGTGCGGTGCTACGCCGCCGCCGGGGCGGCCTGCCTCTCCATCCTCACCGACGGCCCGGGATTCGGCGGCAGCCTCGTGGACCTCGAGAGTGCGCGGATCGCCGTGCCCCTGCCGGTGCTGCGGAAGGAGTTCGTCGTCGACCGCTACCAGGTCGTCGAGGCCCGGGCCCACGGGGCCGACGCGGTGCTGCTGATCGCGGAGTGCCTCGACGACTGCCATCTGCGGAGCCTCTATCGCACGATCCTCGACCTCGGCATGACGCCGCTGGTGGAACTGCACGACGCGGAGAACCTGCCCCGTGTGCTCGACCTCGGGGCCACGCTCGTCGGGATCAACAACCGCGACCTGAAGTCGATGACCACCGACCTCGACCACGTGCTCCGGCTCCGGGAGCAGGTGCCCGACGACGTCGTGCTCGTCGCCGAGAGCGGCATCAAGACGCGGGCCGACGTGGCGCGGCTGGAGGCGGCCGGCATCGGCGCCATGCTCGTGGGCGAGTCGCTGCTGGTGCAGCCCGATCCCGGCCGGGCCGCCGCCGCCTTACTGGGGCGGTGAAGGGGAGACCGGCGGCGGTTCCCGCACGAACCGGTAGCCCGTGCCGCGGACGGAGAGGAAGTGGGCCGGCTTCGACGGGTCTTCCTCGAAGGACTTCCGCAGGTTGAGCATGAAGGTGTCGATCGTCCGCGTGGCCGGCGCCCGGGTCAGGCCCCACACGTTCTTGAGCAGCTCCTCGCGCGAGACCACGACCCCCTCGTGCTCGACGAGGTAGCGGAGCAGCTTCATCTCCAGGTTCGTGAGCTTCACCGGCGCGCCGCGGCAGCTCGCCTCCCAGGTCTCGAAGTTGACCTCCGCCGCGCCGAACCGCACCGTCGGGCCGCGGCCGGCGTCGGGCGGCTTGTCGGAGCGGCCCCGGCGGGCGAGCAGGTTGCGGACCACCGACAGCAGCTCGTCGAGCTCGAACGGCTTCTGCAGGTAGACGTCGGTGCCGGCGTCGAACCCGCGGACCCGGTCCTCGACGAGCGTCCGGGCGGTGAGCATCACCACCGGCAGCTCGCCGCGCATGCCGCGGATCGCCGAGCACACGTCGTAGCCGCTCATGCCGGGCAGCATGATGTCGAGCACGACCAGGTCGATCGGCGGCCGCGCCGACTCGACGAGGGCCAGGGCCGCCTGGCCGTCGCCCACCGCCGTGACGGTGTAGCCCTCCGCCTCGAGGTTGAACTTGATCCCGTAGGCGAGATGCTGCTCGTCCTCGACGACGAGGATGTGGGGCATGAGCTCACCGCGCCAGGGCGGTCCGGGCCCGTGCGGGTCGCGCGTAGCCGCGGTCGATGAACCACTCCCAGGCGTCCTGCACGGCGGACTCGAACGGCCGGTAGGTGTAGCCGAGCTCGGTCTCGGCCCGCCGAGAGGAGAAGTTGTGGGCCAGCATCGACATCCGCACGGCGGCCGAGTTGACCGGCCGCTCGCGCCGGGTGAAGAGGCTGACGACGTCGCCGATCCAGCCGGCCGTCCGCACGGCGACTGGCGGCGCCAGGCCCAGCGGCTGCATGCGGCCGGCGACGCGGGCGAAGATCCGCCAGGCATCGAGATAGGAGAGCGGATGGCCGCCGAGGATGTAGCGGCGGCCGGTGCGGCCCCGCTCGATCGCGGCGAGGATGCCGACGGCGACGTCGCGCACGTCGACGAAGTCGTTGCCACCGGGAGGCGCGAACAGCCCCTTGCCGGCACCGACCTCCAGGAGCATGCGGCCGCTCGACGGCTTCCAGTCCCAGGGGCCGATCATGTAGACGGGGTTGACGATCACCGCGTCGAGCCCCCGCTCCACCTCCTCGAGCACCGCGGCCTCGGCCTCCCGCTTGGTGACCACGTATGGGCACTCGGGCATGCCCCCCGGCGGCGTCTCCTCGTCGGCCGGGCCACCGTCGGGCCGCAGGCCGATGGCATCGACGCTCGACACGTGCACCAGCCGGGCACCGGCCAGCCGGGCGGCGCGGGCGATTCGCCGGGTGCCCTCCACGTTCACGGCCCGCATCTCGTCGAGATGCCGCCAGCCGCAGTGAACCATCGCCGCCGCATGGATCACGACCGCCGTGCCATCCGCCGCGGCCTCGACGCTGTGGGCGTCGTCGAGTTCGCCCGGGCGGCGGTCGACCGGCAGGCCCGCGAAGGCACGGTCGACCGTCGCGCCCCGGCCGCGGAGCAGGACGCGGACGCTCCGGCCCCGGGCGACCAACTGGCGGACGACATTGTTGCCGACGAGGCCGGTGGCACCGGTGACGAGAAAGTCGTCCGTCGCCGCGAACTGGCGGGGGGCGAGCATGAGCGAAACGTCCGCATGACCCTGGAGGAACACCCGGGCCGATCGATCCGTCGCCACGCACCCGGGACCAATTCTAGATCGGAGAAACCCCCCCGGCGACTTTGGCGGCCCGGCGGTCGCGCCGGCGTTGACGAACATCCGGCCTGCCGCCGAAGATGCGGCGGCAGCAGGCGTTTGCGGCCGAAAAACACCGGGATTTGACCGGTTTCGGGACGCTCGTGGCGGGCGGACCGACACCCGGGAACGACGGCACCTTGGGCAAAGATCGGAGTCTGGCGTGACGGGAGTGACGGTGCGACCGGTCGAGACGCGGGCCGAGCAGAAGCGGTTCATCCGCCTGCCCTGGCGGATCTACGCGGACGATCCCTGCTGGGTGCCGCCGCTGATCATGTCCCAGGAGGAGCTGCTCAACTTCCGGCCGCACCCGTTCTACGAAAAGTCGAAGTGCCGCTCGTTTCTGGCCACGCGTGACGGCCGCGACGTGGGGCGGATCACGGCGATCGTCAATGCCGGCCACATCGAGCGGTATGGCGAACAGCGCGGCTTCTTCGGCTTCTTCGAGTGCGACGACGATTCCACGGCGGCCCGCGACCTGTTCGCCGCCGCCCGGGACTGGCTGCGGGCCCAGGGCATGACCTGCGTCCGCGGGCCGACGAACCCGTCGCTCAACTACGAGTGCGGCCTCCTCATCGAGGGCTTCGACACCGCGCCGTTTTTCATGATGACGCACAACCGGCCGTACTACGCCCGGCTCGTCGAGGAGAACGGCTTCCGCAAGATCGAGGACCTCTACGCCTTCTGGGGCAAGACGTCGATGCTCGCCGCGCTCGACTCGAAGCTCGGCGTGATGGTGGAGGGCGTGAAGGAACGGTTCGGGGTCAAGGTCCGGCCGCTCGACCGCAGCCGCTTCGACGACGAGGTGCGGATGTTCCTCGACATCTACAACTCCAGCCTCGGCGGCACCTGGGGCTTCGTGCCCCTCTCCGCGGCCGAGGTCAAGCACATGGCCGCGAGCCTCAAGCACCTGATCGTGCCGGAGCTTGCCCTCGTGGCCGAGGTGGACGGCAAGCCGATCGGCAGCGTGTTCTGCCTGCTCGATTACAACCCGCGGATCAAAGCCATCAACGGCCGGCTGTTTCCCTTCGGCTTCGCGAAGCTGTTGTGGAACAAGAAGGGCATCAAGCGGATGCGGGCCATCAGCACCAACGTCGTGCCCGAGTACCAGGCTTGGGGCGTGGGGCTCGTGCTCACCGCAGCCCTCGTGCAGCCGGTGCTCGACTGGGGCATGGAGGAGGCGGAGTTCTCCTGGGTGCTGGAGAGCAACCACCTCTCGAAGCGGACGCTGGAGCGGGGCGGGGCGATCGTGACGAAGAAGTATCGGATCTACCAAGACGACCCGCTGCGGTAGCCGCGGGTCGTGCGCCTCCGCTTGCAAGACGACCCGCTGCGGTAGCCGCGGGTCGTGCGCCTCCGCTTGCAAGACGACCCGCGCGAGGGAGCCGCGGGTCGTGCGCCTCCGCTTGCAAGACGACCCGCGCGAGCGAAGCGTCGGGGGGTGCCCACGCCCCATCGCCGGACGTTCGCGGATGCCATCGTGGCATCCGCTCACTGCATGTCCGCTGCGCTTCGCCATCCTGGCTGCGCTTGCTCCCATAGCCCGGCTCCCGGGGCATGGGCACCCCCCTCACCCATGACAAACCAGCCGCGGGCCGTGCGTGGCCCAAGAAGCCCCGGACGGGAGCCCGGGGACACCGGGTGTGAAAACCACCCCGCCGTCCATGCCGGATGACTGGGTGTGAGTCCCCGGTGCAAATCGGCAGCGCATGGCACGCGGGATCGCATTCGACCCGGAGTC
>JAJTED010000064.1:0-2197 GCA_021300535.1 Planctomycetaceae bacterium | reverse complement strand
CCCGGTGCAAATCGGCAGCGCATGGCACGCGGGATCGCATTCGACCCGGAGTCCCCCGGCTCCCGCCGGGGGCTTTTTGTGGAAGCGACGCGCGTTCCAAGAAGCCCCGGGTGGAAACCCGGGGACACCGGGCATGAAGGCCACTCCGCCGTTCATGCCGCATGACTGGATGCGGTGTTCGGGTTCGAACACGCACCATCACCAGCGGGAGTTGCGGGTGGTGCGGCTTCACCGCCGCCAGCGGCGGAACGCCCGCTGGCTCGAGCGGGGCACGGGGTTGGAGCCGCCGGCCTGGATGATCGTGCCGGCACCCGCACCGCCCACCACCACGCCGCCGACCCAGAGGCCGGAGTCGCGGGTCGTCGTGCGGGTGGGCGTGTTGTAGTAGGGCCACACACGGCGGCCCGCCCGCTGGTCCCGCTCCCACTGCATCGAGCCGTAGTTGATGCCCGAGAGGTTGAAGGTGCGGTAGGGATTCTGCGGCGAGATGGCCTGGGCCGGCGTGGCCAGCAGGGCGAAGGCGACGGCGGACAGCAGGGCGTGACGGAACGGGCGCATGGCAAAGCCTGGGCGGAAGGATTCCGGCGGCCTGGCCGGTGCATGCTCTACGTTCGTGCGGTCGGCGGGGTTCAGTCGGCCGGTCGAGGCGGCCGGGACTGGCCGGGCCGGTTCGGCCGGTAGCCAACGGTCTTTCGCGGGCGGCGTTGCTTGCGGGACGCAGAGCCACCTCCCGCCCGGCCCGTGGCGGGGCCGCCGCGCCCCGCCCGGCCCGTGGCAGGGCCGCCGCGAATGTGGTCGCCCGAGGTGGACTCGGTGAACGCCCGCGTCGCCTCGCTCCGCTTGCGGTCGAGGGCCTCGCGGGGCGGCCGCTCCGGGATCAGGCAGTCGCAGCCCGAGCCGATCAGTTCGTGCCGGCCCGCCTGCTCCAGCGCCCGCCGCACCTCGAAGTAGTTTTCGGGCTTGAAGAACTGCAGCAGGGCCCGCTGCATCCGCCGGTCCCGCAGCCCCTTGGTGATCTTCACAGGCTCCCGCGTCATCGGGTCGAGCCCGGTGTGGTACATGCAGGCGGCGATGTCGAAGGGGCTGGGAATGAAGTCCTGCACCTGATCGGGCTTGTAGCCGTTCTGCTTGAGGAACACGGCGAGATCGATCATCTCCTCGATGCCGCTGCCGGGATGGCTGGCGATGAAGTAGGGGACGGTGTATTGCTTCTTGCCGACCCGGCGGCTGGCCGCCTGGAAGGCCTTGTCGAACTCGACGTAGTCGTCGGCCGACGGCTTCTTCATCAGCCGCAGCACCTCGGGGTCGGTGTGCTCGGGCGCCACCTTGAGGTGCCCGCCGACATGGTGGGCGGCGAGCTCCTGGAGGTATTCGGGGTCGCGGCGGGCGAGGTCCATCCGCACTCCGCTGGCGACGAGCACCCGCTTCACCCCGGCCACGCTCCGCGCCTCCCGCATCAGACTCTTGAGCGGGCCATGGTCGGTGCCGAGCAGTTTGCAGACGGTGGGGTGCACGCAGGAAAGCCGGCGACATTTGGCCTCCACCTCCGGCCGCGAGCACCGCCTCCTGCGAACGGCTCTGGATGATCCGCCCCTCGTGGGCCGTGATCGAGCAGAAGGTGCAGCCGCCGAAGCAGCCGCGCATGATCTGCACGCTGTGCTGCACGACCTCGAAGGCGGGGATCCGGGCGGTGCCGTAGGTGGGGTGCGGCCGCCGTGTGAACGGCAGGCCATAGACCGCGTCCATCTCCGCCTGCTCCAGCGGCAGGGCCGGTGGATTGACGACGACGGCTTCGCGGCCGTGCCGCTGGACGAGCTGGCGGGCGTTGTGCGGATTCGTCTCCAGGTGCGCGATCCGCGTCATCTCGCAGAAGGCGAGCGTGTCGGCGACGACAGCCTCGTAGGCGGGCAGTTCGAGGGTCTCGGGGCCCGCCGGGGCTGGCTCGCTGGCACCGAGGCGGAAGGCGACGCCGCGGAGACCACGGAGATCCTTCACGGTGCGGCCCGCGTCGAGACCGCGGATGATCTCCAGCACGGTCCGCTCCCCCATGCCGAAGCCCACGAGGTCGGCCTTCGCATCGAGCAGGATCGACCGCCGGACGGTGTCGCTCCAGTAGTCGTAGTGGGCCAGGCGGCGGAGGCTCGCCTCCACGCCACCGGCGACCACCGGCACGCCCGGAAAGGCCTCGCGCGACCGC
>JAJTED010000063.1 GCA_021300535.1 Planctomycetaceae bacterium | reverse complement strand
CCGCAGGCTCGACAGTTTGACCTTCGTGCCGTCGTGGGCGGGGAGCGTGAAGTCAGGGGCCTTGGAGCCGGGTTCGAGCCAGTCGGCCATGGGGAGGGGTTCCGGGGGTGACGGTGACTGGGATCGAGGGATGATAGGCCGCTCGCGGCCAGTGTCGAATGCACCTGTATAGCATCCTCATACGCTTCACACTTGAAACCCGCGTGTGACGCTGGTCGGGTCTGCCCACGCCCCATCGCCGGACGTTTGCTTCGGCCTTCCAGGCCTCCGCTCTCTCGAGGCTGCCTGCGCTTCGGCATCCATGCCTCCGCTGGTCAGCCACGCCAGCTCCTGGGGCATGGGCAACCCCTCCCTGACCGTTGTTGCCCAAGAGTGGTTCGTGCGCGAGGCTCAAGTGTGAGCCGGATAACTCGCCCAATCCGGCGGTCGAGCGGCATGAGTTGCGTCGCTGGCGAAAGTCCGCCACGCTCCGCATCCTCACGCCGACCCGCCCGCCTACCGCGGATGGGTGTTGACAGTGATGATGTAACTGGCGGGGATATGAATACTTTGAAGACCAATGCTGTTGGCACCGGCACACCCGGAAGAGAGGCGGAGGTCGTGGTTGCGCTGCTGACCCCGCCGGGCCGCGGGGCGCTGGCGGTCGTCGGGGTGGCGGGGGCGGACGCCGCGCACATGGTAAACGGGGTGTTCACGGCCCGCGGCGGGCGGGCGGTGGCGGGACTGATGGATGGTGCGATCGCCTTTGGCCGCTGGGGAGGGACCGGTGGCGAGGAGGTGGTCGTCGTCCGCCACGCCGCCGAGCGGCTCGAGGTGCATTGCCACGGCGGGCTGGCGGCGGCGGCCGCGATCGTCGCCAGCCTCGTGGGCCGCGGGGCGCACGAGGTCGGGTGGCGGGAATGGCTGGTGGACGTGGAGCACGACGCCGGCCCGGTCGGCGTCGAGGCCCGCGAGGCGCTGCCGCGCGCCGGCGGCCCCAAGGCCGCTCGGATCCTCTGCCGGCAATTGGCCGGGGCGCTCGACGCCGAGGTCACGCGGGTCGCGCGACTCGTCGCGGCGGGCGAGACGGATGCGGCCCGGACCACCGTCGAGCGGCTCCTGCGGGCATCGCGGGTGGGGCTGCGGCTGACGCGGCCGTGGCGGGTCGTCGTCGCCGGGAACGTCAACGCGGGCAAAAGCAGCCTGGTCAACGCGCTCGCCGGTCACGCCCGCACGCTCGTGTCGCCACTTCCCGGCACCACGCGGGACCTCGTGGAGACCCGGATCGTGCTCGATGGCTGGGAGGTGGATCTCATCGACACGGCCGGCCTCCGGGAGCGGCCGGCCGGTACCGTCGAAGCCGAGGGCATCGCCCGGGCGGTCGCCACAGTCGCCACGGCGGATCTCGTGCTCCGTGTCGTGCCGGCCACAGAGGAGCAGGTGCCCCCGACGGTCGGTCCGCGGGAGTTGCTCGTGCTCTCGAAGGCCGATCTCGCGCCGCCGGTGCGCGATGCGGCCAACGGGCCGATCCGCACGTCGGCCGCGACCGGTGCGGGGATCGACGAACTCGCCCGCCGCATCGTGGCGGCGGTCGTGCCCGAGGAGGCGAGCGTGCCCGACCTGCTCGCCGGTGCCGTGCCCTTCACGCCGCGGCAGGTCGAGGTCGTGCGCGGGCTCGTCGCATCGGGGGCGGGATAGGGTTCAGGCCAGGAGTCCCCGGATTTCCGCCCGGGGCTTCTTGCTGTCCGTGGACAAAGCCCTCCTGGCCTTTGTCCACTTGGCCGACCGGTGGAAACGCCAAGGGTTTCCACGGTCGGCATTTCTCGCATCCTGCTCGGGCAGAATTGTTCCACAGTCTTCTATGAGTGCCGCCCCAAGAAGCCCCCGGCGGGAGCCGGGGGACTCCGGGTGGCGTGGCTTCCCGGTTGCCATGCGAGAAGGCGCGGAACAGCCGCGGCGCATGATGCCAAACGGCATGGTGGGGCGGGATGGTGTTCATTCCCGGTGTCCCCGGGTTTCCACCCGGGGCTTCTTGGCGCGCGGTCCCAAAAAGCCCCCGGCGGGAGCCGGGGGACTCCGGGTGGCGTGGCTTCCCGGTTGCCATGCGAGAAGGCGCGGAACAGCCGCGGCGCATGCGGCCAAACGGCATGGGGGGGCGGGATGGTGTTCATTCCCGGTGTCCCCGGGTTTCCACCCGGGGCTTCTTGGCGCGCGGTCCCAAAAAGCCCCCGGCGGAAGCCGGGGGACTCCGGGTGGCGAGGCTTCCCGGTTGCCATGCGAGAAGGCGCGGAACCGCCGCGGCGCATGCGGCCAAACGGCATGGGGGAAGGGGTGGCCTTCATGCCCGGAGTCCCCGGGTTTCCACCCGGGGCTTCTTGGAGTGCCGCCGCAAGAAACCGACGGCGGTGTTTTGGCGAAACCCGCGTGAGGCAGCCACCGTGTCCCCGGCTTGGTTTTTCGGCGAAACCCGCGCGACGAGCCTGGCTACTCGTCGTTCGGCTCGGCCGACTTGCCCCGCAGCAGGAGCCGGATCGGCACCTCGTGGAACGGCAGCGCCTTGCGAAACGTGTTGAGCAGGTACCGCTTGTAGGGCTCCGACACGCTCCGCGGCGCGCTGGTCGAGATCACGATCGTGGGGGGCGCCGCCTCGACCTGGGTCGCGTAGTAGAGCCGCACCGGGCGGCCGCGGGTGTCGGCGGGGGGCTGGTTGGTCTCGACCGCCGCGCGGAGCACGGCGTTGAGCCGGGCCGTGGGCACGCGGGTGCGGCTCTGGCGGAACAGCCGCTGGGCGACGTCGATCACCGCCTTCACGTTGCGGCCCGACTTCGCCGTCGCGAAAGCCACCGGCGCCCAGGGCATCATTCGGAACTGCTCGCGGAGATAGTCGGCCCACTCCTTGCGGCGGACGTCGGCCGCGTAGAGGTCCCACTTGTTGACGACGAACACCACGGGCTTCGCCTCCTCGGTGATCGTCTCGGCGAGCTGCTTGTCGACCTTGCCCACCGGCTCCGTGGCATCGAAGAACAGCAGCACCACGTCGGCCCGGCGGATGCTCCGCTGGGCCCGATGGGTGGAGTAGAAGTCGAGGTCGGTGGTGCGGCTCTTCGTCCGCCGCAGGCCGGGTGTGTCGATCGCCATGAACGAGTGGCCGTCCACCTCGAACCGCACGTCGACGCTGTCGCGGGTGGTGCCGGCCACGGGGCTGGTGATCACCCGCTCCTCGCGGGCCAGCGCGTTGACGAACGTGCTCTTGCCGACGTTGCGGCGGCCCACGATGGCGAGCTTCATCTCCGGCAGGTCGACGACGTCGGGCTCGTCGGGCCAGGCCTCCGGCAGCCGCTCGACGATCGCCGCGACGAGGTCGCCGCGGTTGCGGTGCTGCCGGGCGCTGACGGCCAGCGGGGGCCCAAAGCCGAGGGCGTCGAAGTCGTGGGCCTCGGGGTCGAACTTCGGATCGTCGGCCTTGTTGGCCACCAGCAGCACCGGCGCGCCCGATCGGCGGACGCGGCGGGCCACCTCGACGTCGGCGGGCACGAGGCCGGTGCGGACGTCCACCACGAGGAGCACGACCGCCGCGGCGCCGAGACCCGACTCGATCTGGGCGTCGATCTTGGCCGTCAGGCCGTCGGGATCGTCGAAGCCCATGCCGCCGGTGTCGACCAGGTCGATGACGCGGTCCTCGAGCATCAGCCGCTGCACGAGCCGGTCGCGGGTCACGCCCGCCGTCGGATCTTCGATGGCGATCCGCTTCTCGACGAGCCAGTTGAAGAGGGTCGACTTGCCGACGTTCGGACGGCCGACGATCACGACCTTCGGGATCAGGACCGTGCGGGGCGGGGACGACGAGACTTTACGCGCGGGCATCGGGCACCTCCGTGCCCTCGCCGAGCCGCCGGCGTGGCGTGGCGTGGACGAGATAGTGGTGGGTGACGCTCGCGGCGCAGGTCCGCATCGCGTCGTCGAGGGTGGACAGCATGCCGCCGAGGTGCCCGTGGCCACCGGCGACGTCGACGGCGGCCAGCTGCGACACGTCCGCCAGCCGCAGCATGCCGAGCGCCGCCATCACCGCCCGCTGTTCGGCGGCGAGCACCGGCGACGATCCCTCGCGGGGGAGGTGCTCGACGTGGTCGGCGAGGGCGGCCACCTGGAAGGCGATGCTCCGCGGGTTCGTCTCGTCGATCACCAGGAGGTCGATGAGCGGTTCCGCCTCGATCGTGCCGGGATAGCGGTTGCGGTAGGTCATCGAGCTGTCGGCGATCTCGAGGAGCACCTCGCCGAGCCGCTGCGGGTCGGGATGCGGCCCCGGCGGGGCGGCGACGAGCGTGCCCTGGAGCAGTTGGATCGCCGCCAGCGACCGCTCGATGCGGCGGCCCATGTCGAGAAACCGCCAGCCCGGCCCGCGGGTCATGCTCTCCATCCCCAAGCCGGCGAAGGCAGAGAGGTCGAGGATCAGCGTGTCGAGCAGCGAGAGCACGTCGGCGGGGCCGCTGCCGGACGAAGCATTCCGCTCCCCGTGGCAGTCGCGCCGCACCCGGGCCAGGATCTTCCAGGAGTCGATCGAGATCCGGTCGCGGACCACGGAGGCCATCCGCCACAGGCTGGCGACGGATGACCGCACGCTGCCGGGCCGCGACTCGTCGGACACGAGTCCCTGGATCTCGGCGGCGATCTCCCACGGGGTGTCGCGCCGGCCGGGCTCCAGCCAGGCCGGCCGGACCTGGGGCGGCGTCGCGGTGGCGGCCAGCAGCATCGCGGCCTCGATGGCCGACTCACGGTTGACCTCGGAAGCCATGCGGGCCGCGACGGCCCGCAGGAGGCGAGCCGTGCCCTCGGCCCGCTCCACGTGCCGCCCCAGCCAGAACAGGTGATCGGCCACGCGGCTGGGCAGGTCGTTGCCGCTGCGCCGCAGCGGCACGGGCTGTCCCGGAGCCGGCAGGAGCGAGACCGGGGGCACCGGCCCCTCCGCAAGCACCCACACGTCCTTCGATCCCTGGCTGGAGAGCAGCAGCTCCTCGCGGGCCGATCGGCCGACCGCCATCCGCGCCAGGCCGCCGCGCATCGACTGGTAGCCGTATGGGGTCGCGACCGCGAAGCAGCGCATCAGCACCGCGGCCGGCACGATCGCCCCGCCGCTCCAGCAGGGCGCGGTCGACCGCTCCACCATCTCACGGCCCACCCACTTGCCGGGCTCGCGGCGGATCTCGGCTGCGAGGGCCGCCCGCGCCGGCGGGTCGAGCAGCGCCGGCACGGCCCGCTTCATGCCGCGGCGGGGGGCCACCGGCTCGATCACGAGCCGGTCGAACGCATCGAGCACATGTTCGAGATTCGCCGCCGTGCCGCACCACCAGGAGCGGGGCCCGGACAGAATCAGCTCCTCGCCCAGGAGCCGCTGGGCCACCGCCGGCAAAAACTCCGCGAAGCCCGGCGACTCCACCAGCCCGCTGCCGAGGGCGTTGGCCGTCGCCATGCGGCCGCGGCGGACGGCCTGCACGAGCCCGGGCGTGCCTTCGAGCGCCGTGCCGTCGAGTTCCAGCGGGTCGCACTCGCGGTCGGCCACGCGGCGCAGGAGCACGTCGATCGGCACGAGCCCGCCGAGCGTCTTCAGGGCCACCCGATCGTCGCGAACGGCGAGGTCGCCCCCTTCCACGAGCGTGTAGCCGAGGTAGCGGGCGAGGTAGGCGTCTTCGAAGTAGGTCGGGGAGCGGGGGCCGGGGCTCTGCAGCGCGATCCGCGGGGCCTCGCGGCCGGCGGCGAGGTCGCGGAGCATGCTCCGCAGGCCGATGAAGAACGGTGCCAGCCGTTCGACGTTGCACTCCTGAAAGACGTCGGGCAGCAGCCGCGACACGACGAGCCTGTTTTCGAGCGCATAGCCGAGGCCGTGGGGCACGCCGGTGCGGTCGCCGAGCGCCAGCCACTTGCCGTCGTGGTTGCGGGCCACGACCGCGGCGTAGAGATGCAGCCACCGGCCGCCGGGCATCGACAGCCCGTGGCAGCACCGCAGGAACCCGGGGTGCGCGTGGACCAGCGCGGCGGGCACGAGGCCCTCCTCGATCACCTGCTGGGGCCCGTAGAGGTCGGCGAGCAGGGCGTCGAGGACCCGCGCCCGCTGGTTGATGCCGACTTCGAGCCGGCTCCACTCGTCGGCGGCGATGACCAGGGGAATCGGGTCGAGCACCCACGGCCGCTGCTCGCCGGCCGAGTCGTCGTGGAGGTTGTAGGTGACGCCGTTGTCCCGGATCAGCCGGCGGGCCCGCTCCCAGCGATCGACGAGCTCCGCGGGTTTCCAGCCGCCCAGCCGCTCGACGAGCCGCCGCCAGTGCGGCCGGGCGGCGCCGTCGGCGCCGCGGAGCTCGTCGTAGGAGTCCGCCGGAGCGGCGTAGCCGGGGAACGGATTCGCGGTGGCGTCGGGAGGGGCGGTGGCGAGGGGCGACATGCGGGCTGCTTTCCGGCAGCGATTCTACCGCGCCTCTTGCCGCAGCATCGCCAGCACGTTTTCGCGGGTCACCGGCGTGATCACGCCCCGCTCGGTGACGATGCCGCGGATCAGCCGCGCCGGCGTGACGTCGAAGGCGGGATTGTAGGCCCGGGCGCCGGCGGGGGCCGCCTGCACCCCGAGGGGCCGCAGCACCTCGTCCGCCCCCCGTTCCTCGATGGGGATGTCGGCCCCGTCGTCGAGTGTCAGGTCGAACGTGCTCGACGGCGCCGCCACGTAGAAGGGCACGTCGTGGGCGTGCGCCAGCACCGCCAGGGCGTAGGTGCCGATCTTGTTGGCCGTGTCGCCGCGGGCTGTGATCCGGTCGGCGCCGACGATGCAGGCCCGGATGCGGCCGGTGCGGAGCAGGTGGCCGGCGGCGGCGTCGGCGAGCACCGTGACCGGGATGCCGCGCTGCCCCAGCTCCCAGGCCGTGAGCCGCGCGCCCTGGAACAGGGGCCGCGTCTCGTCGGCGAAAACCTCGAGCTTTCGCCCCTGGTCCCAGGCGGCGGTGATCACGCCGAGGGCCGTGCCGTCACCGCCGGTGGCCAGGGCCCCGGTGTTGCAGTGCGTGAGCACGCCGCCGTCTGGCAAGAGCGGGGCCCCGTGGCGGCCGATCGCCGCGCACAGCTGCCGGTCCTCGTCGTGGATCGCGCGGGCCTCGGCCAGGAGCGCGGTCCCGAGCGTGGTGGCGTCGGCGTCGCCGGGCAGCGGGGCGATCGCCCCCAGGCACCGGTCCACGGCCCAGCGGAGGTTCACCGCCGTCGGCCGGGCCGTGGCAAGCTCCGCGCCGCGGGCGAGTATGTGGGCCCGGGCCGCAGCGGACGAGAGTTTGGCGCGGACCGCCTCGCCCGCCGCCACGGCCAGGCCGTAGCCGCCGGCGATGCCGATCGCCGGTGCACCGCGGACCCGGAGACTGCGGATCGCCTCGACCACCGTGCCGACATCGGCGCAGGCGATCCACTCCAGCCGCGCCGGCAGGAGGGTCTGGTCGAGGATTTCGAGGTGGCCGGCGGCGTCGCCGGACCACCGCAGCGCGGCGGGGATCATCGGCGGCTCATGCGGCCAGGTTCTCGCACGGCAGCCCGAAGGCGGCCGCCACGGCCGGCTGTACGAGCCGGCCCCGGAGGACATTGACCCCGGAGCGGATCGCGGCGCTCTCCGCGGCGGCGCGATCGACACCCGCGCCGGCGAGCTGCAGGACGTAGGGCAGGGTGGCGTTGCACAGCGCGTAGGTGCTGGTGCGGCCCACGGCGCCCGGCATGTTCGTGACGCAATAATGCACCACGTCGTCCACCACGTAGGTCGGGTCGGCGTGGGTGGTGGGCCGGCTCGTGGCCACGCAGCCGCCCTGGTCGATCGCCACGTCGATGATCACCGCGCCCGGCTTCATGAGCTTGAGGTCGTCGCGGTCCACGAGGTGCGGCGCCCGGGCTCCGGGGATGAGGATGCTGCCCACCACCAGGTCGGCCCAGCCGAGCCGCTCGCGGATCGTGTGGCGATCGGAGTAGAGGCAGTCGATGTTGGGGGGCGTGACGTCGTCGAGGTATCGCAGCCGCTCGAGGTTCGTGTCGAGGAGCGCGATGTTGGCGCCGAAGCCGGCGGCCACCTTGGCGGCATTGGCGCCCACCGAGCCGGCGCCGAGGATGAGAACGTTGGCGGGAGCGACGCCCGGCACGCCGCCGAGAAGGATGCCGCGACCCATCTGCGGCCGCTCCAGATACTTCGCCCCCTCCTGGATGCTCATCCGCCCCGCCACCTCGCTCATCGGCACGAGCAGCGGCAGCCGGCCGCGGTCGTCGCGGAGCGTTTCGTAGGCCACGGCGGTGGCGCCGGTGGCGAGGAATCCCTCGGTGAGCTGGCGATCGGCCGCGAAGTGGAAGAAGGTGAACACCGTCTGCCCCGGACGGATCAGCGCCAGCTCCGGCCGCTGCGGCTCCTTCACCTTGACGATCATGTCGGCCCGGCAGAACACGGCGGCGGCGGTGTCCACGAGTGTCGCCCCGCAGGCGGCATATGCCTCGTCGGGAAGCCCCGAACCGGTGCCCGCCCCGCGTTCCACGAGGACCTCATGGCCGGAGCGGACGAGTTCCTCCACGCCGACCGGCAGCATCGCGACGCGGTATTCGTCGCGCTTCGTCTCCTTGGGAACGCCGACGATCACGAGACGGGCTCCTGGCGCTCCGCGGTCATCTTGAACGTGGCCGGCATGGGCAAGGCATACCGACCGTCGGCTTCCGGCAGCACCGGAGCAGGCCCGTCCCAGGTGAGCCCCTCGGGCATCGTGCGATCGTCGAGCGCGAACACCTTGTCGTAGGCCACCTGCTTGCCGCTGTAGGTGGCGTAGCGGCCGAGCACCGCGCAGAAACTCGACGTCGTGCCGTGGTAGGCGTCGTTGAGCGGCGTGTCGCGGCGGATCGCGTCGTGCAGGCGGTCGTGCTCCACCTGATAGGGTTTGCACCCCTTGCCCTCGAACTTCCACAGCACGTTGCCGGCGTAGTCGGTGATCTCCCCGATCCGCACGATTCCCTTCGTGCCCTGAAACTCCTCGCCCACGCGGCCCTCGCCGCCAGGAAACTGCCGGCACTGGCTGTTGATCTTCAGGCCGCCGGGGTAGGTGAACGTCACGGTATGGTGGTCGTAGATCTGGGTGGGCTGGTCGGGCTTGCGGTTTTGCAGGCCGCCGACGCCGTAGGCCGACACGGGCAGTTTGCCCAGGAACCAGTTGGCCACGTCGATGTTGTGGACGTGCTGCTCGGCGATGTGGTCGCCCGACAGCCACATGAAGTGGTACCAGTTGGAAAGCTGGTACTGCAGTTCGCTCATCTCGGGCTTGCGGTTCCTGAACCATGGGCGGTCGCCGTTCCAGTAAACCTGGCCGGAGACGATGTTGCCCGCCAGGCCGTCGCGGACGCGGGCCAGCGTCTCCAGGTATTTGTCGTCGTAGTGCCGCTGCAGGCCGACGACGACCTTGAGCTTCTTCTCGTCGGCCATCTTGGCCACCTGCAGGCAGAGCCGGGCGCCGAAGGCGTCGACGCACACCGGCTTCTCCATGAACACGTGCTTGCCCGCCTTGACGGCCGCCTCGAAGTGGAAGGGGCGGAAGCCGGGGGGCGTGGCCAGGATCACGAGGTCGCAGTGGTCAAGCACCTGCTTGTAGCCGTCGAGGCCCTTGAAGCGGCGCTCCTCCGGGCAGTCGACCTTCTCCTTCTGCGACTCGGCCTGCTTGAGGGCGTTTTCGATCGACCGGTCGGAGATGTCGGCGATCGCCGTGAGCTTGACGTTGGAGCCTGGCACCGCGAGCGATTGCATCATGGCGCCGGTGCCCCGGCCGCCGGCCCCGACGAGGCCGACGCGAATGACGTCAGTCGACGGCGACTGGGCGTGAACGGACGGCATGCCGGCGGCGGCGGCCGCGGCGGCTCCGGCGGCTTTGATCGCGTCGCGACGGGAGACGGGGGACATGGAATCGTTCATGGGGGGCGCACTCCGGGGCGAGGTGGGTGAGCGGCGGGGGCCAGGCCGCTCCACAAAGAGAATAGCTGGTCAGTAGCGGGGAACGAAAGGATCGATCTCGGCCGACCAGGCCTCGATGCCGCCCCGCATGCTGCGGGCCCCGGAAAACCCCCGTTCCCGTAGCCAATGGGCCACCCGCAGGCTGCGGACGCCGTGGTGGCAATGGACGATGATCGGCTTGTCACGCCAGGCGGCGAGTTCATCGACGCGGGCGGAGAGTTCCTGCATCGGAATCAACACGGCGCCGGAGATCCGCGCGGTGGCGTGCTCCTCGGGCGTGCGGCAGTCGAGAAACAGCCAGTCGGCGGTGGGGCCAGCGGTTCCCGCGCCGCCAAGGGCTTGGACGGCGGCGGGCTCGATCTCGATGGGCTCCATGCGCGACGCTCCTGCGTAAACCGACTCCAAAAAGCGAAGCCGCGGCCGGAACGAGTCCGGCCGCGGCTTCCGTCAGATCAGCATCGCCGACGGGGTGTCAGCGTCACTCCGTGAGGCCGGTCGACTCACTGCCCGCCCGCGAGCAGATGCTCATGTAGACGTTGGGGTCTACGTCGGCCGTAATCTGCGACACATGCGTGTCGCCGAAGGCGTGCATCGTGATGTTGCCCTGATGGTCGCTCGACACGCCGTAGGCCATGCCCTGCGCCATCCGGTTGGTGGGGAATTTTGCCGCCGGCAGGAACTTTACCAATGGCGTCACGGATGGCTGAACCGTGAGGGCGCATTTGGTGATCGTACTGCCGGCCGCGTTGGTGCTGTTCCATACCCCGTTGACGTTCGAGGGGTTGGTGGTGCCATTGCCCTCGTTGGGGTCATACGCGATCACCCAACAGGTGGTGCCGTCGATCCAGGACGAGTAGCCACGCTCCTTGGTTTCGGCGACCATCACCGTCTTCGACATGCCGTCGGAGACACTGCCGGCGGTAAGGCCGGCTCGGCTGGCGAGCCAAGGCGTTGCGGTCAGACTCGAAGAAACCGGCTGATCTGGGGAGAACTGGATCGCACCGCCTGTCGGCAGCGTCGTGGAGCCGCTGGTCACCATATGGGTGCCGGCCATGGCTTTGTAATTGGTAACGGCCAGTTTGGCATTGCTGATCGTGCCCTGAAACGTACCGTACTCCGTCGCGAACGACAGGCCCGAGGGATTGCCTTCTGCAGACGTCGTTTGCACGGTGCTGCCGCCACCCGAACTCGGGCAGAGCAACTGGGAAATCACGACGGTCGAAGCATGGGCGCCACTATTCCCGGACGTGGCATTTTGAGCCGTCCAAGCACCTGATCCGGAGAACGCAACGCTGAAAGGGCCGGATTGGAACTTGCTGGTGTTGGCCGAGATGTTGTTGTACATGGCACCTTCCTCCATGTACGGCAGGATGTGGAAGATCCAACTGTAGCCCGAGGCAGTGTTTGCGGCGGACCAAGCCCCAGCCAGGCTCGTGCTCTCGTTGCGATCCGTGACGGCCGGCAGGCGCCGCTTCGTGGACTCATACACCATGATGGCCTGTGTCAGACCGCGGATGTTGAAACTGCACCCCGTGCGGCGGGCGGCCTCGCGGGCCGACTGCACGGCGGGCAGGAGCAGACCGATCAGCGTGGCGATGATCGCGATCACCACCAGCAGTTCGACGAGGGTGAACCCTCGCCGCTTCGCATTCAGCGTGGAAAGAGACATGGAAACCTCCACCCTTGCGGGCATAAAAGAAATGAACCTCATGAAATCAAAACAATTTCGGGGTCTGAATCCGCAGGAAATATCAGGAAATTGAAAAGATTTTCCCTGCCGAAAGGCCCCAACCATGATTAAGAATATCGGCGTTCAGCCCCCCCTGTCAACGCTTTGAGCGCTCCTATGGCGGCAATTTCCTCCGACCCGGCGTTGGCCAGGCAGTTTGCCGTGACCGTCGTCGAGCGGCTCCGGCAGGCCGGCCACGAAACCTATTGGGCCGGGGGCTGCGTCCGCGACGACCTCCTCGGCCGGACCCCGGCCGACTACGACGTCGCCACCGCCGCCCGGCCGGACGAGGTGCGGCAGGTGTTCGGGCACCGCCGAACGTTGGCCGTCGGGGCGGCGTTTGGCGTGATCACCGTCCTGGGGCCGAAAGGGGCGGGCCAGGTGGAGGTCGCCACGTTTCGGGCCGACGCCGCGTACACCGACGGCCGCCATCCCGCAGGCGTCACATTCTGCTCAGCCCGCGAAGACGCCCAACGCCGGGATTTCACGATCAACGGGCTGTTTCTCGACCCGCTTTCGGGCGCCGTGCACGATTTCGTCGGCGGCCGGGACGACCTGGCCGCGGGCGTCGTGCGAGCCATCGGCGTGCCGGCGATGCGATTCGGCGAGGACCACCTGCGGATGCTGCGTGCCGTGCGGTTCGCCGCGTTTTTCGGGTTTGCGCTCGATGACGAGACGCGGACCGCGGTCGAACGGATGGCCCACCTCGTCACGAGCGTGAGCCCGGAACGGATCGCCGCGGAACTGCGGGCCATGGTGTCGCGGGCGGGCCGCCGCCGGGCCCTGGAACTCCTCGACGAAACGGGCCTCGCCCGCGAGGTGCTCCCGGAGCTCGCCCCCGGGCCGGGCGCCGATGCGGCCGGCCGCGGGCGGTGGCAGGACGCGGCGGCGATCGTGGCGGCCCTCGACGAGCCGGACCTGCCGCGGGCGCTGGCGATCCTCGCGGCCGGGCACGACGGTGGCGTGGTTCGCCAAGTGGGCGGACGGCTGCGGCTTTCCAATCATGAGACGAAGACCGCCGGTTGGCTCTGGGAGGCGGTCGCCGCGATCGGCGGCGAAGCGGCGGCGACGCTCTGCTCGCGGCCATGGTCGAGCGTGCAGCCGTGGCTCGCCCACGACCAGGCGGCGGCGCTTGCCGACGTGCTGCGGGCCCGGGCTGCGTGCGGCCACGGTGAAGCGGCGGCCGCCGCGTGGATCACCGCGCAGGTAACGCGGCCCCGTGCCGAACTCGATCCCCCGCCGCTCGTCACGGGCGACGACCTGCTCGCCGCCGGCGTGCCGCCGGGCAAGGCGGTGGGCAAGGCCCTCGCGCGGATTCGCGGCCTGCAACTCGACGGTGTCATCGCGACGCGGGCCGAGGCGCTGGCGACGCTCGGTGGCGATTGACCATTCGGCGCGGTTTCCGGTTCGGGCCCGCAGCGCATGGCATGCGGGAAGGCGTGCGACCCGGAGTCCCCCGGCTCCCGCCGGGGGCTTTTTGTGGAAGCGGCGTGCTGAACCTAGAAGCCCCGGGTGGCAACCCGGGGACACCGGGTTTGAAAACCATCCCGCCATCCATACCGCACGACGGCACCCGCGCTTCCGGTTCAGACCCGCATCGTATGGCATGCGGGAAGGCGTGCGACGCGGAGTCCCCCGGCTTCCGCCGGGGGCTTTTTGTGGAAGCGGCGTGCTGAACCTAGAAGCCCCGGGTGGCAACCCGGGGACACCGGGTTTGAAAACCATCCCGCCATCCATGCCGCACGACGGCACCCGCGCTTCCGGTTCGAACCCACGCCGCATGCAGCGCGGCACGAATCACCCTGGCGGCTCGGTCGGCTCGGGGAGGTCGGCGATGCTGTCGAGCTTGAAGACTTCGAGAAACTTCGGCGTCGTGCGGTAGACCGGCTCACCGTCTTTCGTGTCGTGGCGGAGTTCCACCAGACCGCGGCGCACGAGCTGCCGGAGCGTCGCCGGGCGGGCGTCGCAGCCGAGCTCCACGAGCCGGTCGCGGGGCACCGGCTGGTTCCAGGCCACCAGCGCCAGCACGTCGAGCGCCTCCGCGTCGAGCCGCACGAGCCGGGCCCAGGTCGTCGATCTCCTGCGGCCGCACGCCCCGCATCAGACCGGCCACGGTGCGGCTCGAGAGCGGCTTGCCCCCCGGCAGGCCCACGAACAGGAGCGCCTCGAGGATCGACGCGGGATTCACGCGACAGGCGTCGTCCGCCGACCCAGACTGGTCGTCGAGGTCGGGCGAGGTATCGACGTGGACCACGTCCGTGGGGGCCGCGGCAGCCGGCGCGGCGTAGGGATCCTGCGTGCCCATCATCGCCGCGAAGGCCTGGGCGAGCCGGTCGATCGAGAGGCCGCCGTCGGCCGGGGCCTGGAACGTGGCTGCCGGTTCCGCGGGGGCGGGCTGCAGTTTGCGTTTCGCCATCGGTGGTCTCCCTCGCGAGCGGAACTTGAACGCCGTGAGGACGCGGCGGTTAACGACCGGCGACACCTCGGCGTTGTCTCGACTGCGCCTTCGGTCTGCGAATCCTGCGGTCGATCAAGTGGAAAAAGGCCATGGAGGGCTTTTTCCACGGACAGCTACCGCCAGCGGTTTGCCACGTGCCGCTTCATGAAGGCCAACGCGTCGGTCGCGAGCTGGTCCTCCGACGGAAACATCTTTCGCCAGATCTTCGTGGCCGCGGCGATGTTCGGCAGCGCCAGGCCGAAGGCCTCGACCACCAGCCAGCCGTCGTAGCCGACGGCATGGAGCGCGTCGAACGTCTCGTTCCAGTGGACGTGGCCGGTGCCGGGGATGCTGCGGTCGTTCTCCGAGACGTGCACGAGCACCGTCCACGGGGCCGCGGCGTGGATCGCCTGGGCGAGGTTTTTCTCTTCGATGTTGGCGTGGAACGTGTCGTACATCATCCGCACGGCCGGATGGTCCACCGCCTGCACGAACTTCACCGTCTGCTCGACCGAGGTGAGAAAGTAGTTTTCGAAGCGGTTGAGATACTCCGTGGCGATCGTGATCCCGGCCTGGGCCGCGTGGTGGGCGACCTGCCGCATCGTGTCCACGCCCCACTTGAACTCGTCGTCGGTCGGGCCCTTGCCGGTGAACTCGCCGATCGCGGAGTGGGTGGGGCCGACGAGCGTCTTCACGCCGGCCGCATGGCAGCAGTCGAGCGTCCGTTTCATGGCGTCCACGGCAGCGGTCCGCACGGCGGCCGACGGGCTGATCGGGTTGTCGCCGGGGCCGCGGACGGTGACCGCCGTCCGCTCCAGGCCGAGGCCGTCGAGCGTCGCGCCCCAGCGGCGGTGCAGCGGCTCGTCGAGTTCGAAGATCGGGATCTCGACGCCGTCGTACCCGAGGGCCTTGATCTTCTCGACGACGGGCCGCATGCCGTCGTGCATGCGGTCGGTCCAGAGCAGCAGGTTCAGTCCGTACTTCATGGCGGGCTTTCCGAAGGCGTTCGAAGGTCGGTCACGACGCGAGGGATTCAATCACGAACCGGAGGCCGGAAACAAGCCCGGTGCGGCTGGGTTTTCCGTGCGTCGGGGGATGCCCCCGCCGTGCCTCCGGACGTTCTCTTCGGCCCTCCGGGCCTGCGCTCATGGCATGTCCGCGGTGGTCCGCGCATGTTGAGACGATTCGTGAACAGGGGATCGGTCCCGTCACCGATCCGCGAAGCCCCGGGTGGAAACCCGGGGACTCCGGGTGTGAAAACCACCCCGCCGTCCATGCCGCACGGCGGCACGCGTTTGCTCCGTTCAGGCCCGCACCGCATGGCACCCGGGAAGGTGCGTTACCCGGTGTCCCCCGGCTTCCGCCGGGGGCTTTTTGTGGGCGTGACGCACGCGCTCCGCGAAGCCCCGGGCGGAAACCCGAGGACTCCGGGTGTGAAAACCACCCCGCCGTCCATGCCGCACGGCGGCACGCGTTTGCTCCGTTCAGGCCCGCACCGCATGGCCTTCAAAACAGCGTCTGCTGCTTCTTGCTTCGCGGCTTCTTGGCCGCCGGCTTGTTGGTGGAGCGCTTTCCAGCCCGCGGGGTGCGGTCCTCGATCCGCTTGCCGTCCTTCGTGGCTGGCACGCTCTTGAGGGGCTCGGCCGCGCCGTCGAGCGGGTCGCCGACCTTGATCGCGGCGAGCCGGGCGGCGATCCGCGCGGCGTAGGCCTCCGACAGCTCGAGGCCGAGGAACGAGCGGCCGAGCTTCTTGGCCACGGCGAGGGTCGTGCCGCTGCCGCCGAACGGGTCGAGGACCACGTCGCCGGTAGCGCTGCACGCGCGGATGATCCGCCCCAGGAGCTGCTCCGGCATCTGGCAGCCGTGCCAGCCCGACCGCTCCTTGAACGTGCCGCAGACGCGGGGGAAGTACCACGTGTCGTCGTCGGCCGCAAAGCCCTCGGGCAGGTCCTGCGGCCGGAGGATCCAGGTGTCGTCGGGCAGCCGGCCCTTGGCGTTGGCGCGGCGGTCGCCATAGACCAGTTCGCGGGCGCTGGGCACGCGGATCGCGTCCACGTTGAACGTGAACTTCACCGGGTCCTTCACGAAGTGGAAGAGGTGGGCGTGGGAGCGGCTGAACTTGTATTTGCAGTTCACGCCGAAGGTGTAGTACCAGACGACCCAGCTGCGGCA
>JAJTED010000187.1 GCA_021300535.1 Planctomycetaceae bacterium | reverse complement strand
CAGCCAGCATGCCGCCATCGCCGCGCTCACCGGCCCGCAGGAGTGCGTGGCCGAGATGCGGGCGGCGTTCCAGAAGCGGCGCGACCTCGTGGCCGGGCGGCTGGCGGCGATGCCGGGCGTGCGGCTCCCCGACATCGGCGGCGCCTTCTACGCCTTCTTCGACATCGCCCCGGCCCTGGAGCGCTCCCGCAGCCGCGGCATCGCCACGAGCATGCAGTGGTGCGAGGCCCTGCTGGAGCAGGAGCACGTGGCGCTGGTCGCCGGCAGCGCCTTCGGTGCCGAGGGGCATGTGCGGATGTCGTTCGCCGCGGCGGAGGAGAAGCTCGCCGCCGGCCTCGATCGCATCGCCCGGTTCCTGGCGTGAGCCCGCCGCGCGGCGCGGTCGGCATCGTGCTGGCCGGTGGCCGGGGGCGACGGCTGGCCGGCGGCGTGCCGCTCGGCGGCAAGGCGGCCCTGGAGCTCGCCGGACGTTCGTTCCTCGAGCGGATCGTCTCCACGGTCGCCGCCGAGGTGGATCAGGTGATCGTCGTGGCGGCGCCGGGGCAGGCCGTTCCCGCACTGCCCGACGGCGTGGAGATCGTGCGCGACAGCGAGCCGGGAGGCGGGCCGCTCGCCGGCCTCCGCGACGGCTTGGCGGTCGCGGCCGGCCGCACTCCGCCGCCCCGGACGGCGTTCGTCTGCGCCTGTGACGCGCCGCTGCTGGGCCGGGCGGTGGTGCGGCTGCTCGTCGGCCGCGGCCTCGTCACGGGGGCAGCCTGGGTGGTGCCGGAATGCGACGGCCACCCGCAGGTGCTGCTGTCGGCGATCGCCCCGAGCCTCCTGCCGCGGATCGCGGCCTACCTGGCCACCGGCAGGCGTGATCCCCGCGGCTTGCTTGCCATGATCGATGCGGAAGCGCCCGGGCTCGTCGTGCGGGTGACCGCGGCGGAACTTGCTGCCGTCGATCCGGCGGGCGACGCGGTGTTCGATGTGGACGCGCCGCCGGACCTGGCGCGGCTGCACCGGCGCGGAATCCCGCCTTCTGCGCC
This sequence comes from Planctomycetaceae bacterium, assembly GCA_021300535.1. Classification (GTDB taxonomy): domain Bacteria; phylum Planctomycetota; class Planctomycetia; order Pirellulales; family UBA1268; genus QWPN01. The sequence goes on along the minus strand of JAJTED010000187.1, from coordinate 3,744 downwards.
ATGAGCGAGGCTTCCTATACTCCGTCTCCACTCACGAGCCTGCGGGATCGGCCCCTCGAGGCGGCGCTGGCGGGCATCGACGGCAGCGTGTCGAGCGCCAACGCCAGCTGGGGATGGCTCGGCGGCATCGAGTATCGCGACATCCTCCTCCGCGACCGCGCGGGCCGGGCGCTCGTCGCCGTGCCGCGGCTGGTGATCGACCGGGGGCTGGTGGCGCTGGCCCTCGATCCCCGCGACCTCGGCACCGTGCGGCTGATCGGTGCCGAGGCGGTGATCGACGTCCGCGCCGGCGGCAGTTCGCTCGAAGACGTGCTCGCACCCTGGCTGGCGGCGGCTAACCCCGCCGCCGCGCCGGCATTCGAGGTCGAGCTGGTCGATGCGACGGTCGAGCTGCGCGACCTCGCGCATGGCGATGCCTGGCGGCTGACGGAACTCTGCGCGGCGGGCCGAGTGACGCCCGCGGCAACGCCCGCGGCCTGGACGGTGGCCGGCCGCGTGCGGCACGTGGCGGCGGCGGATGCGGCACTGGGAACTGCGGCCCCTGCGGCCGCGGTGCCCGAGGAGCGTCTCGATCGGGCGACGATCGCGGCCCGCGCCACGGCGGCACTCGCCCGTGACGGCGGGTTTTCCCTCTCGGCACCGGCCGGCGATCCGGCGGTCCGCACCGTGACCGTGGCCACGCACCGGCTGCCGCTGGGTGTTTCGGCGGTGCTCGCCACGCGGTTCGGCGGCGGCTGGGTCGCCGACGGCCTCGCCGACGTGCGGCTCGACGCCACGCTCGCCGCCGCCCAGGCACGGCTGATCGGCTCCGTGGCGGCGCAGGACCTGGCCATCTGCCGCGCCGCGACGCTCGACGAGGTCGTGACGATCGCCCGCATCGAGGCGCCGCTCGACTGTGCGGTCGAGGCCGGACGGCTCGTGGTGCGGAAGCTCGCCGTCGAGAGCCCCTTCTTGCATGCCGAGGCCTCGGGCCGGATTCGCCTGCCGACCGGGGGCACGTGGGACTGGGGCGATGGTCTCGTCGACGACGACTTCGCGATCGCGGCCGACATCGACGTGGCGGCGGCATCCGCCGCGCTGCCGGGCGGAATGCGGGTGCGGCCCGATGTCCGCGTCACGGACGGCCGGCTGCAGCTGGCCGCTGCATCCCATGCCGACGGCGATGACCGTGTGCTGGAGGTCCGGCTCACGGCCCGGGATCTGGCGGCGATGCAGAGCGTGGCGGCCACCGACGGCGTGAACCCGACGCAGCGGCTGCTGCGGTGGAACGAGCCCTTCACGGCCTTCCTGCGCGGCCGCCGCAGCGCGGGGGCGAGCCTGCGGATCGAGGACGCGCGGATCGCGTCCCCGGCGGTCGAGGTCTCGGCGGCGGGCGACGCCCGGGCCGCCACCATCCAATGGACGCTCGACATCGACGACCTGATCGGCGAGGTCGCGGAGGTCCTCGATCTCGGTGGCGCCTCTCTGGCCGGCGTATCCCGGGGCCGGATCGACGTGGTGCAAGCCGATCCGGCCGGTCCCACGACGGTGAAACTGTCGGCGAGCGTCACCGATTTCGAACTGGCGGCGGCCGGCCGGCCCACCTGGAAAGACGCCGAGATCGCGCTCGTCGGCGAGGCGTCCGGCCGGCTGGCAAACGGCGCCGCGCTCGTGGAGCAGGCCCATGCCGCGGTCACGGCTGGTGGCGACCGGCTGGAGGCGACCCTCACCGGCGGCGCGATCGTCGGGTTCACCGGCGGCCCGTGGGTGCGGGCCGCCGCCGACGCCACGGCGCTGGCCGCGGACTGCTCGCTCGTCGGCGACCTCGATCGTTGGCAGCCGCGGTGGGCCGCCGTCTGGCCGGCGGTGGCGGGCTGGGGTTCCTGGTCCGGCGCTGTGAAGGCCACGGCGGCCCTCGCCGCCCGCGGGGCGGCCTGGCAGATCACCCGGGCCGGCGTCGAGATCGAGAAGCTGGCGATCCGCATGGCCGATCGCAGGATCGACGAGCCGCGGGTCGTGGCGACGGCAGCCGGCCTCATCTATCCCACGAGCGGGGCGATCGAGGTGTCGTCGGGCGAAGTGCTCACGACCACGCTCTCGGTGCGCACCGGCGGCATGGCCTGGACGCCGCCGGCGGCGGGTGGGGCGGTCGATCTCATCGCGTTGGTCGATCGCGTGCGCGGCAAGGCCCAGTGGCGAGCGCACGCCGGCCGCCTCGAGCGGTGGCTGATGCCGGCGGAGCTGGTCGAGCGCTGGCCGGTCGCCGGGGAAGTGGCGGGCACCGTGGAGGTGGCCGATGTCGGCGGCGGCAGCGCGAACCTGCTGGTCGAAGCCACGGGCACGCAACTCTCCATCGGCCATGTGCCTGATGCGGCCCGCCGCGCGGGCGGACTGCCGCAGCCGGTGTGGAGTGAGCCGCGGGCGAAACTCGTGTGTGAGGTGACGCGTCCGGCGGGGACGGAAGGGGTGCGGATCGACCGGCTGGGCCTCGAGTCCTCCACCGTCGGCATCGCGGCCCGCGGTGGCGTGCAGGATTGGTCCGGGAAGCGGCGGCTGGAACTCGACGGCACGGCCACCTACGACTGGGCGCAGGTGTCGCGGCTGCTCACCCCGTGGACCGGCGGCCGGCTGCGGGTCAGCGGCGCCGGCGCCCGGCCCTTCGCCTTCCGCGGACCGTTGGCCCGGCCGGCCGCGATCGATCCGCCCGCCGCGTTGCCGGCCGAGATCGGCACCGTGCCGCTGCCGCAGCCATGGCTGGCCGCCGCGCGGGGCGCCGGCGATGCCGGCGATCGTGTGGCCCGCGTCGCACGACCGACGCCGGCCGCGCGGCCCGCGGAGCCGGTGCTGACGACGCTCGCCCGCGGCATCACGGTCGATACGACCGCCGCCTGGACGGCGGCGGAGTGTGACGGCTTCGCGATCGGCGCCGGCGAGATGCCGGTGCGGCTCTTCGAGGGCCAGCTCGCCTGCGGGCCGTTCGACATCCCCGCCGCGGGCGGCCGGCTCCGCGGCGCCCCCTGGATCCGGCTGGCGCCGCCGCCGGAGCTGATCGTGCCGCAGGGGCGGATCGTCGAGCGGGTGACGCTTTCCGGCCCGCTCGCCGACCGCTGGGCCGGATGGCTGTCACCGCTGCTCGGCCACGCCACGCACACGCGGGGTGTCGTGACCATCGACACGACCGGCGCGCGGCTGCCGCTGGGCGACCCGTTCGCCGGCGAAGCGGCCACGCGGGTCATCTTCGAAGACCTGGAAGTCACGCCGGCGGCGACGGTGCAGCCGCTGGTGAGCCTGCTGGCAAAGCTGCAGGCGGCGGTCGATCCGCGGTTTGCCGTCGGCGACAAGGTGGTGCTCCTGCGGGTGCGGCCCGATCCGGTCACCGTGCAGCTGGCCGAGCGGCGGCTGTGGCACGAGGGGCTCGTGATGGACGCCGGGCAGCTGGTCGTCCGCTCGCGGGGCAGCGTGGCGGCCGACGGCACGCTGGCGATGGTGGTGGAGGTGGCGCTCCGTGGCGACATCGCCGGGCAGACGCCCGTCATCGCGCAGCTGCTGCGGACGCCGCTGGCGATTCCGCTCAAGGGCACCGTGCACAAGCCGCAGTTCGACGCCGGTGCGATCGACCTCTTGCTCGGCCGGATCGTGGAGAACACGGCGCAGGCGGTGATCCAGGACGGCGTGGTCCGCGGGCTCGAGTCGCTGGAAACGCTGTTCGGCAACCCGCCGCCGCAGCCACAGCCCGCGCCGACCCCGCCGCCGCTCACGTTTCCC
>JAJTED010000001.1 GCA_021300535.1 Planctomycetaceae bacterium | reverse complement strand
CATGCTGCACCACCATCGACTGCGCGATCACCAGCTCGCCCACGAGATCGACGAGCCCGTCGAGCTTCGCGGTGTCCACGCGGACACTGCCGGCGGCGGACGCCGCACGCGGCGCGGCCGGCCTCAACCCCGGCGCGGCGACCGGCTCGGCCCGGTCCGACGCCATCTCCGCGGCGTTCGACGGCGCCGCCGGCTCAGCGGCCGCTGATGCGGCCGTCACTGGCGCCGGGACCGCGGCGGAAGCCGGTGCCGTCCCCTGCGAAGCGCGGGCCAGCAGGTTGCGGACCTGCTCCACGACGGCGTTGATCGGCAGCAGGAGCGTGCGGCCGGTCTCGATGCCGTCGAGCTGGGCTGTCGCCTCGGAGACGAACCGCGCGAACGCGTCGGCGCCGGCCAGGATCACGTCGATGGCGTCGCGGTCGAGTGACACCATTCCCTGGCGGGCGGCGTCGAGCAGCGACTCCAGTTCGTGCGCGAGCCGCTGCGGGGCCGCCAGCTTCAGCAGGCCGGCGTTGCCTTTGAACGTGTGGAACGCGCGAAACACCGTGGCCAGCGTCTCGCGGTCGTCCGGCCTGGTCTCGAGCACGAGCACGCCCTGCTCGACGTCGCGCAGCAGGTCGCCGGCATCGTCGCAGAACATCCGCATCATCTCGGGATCGTGGCCGGGCGCGAGAATCTGCACCGGCTCGCCCCCGGCGGGCGGGGTGGGCCGGCTCACGGTCGCGATGGCCGACGGCGGTGGCGGCGGCAGTGGGCGGTCGCGGCCCCAGGCGGTGACGGCCTCCACCATCCACGGCTGCCAGGCGTTGCACCGCGCGACGACGTCGGGGGCGAGCCGCGGCGCATCGCCCAACCACCCGAGGACGCGCCGCGCCGCGTCGGCGAGCGTTGGCTCGGCCGCGTCGAGGGCGTCGCCGAGCTGCCGGACCAGCTCGCGCAGGGCGGCGGCATCGCTCGTGCCGCGCGGGTCCACGAAGGCGAGTTCGAGGGCGATCTGCTGGAGCAGATGGCTTGCGGCCGTCACGGCGGCGGGATCGGCGGTCATGGGGTGTCACGAAGGAGACGTGCCGGATGGCAGGGCAGCGGCCGGCGTGTACCAATCCTAGCTCCGGTCGCGGCCCATCCACCGCCCGCCACCCGCCGGAAGCGTCGCGGCTGCCGGTTATGACGGCTATCCGGCCCGGGCCGCCGTCCCGCCGGGGGCGAACTACACTCGCTTCAGGATGCCCCGGGGACCGGAACCGTGGGCCGAGATCGACGTCCGGCGCGAGAATAGGCCATGAACACGCTGCAGCGGCTTCAGGTGACGACACTGGGTCCGGTCTTCGGGCTCGTGGGCCTGTCGGTGCTGGCTTTTTTGAATCACAACGCGTTGCAGCGGGCGCACACGAACCGCTACGAGTCGTACCGGCTCGCCCAGGAGCTGCGGGCCAGTTCCGACGAACTGACACGGATGGCCCGCACCTACGTGGTCACGGGTGATCCGGCCTACGAACAGGCCTACTGGCGGATCCTCGACGTCCGCAACGGCGTGAAACCGCGGCCAGACGGCCGCACCGTGCCCCTCCGGCGGCTGATGGAGCAGCAGGGATTCACCGCCGACGAGTTCGCGAAGCTCAGGCAGGCCGAGGACAACTCCAACGCGCTGGTGCACACCGAGACGGTCGCCATGCATGCGATCAAAGGGGAGTTCGCCGACGGGAAGGGGGGCTACACGCGGCAGGGCGAGCCCGATGGCGAACTGGCCCGGCGGATCATGCACGACGAGAAGTATCATGCCGACAAGATGTCGATCATGGATCCGATCGGTGATTTCGAGGACCTGCTCGATCGCCGCACGGAAGCCGCCGTGTTGACCGCGCAGGCTCGCGGCGACCGGCTCATGCTGCTCGTGATCGGCCTCGCGGCCCTCTCGGCGGTCATTGCCTGGCTGAGCATCCGCCGCCATGCTCGCAGCCTGCGGCGGGCCATCGAAGACCTGTCGAGCACGTCGGAGTACGTGGCCAGCGGCGCGGCGCAGGTCGCCTCGGCGAGCCGCGCGCTCGCCGAAGGGGCGTCGGAACAGGTGGCGGCGGTGGAAGACATCGCGGCTTCGGCCCGCGAGTCGAGCGCCATGGCGACGGTCAACGCCCAGAAGACGAGTGCCGCCGGCGAACTGGTCGGTCGTGAACAGGATCAGTTTCGTGGTGCCGGCTTGTTGCTCGGCGAGATGGTGACCGCCATGGATGACATCGACACTGCAGCGGGGCGGATTTCGCGGATCATCAAGGTCATCGACGAGATCGCCTTCCACGCCGGGGCGGCCCGCGAGACCGCGGAGCTCATCGAGGAGTCGATCACCCGGTCGCACTCGGGCAAGAAGAAGGTGGACGACGTGGCGACGGCGATCCGCTCCCTCGCCGAGCAATCCTCGGGTGTGCGCACGCTCGTCGACGACGTGCAGCTCGGCAGTCGTGAGCAACTGCGGGCCCTGGAGCGGATCGGCACGGCGCTGGAGCAGATCGAGGACGTCACCCAGCACGCGGCGGCCGGTGCGGAGGAGGGATCTGCGGCGGCCGACGAACTGACGGCCCAGGCCGGGGCGCTCCGCGACGTCGTGGCGGCCCTCGAGCGGGCGGTGGGAACAGGCCGCCGGGACGTCGCGGCGGCCCGGCGGCGGGAGGCGGCTCCGGGAGCGGCACGAGGCAGTCTGGTATCCTCGTGACGTTCTCCCGCACGAGACCTCCACCATGGCCACCTTCCGCTCCACCTTCCGCTCCACCTTCCGCTCCACCTTCCGCTCCACCTTCCGCTCCACCTTCCGCTCCACCTTGGGCCTCGTGACTGCGGCCTGCGTCGCCGTCGCGGCCCATGTGGCGGTGGCCGCCGAGCCGTGGCCGCAGTGGCGCGGTCCGGATGGACAGGGGCACGCCGCCGCGGCCCACGACCTGCCGGTCACCTGGAGCGAGCAGGAAAACGTCCGCTGGAAAACACCGCTGCCGGGCCGTGGCTGGTCGTCGCCGGTGATCGGCGGCGGCCTGGTGTGGATGACCACGGCCGTGGAGAAGCCGGTCCCGGAGGACGATCGCAAGCGCCGACTGGAAGGCAACACAGGCAACCAGCCGCTCACCGTCTCCGGACCGGTGAGCCTGCGGGCCCTCGGCGTGGACGCGGAGTCGGGCCGGCTCGTGCACGACGTGGAGCTTCTCGCGGTGGCCGAACCGCAGCCGATCCACGCCCTCAACTCCTTCGCCTCGCCGTCGCCGGTGCTCGCCGGCAACCGGCTGTATTGCCACTTCGGCGACTTCGGCACCGCCTGCCTCGACACCGAGACCGCGCGGGTCGTGTGGACGAGCCGCGCACTGCGGCTCAACCACGAGAACGGCCCGGGCAGCACGCCCGTGCTCTGGAAAGACCGGCTCATCGTCCACGTCGACGGTAGCGACACGCAGGCCATCGCCGCCTTCGACGCCGCGACCGGCGCGGTCGCCTGGAAGACGCCTCGCAGCGGCGCGCTCCGCGCCGATCCGCAGCTCAAGAAGGCCTACGGCACGCCGCTCATCCTGCCGCTCGGTGGCCGCGACGTCGTCGTCTCGCCGGCCGCCGACTGGCTCTACGGCTACGACCCCGCGACGGGCACGGAGCTGTGGAAGCAGTCCTACGGCGGCCTCGGCTTCTCGATCGTGCCCCGGCCGGTCTTCGCCCATGGCCTGCTGTTCATGAGCACGTCCTTCATGCAGCCGGAAATTTTGGCGCTGCGGCTCGACACCGGCACGGCGGCGCCCGAGATCGCGTGGCGTGAGAAGAAGGCCGCGCCCACGATGCCGTCGCCCCTGGTCGTGGGCGACGAGTTCTACATGATCAGTGAGAAGGGAATCGCCACCTGCCTCGACGCGCGGACGGGCAAGCCGGTGTGGGCCGAGCGGCTGGCGGGCAACTTTTCCTCGTCGCCGCTGTTCGCCGACGGCCGGATCTACGTGGGCAGCCGGGAAGGGAAGACGTATGTCCTCCGCCCCGGACCGCAGGCCGAGGTCCTCGCCACCAACGAACTCGAAGGCGGCATCTTCGCCACGCCGGCGGCGGTCGGCCGGGCCATCTATCTGCGGACGGAGGGGGCGGTCTACCGCTTGGAAAAGCCCGAACCGCGGGCCGCCACGGACTTCCCGCCGCCGATCGGGCCGGCCAAGCCGCAGGGCTGAACGAACACACCCGACAGGAATAGCGCGTGGCGATCCGCGACCGAGACGGGCGTTGCCTGACGATGGGCCCGACCAGCCGGCGCTCGTTCCTCGGCGCCGCAGCCGCGGTCGCGGCCGGCCTAACGGGGGCCTCCGCCGGCGCCGCCCCGGTCCGCCGCCGTGGCATTCCGCTGGGCTACGACAACTTCGCCGTGCGGGCGATGCAGTGGAACGCCCGGCAGCTCATCGACCACGCCGGGGATCTCGGCTGCGACTCGGTGTTCATCACCGACTTCGCCCCCTTCGCGGGCCGGCATGACGATGCGTCCCTCGGCGACGTGCGCCGCTATGCGGCCGACCGTGGCGTGAAGCTCGTGCTCGGATCGTGGAGCATCTGTCCGACCGCGACGACGTTCAAACCCGACTGGGGCACGGCGGAGGAGCACCTGGCGCTGGGCATCCGCATGGCCAAGGCCCTCGGGTCGCCCGCGTTCCGTGTGATCCTCGGCACCCACGCCGATCGGCGCACCCCCGGCGGCATCACCGCCCGGATCGCCGACACGATCGCCGTGCTCCGGACGGCGCGATCGCAGGCAGTCGACGCGGGCGTGAAGATCGCCATCGAGAACCATGCCGGCGACATGCAGTCGCGGGAGCTGGTGCGGCTCGTGGAGGAAGCCGGCCCCGAGTTCGTGGGCGTGAACTTCGACTCGGGCAACGCCTGCCTGACGCTCGAGGATCCCGTCGCCGCCCTGGAAAGGCTCGCCCCGCACGCCGTCACCACGAGCCTCCGCGACACGATGCTCTGGGAGACTCCCGGCGGCGTCACCGCCCAGTGGACCGCGATGGGGGAAGGCTGCACCGATCTCGGCGGGTTCTTCGACCTCTTCGAGAACCGCTGCCCCGGCGTGACCGTCCACATCGAGACGATCTCCGGCTTTCCCAAGCCGTTTGCCTGCTTCGATCGCGATTTCTGGCGGGCCTTTCCCGACGCCCGCGCGGAAGACTTCGCGGGTTTCCTGGCCCTGGCGAAACGCGGCCGGCCGCTCGAGCCCTTCCGGCCGCCGGAGGCCGGCGACAAGGCCGAGGCCACGCGCCGCTTCCAGCTCGACGAGCTGGCCCGCAGCATCCGCCACTGCCGCGAGGTGCTCGGGCTGGGCCTGCGCGGGTAGAATCGCCGCGTGGAGCCGGAACGGCGGTGACGCATCCCGCCTGTCTCCCGATCGCCCCTGGCGCGATCCGGGCAGTCGGCCAATCCGTCCTCCGGCAGGGCAACATCGAATGAGCATCCACTGGCTGTATCTCGCGATCGCGATCGTGGCCGAAGTCATCGGCACCAGTTTCCTGAAGGCGACGGAGGGCGCGCACGCTTGACGCGATCCCCGTGGGCGTGGCCTACGCCGTCTGGTCGGGCGTGGGGGTGACGCTCGTGGCCGCGATCGGCTGGCTGTTCCTCGGCCAGAAGCTCGACGCCGCGGCCGTCGGCGGCATGGGGCTGATCGTCGCCGGCGTCGTGGTGTTGAACCTGTTCTCCAAGTCCGCGGCCCACTGAGTTATCCGGCGTGTCCTTCCTTCCCCCGCAGAGGCGGTCTCCGACCGTCGTCCGCGACGACGCCATCGACGTCCCGCGTCACCATCGGATCGGACACCCCGTCATTGACGGCCCTGGCGCGAAACGATATCGAAACGCTGACTGGACTGCCGGAACGCGACTTCAGAACCGGCATCGACCGGGGCATGGTTGTCCATTCGGAAGGAAACTCGAGACGGAATCAGGGGGGTTTGGATGGGCAGGAATCAGGAACTGGCGGCGGGAAGATTCATGCAGGCATCCGCAGTCCTTGTCGCCTTGTCGTCGCTTCTCATCCCGTTGCCAGCGGTCGGACAGGTTCCTCGAGCCGAGGCCGCGCGACCGTTGGGGAGCGTTGAAAAATATACGTTTGCCAATCCGCAGACGCCGCTCGAGGAGATTCAAGAGCATTGCAAGCTCAGTGGAGAGCAGGCGGCGAAGTTCGCGCAGCAGGTGCGGGACCTGGAAAAGCCGATAACGGATGCCTGGGAAAAGGCCCGGTTCGACATGCTCGCGGTGCTGACCCGCGACCAGGTGCAGGAGTGGCGGAAGGGGTGCGTGATCAAGTCAATCAAGTTTACGTATGCCAAGATCACCTTGACTCCGCAGCAACTGACGAAGATCGGGGCGCTGTATGACGACTGCGCGGGACAGGCGGATGCCACGTTTGAGGCTATCAACGCACAGGTGCAAAAGCGGGTGCCGAGCATCTTGACTGCGGAGCAGAAGCAGCAGATGGGGGTGAAGTAGGCGGGCCGCGACGACGCCGTCGTGACCGTCAGGCCAGCGTCACGGCGTGCTTCTCGAGCAGGGCGAGGGGCACGATCGCGAGCGTCTTCTCGTGCGTCGACCACCAGGCCGGGAAAGCCCCACTGCGGCTGCGGCGTGACCAGGTCGTTGCCCGCCTGCACCGTGAACTCGAGAAAGTCCTTCGTCATCACGGCGCAGACGGTGTGCACGCCGGCGTCGTCGGGGCCGGTGCGGCAGCAGCCGTCACGGAAGAAGCCGGTGAGCGGCTCCCGCGAGCAGGCGGCGAGCGGCCCGCCGCGGACGTTGCGGTCGGTGTCACGGGGCGGACGGTCGAAGGCGATCATGTGTGGCTTCCACTGGCGGTGGCGAACGTCCGGCGGTCATGGCACGGGCAACCCCGGCCACCACCGGTATGATGACGGCTCCTGCGCCGGCGGCCAACACCGCGAGTTTCCCCCTCATCGCCCATGCTCAGCCTGCATACCCCCACCGCCGCCCGCTGGCTGGCCCAGGTCGATGCCGGCCTCGACGAGATCCTCGTCGATCACGCCCACTGCGAGAAGAAGGCGGCGGGCGTGGCGATGAACCTGCTGTTTTCCTACGTCGATCACGCCCCGCTCGCCCGGGCGATGACCGAGATCGTGAACGAGGAACTGGAGCACTTTCGGCTCGTGCTCGACCTCCTCGAACGGCGCGGCATCCCCTTTCGGAAGCTGTCGCCGAGCAGCTACGGGCCGCGGCTGCACGAGCGGATCCGCAAGGAGGAGCCCGCGAAGGCGGTCGATCGGCTGCTGGTGGCGGGCCTGATCGAGGCCCGTAGCTGCGAGCGGTTTTCCGTACTCGCCGACCACGTGACCGATCCGGAACTGCGTGACTTCTACCGCAGCCTCTTCGAGGCGGAGGCCCGGCACCATGCCACCTACGTGCGTCTGGCCTGCGGATTCACCCCCGAGCCGACCGTCCGGGAACGGCTTCACTGGCTGGCGGCCGAGGAGGCGGCGATCATAGACCGCGGCGACCCCGTGCCGCGGATGCACAGCTGACGAGCGGTTCGGCTTCTGGTCTCTGGAACACCCCATGACCGCGCCCCCGGCATCCACCCGCACCTGGCCCGTCAACGAGGCAATCGCCCTGGCCGCGCTCGCCGCGCTCGCCGCCTGGGCCGTGCTCACGTGGACGGGCCGCGGGGCCGCCACGGTGGCGCTCGGGCCGCTCGACCCGAGCCGCTGGTTCCCCGATCGCAGCCTCACTCTCGCCGAGCTTCCCCTCGTCGCGGCGCTGGCCGTCGGCGGCCTGCCGCTGGTCTGGGGCCTGGCACGAAAACTCTTCGCCGGCACCTTCGGCTCCGACCTGCTCGCCGGGATCTCGATCGTGACGAGCATCCTGCTGGGGGAGTATCTCGCCGGCGTGCTCGTGGTGCTCATGCTCTCCGGCGGCGCGGCGCTCGAAAGCCGGGCCGTGAGCCGGGCCGGCGACGTGCTCAACGCCCTGGCCCGGCGGATGCCGACCCTGGCCCATCGCAAGACCGCCGCCGGCCTCACCGACGTGCCGCTGGCGGCGGTCGCCGTGGGCGACGTGATCGTCGTCCTGCCCCACGAGATCTGTCCGGTGGACGGCACCGTGGTCACCGGCCGCGGGGCGATGGACGAAAGCTACCTCACCGGCGAGCCCTACCGGATGGCGAAGGCGCCGGGCTCGACCGTGCTCTCGGGCGCCATCAACGGCCAGGCCGCGCTCGAGATCCGCGCCGACCGCGTGGCCGGCGACAGCCGTTACGCCAAGATCATGGCGGTGCTCCAGGAGAGCGAGGAGCGGCGGCCGCAGCTGCGCCGCCTGGCCGACTCGCTCGGGGCGCTCTACACGCCGCTGGCGGTCGCCATCGCCGCGGCGGCCTGGTGGGCCAGCGGCTCGGCCACGCGGTTCCTCGCCGTGCTCGTCGTGGCCACGCCGTGCCCGCTGCTGATCGCGATCCCCGTGGCGATCATCGGCGCCGTCTCCCTGGCGGCGAAGCGCGGGATCGTGATCCGCGACCCGGCGATCCTGGAGCGGCTCGACACCTGCCGGACCGCGATCTTCGACAAGACCGGCACGCTCACCTACGGCACGCCGCACCTCACCGACGTGGTGCTCGTCGGCACGCTGTCCGAAGCCGACGTGCTGGCGCTGGCCGCGAGCCTGGAGGGCTATTCGAAGCATCCGCTCGCCGCCGCGGTCGTGCAGGCGGCGGCGGAGCGTTCAATCCGCCTCCTCGAGGTCGAGGAGCTCGCGGAGAAGGCGGGGCAGGGGCTCACCGGCCGCGTCCAGCGGCTCAACGGCGACACCGAGGCGCACGCCGTCGCCATCACCAGCCGGCAGAAGCTCGCGGCCATCGACCCGGCCGGCGTGGATCGGCTGCCACCGGTCGCGGGTGGGCTCGAGTGCGTGGTGGTGGTGGATGGCCGCACGGAGGCCGCGCTCCGGTTCCGCGACGCGCCGCGGGCCGACGGCCGCTCGTTCGTCGGCCATCTCGGCCCCGCCCACGGCCTGTCCCGGGTGATGCTCGTCTCCGGCGACCGGGCCAGCGAGGTGCAGTGGCTCGCCGACATCGTCGGCATCAAGGAGGTGCATGCGGGCATCCAGCCGGAGGGCAAGCTGAAGATCGTCGAGGCGGCCACGGCCGAGGCGCCGACGGTGTTCGTCGGCGACGGCATCAACGACGCGCCGGCACTGGCCGCAGCCACGGTCGGGATCGCGATGGGCGCGGCCAGCGACGTGACGAGCGAAGCCGCCGGCGCCGTGGTGATGGACTCGGCGCTCGAGCGGGTCGACGAGCTCTTCCACATCGGGCGGCGGATGCGGTCGGTGGCCTTGCAAAGCGCCGTCGGCGGCATGGCCGCGAGCCTCGTGGGCATGGGCTTCGCGGCCGCGGGCTACCTGCCACCGGCGGCGGGCGCCCTGCTGCAGGAGGCGATCGACGTGGCGGCGGTGCTCAACGCGCTGCGGGTGTCGTGGCGGACAGGGTCGCTGTCCGACTACGGCTGACCCATCCGTGATCGTGAGCCAGCCGTGGCCCGCTTCGTGACCTGCCGAGCCGCGCCGGTCGCAGCCGCCGCGGTCGCCGAGCCGGCGACCCACATCGTGGCGCCGGTGATCGATCCGGCCAGCACGCCCAGCGGCCCGGCAGGCACGCCGGCCAGCGCGAACACGGCCGCGCTCGTCGCCAGCCCCGCCGCCTCGCCGGCCCGGCGGCTCGCCTGCCCGCTGGCGCCACGCTGGTGGGCGGTCCACTCGGCCGCGAGCGCCGCCGCCTCGGCGACGAGCGCCGCCGGCACGAGGGTCCGGAGGCCGACCCGCACGGTCGCTCCCAGCGCCGTCCGCGCCGCGGCCGCGGCGACCCGCGCCCTCACGATCTCCACCTGGCGGCTGATGCGCCGGCCGGTCGCACACCAGGTCGCAAAATGCTCGCAGTTGTCCACCAGCGGCGAATAGCCCTCCCGGCCGACGTGGGCCAGCGCCCGCGCGACCACCTCCTCCGGCGGAAACACGGCCGGCGGATCGGTCGTCAGCCGCACGGGCCGGCCGGCGGCGAAGTGTTCCAGGCTCGTGCGGACGACCCGCCCGCCGCCGAACGGGTTGCGAAAGTCGTCGGGACGGGCATGCACGACGGTGCCGTCACCGACGTCGATGCCGTGGTGCATGTAGGTGACCGTCGATCCGACGATCCGCTGCTCGACTTCCAGCCGCGCCCCATGGGCCATGCGTCCGACCTCCGTGCCGCCATTCTACGGCATGGGGCCCGCGGCCGTTCGCCGCCATGCAAGACAGGACGACTCATGGGCATGCGCTGCGGCTGCGAAACGCCGTCTGCTGCGGACGGCGGCCCCCCTTGCGGTTCAAACTGCAGTGGTGTTCTCCGCTTGCTCCGGCCGGCGTGCCGATACAAGATGAATCGGCCAGAAATCCGCGGATCGGCCCCCGGGGCCCGCGCCAGGCGAGATGACCTCCGCCCCGGCGGCGAAGCGGGATCGTCCACAGGAGCATCCGATGGCCCCCAACTCCACCGTCTCTTGGGCAATCGCCCTGGGCCTGGCTCTCGGCGGCATCGCCTTCGCAGACGAGCGGCCCACCGCGCCCGTGGCCTTCAACCGTGACATCCGGCCGCTCCTGTCGGACAACTGTTTTCACTGCCATGGACCCGACGCCAGTCATCGGCAGGCCGACCTGCGGCTTGACGACCGCGAGGCGGCCGTGGCGGCCGGCGCCATCGTGCCCGGCAAGGCGGCCAGCAGCCCGCTCATCGAGCGGGTCCGGGCCACCGCTCCAGAACTCGTGATGCCGCCGCCGGAGGCGCACAAGACGCTCACTCCGGCGCAGCAGGCGCTGCTCGCTCGCTGGATCGACGAAGGCGCCGCGTACCAGAAGCACTGGGCCTACGAGCCCCCGGTAAAACCGGCCGTGCCGCCGGGGGCCCATGCGATCGACCACGTGGTCCGCCAGCGGCTGACGACGCTCGGCCTCCGGCCCTCCGCCGAGGCCGACCGGCGCACGCTCATCCGCCGGCTCGCCTTCGACCTCACCGGCCTGCCGCCGACGCCGGAGGAGGTCGATGCCTTCGTGGGCGATCCGGCTCCCGACGCCTATGGCAGGCTCGTGGAGCGGATGCTCGCCAGCCCACACTACGGTGAGCGCATGGCGATCGGCTGGCTCGACGTCGTGCGGTTCGCCGATTCGATCGGCTACCACAGCGACACCCCGCGGAACGTGTGGCCGTACCGCGACTACGTGATCAGAAGCTTCAACGACAACAAGCCCTTCGACCGGTTCACGATCGAGCAACTGGCCGGCGATCTCCTCCCCGACGCGAGCCAGGAGACGCGGATCGCGTCGGCATTCAATCGACTCCTGCTGACAACCGAGGAAGGGGGTGCCCAGGCGAAGGACTACGAGGCGCGGATGCTCACCGACCGCGTCCGGGCCGTGGGCGCCGTGTGGCTCGGCCAGACCACCGGCTGCGCCGCCTGCCACGACCACAAGTTCGACCCGATCACGATCCGCGACTTCTACTCCCTGGGCGCCTTCTTCGCCGACATCGACGAACCCGCGATCGGAAAACGCGGCAACGGGGCCCTGGTCGCACCCCCGGAGGACCTGGAAAAGCTGGCCACCCTCGACGCCGCGCTGGCCGCCGCCAAGGGCCGGCTCCGGGGCGTCGTGCCCCGGCTCGACGCCCCGGACATCCTGGCCGCCGCCGAGCCGGTGGTGGACGCGGCCGAGAAGGAACGGGCCGCGTTCTTCGCCACGCTTCCCCAGTGCCTTGTCAGCAGCCGCAGGAAAACCCCGCACGTCGTCCGCATCCTGCCCCGCGGCAACTGGATGGACGAGAGCGGGGAGGTCGTGCAGCCGGCCTTCCCCGGCTATCTGCCCGCCCCGACGATCACCGACCGCACGCCCGACCGCCTCGACCTCGCCCGGTGGCTCGTGTCCCGCGATCACCCGCTCACCGCGCGGGTGGTGATGAACCGGCTCTGGAAGCAGTTCTTCGGCGCGGGGCTGTCGCGGGTGCTCGACGATCTCGGCGGCCAGGGGGAACCGCCGGTGCATCCGGAACTGCTCGACTGGCTGGCCTGCGAGTTCATCGACTCGGGGTGGGACATGAAGCACATGGTCCGCACGATCGTGAGCAGCGCCGCCTACCGACAGTCGTCCACGGCCTCGGCCGAGCGGATCGCCGCCGACCCGGCCAACCGCGAACTGGCCCGCCAGTCGGCCTGGCGCGTGGATGCCGAGCTCGTCCGCGATGCGGCCTTGGCCGCCTCGGGTCTGCTCGTGCGCACGATTGGCGGCCCGAGCGTGAAGCCCTATCAGCCCGACGGCTACTGGGAGAACCTCAATTTTCCGCCCCGCACGTATCCGATCGACACCGGTGCCAAGCAGTATCGCCGCGGCCTCTACACCTGGTGGCAGCGGTCGTTCCTCCATCCCAGCATGCTCGCCTTCGACGCCCCGAGCCGCGAGGAGTGCTGCGCGGAACGCCCGCGGTCGAACATTCCCCAGCAGGCGCTCGTGCTCCTCAACGACCCGACCTACGTGGAGGCGGCCCGCGCCCTGGCCGCGCGGATCATCGCCGCGGGCGGTTCGGCGCCCGAGGAGCGGATGGCCTGGGCCTGGCGGCAGGTGCTCCAGCGGCTGCCGCGGGTCGAGGAACTGGAGACGGTGATGCCGCTCTATCGGCGGCAGCTCGCCGCCTACCAGGCCGATCAGGCCGCCGCGGCCAGCCTGACGAAGGTGGGCCTCGCGCCGCCGCCGACCGGCATCGACGCCGCCGAACTCGCCGCCTGGACCCACGTGGCCCGCGTGCTCCTCAACCTCCACGAGACGATCACGAGGAATTGAGACATGACCATGGAAGACCTGCATGACGCACTCGCCCGCCGCGCGTTCCTCGGCAGGGCAGCCCATGGGCTGGGAGCGGTGGCCCTCGCGTCACTGGCCGGCCCGTCGGCGTCGGCAGCGCCGCTCGGCGGCGTGCTCTCCCCGCCGCCACTGCCGCAGCGGGCCAGGCGGGTGATCTGGCTGACGATGGCCGGCGGCCCGTCGCAATTCGAGACCTTCGACCACAAGCCGGAGCTCGCCCGGCTCCATGGCCAGCCGATGCCCGAGAGCCTGACCAAAGGGCAGCAGCTCGCCCAGTTGCAGGGCAAGGAACTCGTCTGCTTCGGGCCCCAGCATCCGTTCAAGCCGATGGGGCCTGACGGCACCCAGATCTGCGAACTTTTTCCGCACATCGGCTCGGTGCTGGGCGACATCTGCCTGATCCGCTCGATGCAGACCGACGCCATCAACCACGACCCGGCCCACATGTTCATGAACACGGGCTCCCAGATCGCGGGCCGCCCGAGCATGGGCGCGTGGGTCACCTACGGACTGGGCAGCGAGTCGGCCGACCTGCCCGGGTTCGTCGTGCTCACGTCGCTGGGGAAAGGGGGCCAGAACCAGCCGATCGCCGCCCGCCAATGGTCGAGCGGCTTCCTGCCCAGCCGCTATCAGGGCGTGCAGCTGCGGAGCAAGGGGGACGCCGTGCTCTACCTCGGCAATCCGCCGGGCGTCACCCGGGACCGCCAGGGGCTCGACATCGCCGCGGTCAACGCCCTCAACGCCCAGCATGACTCGCTCACGGGCGATCCCGAGATCGCCACCCGGATCGCGCAGTACGAGATGGCCTTCGCCATGCAGGCCAGCGTGCCCGAGCTGATGGACGCGACCGGCGAGACCGAGGCCACGCTCGACCTCTACGGCTGCCGGCCCGGTGACGGGTCGTTCGCCGCCAATTGCCTCCTCGCCCGCCGCCTGGCCGAGCGGGGCGTGCGGTTCATCCAGCTCTATCACAAGGACTGGGACCACCACGGCGGCGTCAAGGAAGGCGTGCGGCTCAAGGCTTTGGAAGTCGACCGGGCGTGCATGGCCCTGATCACCGACCTCAAGCGGTGCGGCCTGTTCGACGACACGCTCGTGGTGTGGGCCGGCGAGTTCGGCCGCACGCCGATGTCGCAGGGGGGCAACGGCCGCGACCATCACAACAAGGCGATGAGCGTGTGGCTCGCTGGGGCGGGCGTGAAGCGGGGCCTCGTCCACGGCGCGACCGACGAACTCGGCTACCAGGTCGCGGAGGGGGGCTGCACGGTCCATGATCTGCACGCCACGATGCTCCAGCAGCTCGGCATCCGCCACGACGCATTCAGCGTCAAGTTCCAGGGTCTCGACGCCAAGCTCACCGGCGTCGAAGGGGCCCGTGTGCTCACGGAGATTCTCGCCTGATGCCGCGGCCTGTTCGGCGCCGATATCACGGCGCCAGGTCGAGGCACACGAGGGTCGCGTCGTTGCGGACGTAGAGCCGTCCTGCGGCGAGCGCCGGCAAGGCCCGCACCGTGCCCGGCAGCGGCCGGCAGCGGCCGAGCACGTTCAGGCCGGCCGGCGTGGCCCGGAGGAGTTGAAGCTCGCCGTCGGTCTTGGCGGCGAGCAGCTTGCCGTCGACTGCGATGAGCGTGCCGTAGCCGAAGTTCCGCTCCCGCCAGAGGACGCGGCCGGTCTGCGGATCGGCACAGACGAGATCGGCGGGGGGCACGTCGTCGCGGCCGTCGATGCCGTAGAGATGCCCGGCGACGAGCAGCGGCGTGCAGTATTGCGTCGCCAGCGGCTCCTCCCCCTGCCACTGCGGCCGCACCGCGGTGGCGTCGAACGCCGCGCACACGCCGCCCACGCCGTAGGCGGCCGTGACGAACAGCCGGCCGTCCGGCAGGACCACCGGCGTGGCGGCGTTGACCGTCGGCCCCCGCTTGCCGAAGGGAAACTGCCAGCACACGTCGCCGCGCGACGCCTCCAGCAGCAGGCACGAGGCCCGCGTCACCGCCAGCACGTGCGGCCGCCCGACGACGTCCACGGCGACCGGGGCGGAGTAGCTGGCGGCCTCGGCGGTCCGCTGCCAGACGGTGGCACCGGTGCGGCGGTCGAAGGCCACAATGCCGGCGTCCGCGCGGCCGCCGACGTTCACGATCACGAGGTCGCCGACGACCAGCGGCGTAGAGCCCGCGCCGAAGTAGCCCTCGGCCGCGGCGAACTCGCGGTGCGTCCGCCGCGACCAGGTCGTCTTGCCCGTCGCCAGGTCGCGACAGGCGAGCACGCCCTGGGCGCCGAAGGTGAACACGCTCCCGGCGTGGATCAGCGGCACGCACAGCGGCCCGTCGCCGCCACCGACTTGGGGCTGGAACGTCGTCGGCTCGTCGGCCGTCCAGAGCGAGCGACCGGTGGTCACGTCGACGGCCTCGACGATCTCCAGGTCGCCCCGGCGGTGGAAGAGAACGGCCCGGTCGCCGACGACGGCGAGGCCGGCGTAGCCCGCGCCGACTTCCTTCCGCCAGCGAACGGGCGGACCCGCCTCCGGCCAGCGGTCGGCCAGCCGCTCATCGGCGGCGGCGCTGCCGGTGCGCTCGGGCCCCAGAATCTGCGGCCAGTCGCCGCCGCGGGCGGGCTGACATGCCATGATGACCAGCCCGACGATTACGATTCTCAAAAGCGGCATCACATCCACCCGCATCACGACTGGTGCGCGCCGCGAAATGCCACGGCACCCGCGGCCAGCCCGGCGGCCTCGAGCATGGTACACGGCAGGCCGCCCGCGCACCGTGCGTTGCCGGCCCGCTGAACAGGAAATCCACAGCTCCAAGAAGCCCCGGGTGGAAACCCGGGGACTCCGGGCACGAAAACCAACCCGCCTTCCATGCCGCACGACGGCACGCGCTTCCCCGCGTCGAACCGGCAGCGCATGGCACACCGGATTGGATCGGGGCGCCTTAATCGGCCCGACCCCGCTGGCGGTAGTACTTGAGGCCCGGCACGAAGAAGCAGGCGGCGCTCACCAGCCCGAAGATCACGTGCTGGTAGGTCGGCACGACGCACATCACCAGCGCCGTGGCGAACAGGACCGCGGTCTGGATATAGAAGGCGCCGGAGAGGATGCCAGCCTTGGCGAAGAACACGATCCCCGCCAGCAGCGCGAGCACCGGAGAGAGCGTGAGCACCTCCAGGCGGATCAGGTCCTCGACCCAGAAGAGCATCACGCTGCCGAGCACGCTGCCGCCCCAGATGTGGGCGATCTGCCGCTCCACGGCGGTGACCGGCCCGGTGCGATGCCGCAGCGCCCAGAAGATTGGGGCCCACAGGGCGAGCCCGCCGCCCCAGAGGACGAGATACGGCCAGCGGGTGGTCACGCCCTGCCAGGCGAGCAGGTCGGTGGTCACCGACAAGGCCAGGATCACGACGGAGTGCCACATCCACAGCAGGCCCCAGTTCTCGAGCACGACGGCGTGGTGCGTCTCGCGGAACAGCCGGGCGAAGACGTCGGAGAAGCCGCCGCCGCGGGCGGCGACGGGCTCGCCGGCTAGAAACGACCGCAGATCCGCGGCCAGGCCGGCGGCGGAGTCGTACCGCAGGTCCTGCGGCTTCTGCAGCGACTTCAGGGCGATCATCTCCAGATCACGATCGACGCCGCGGTCGAGCGACCGGGGCACCGGAGGATCCGACTCGAGCACGGCCAGCAGCGTGTCCATCGGGGTCGCCGCCTGGAACGGCGGCCGGCCGGTGAGCATCTGATAGAGAATCGCGCCCAGGCTCCACACGTCGCTCGTCGGGCCGACGTCGCCGCGGCTGCCCGCGGCCTGTTCCGGCGACATGTAGCAGGGCGTGCCGAGGATCGCGCCGGTGTGCGTGACCGAGGCATCCCCTTCGAGCCGTTTCGCAAGGCCGAAGTCGGAGACGTGCGGCTCGCCGAGGGCGTCGATGAGGATGTTGGACGGCTTCAGGTCGCGATGCAGCACGCCGCGGTCGTGGGCGGCCTGGACGGCGTCGGCCACCTTGGCCACGAGCGTCGCGGCCTCGCGGGGCGGCAGCCGACCGCCGGCCAGCCGCCGGGAGAGCGTCGTGCCCTCCACGAACTGCATGCTGTAGAAGGGGTGTCCGTCGCACTCACCGACCTCGAAGATCGACACGATTCCGGGGTGGTCGAGCCGGGCGGCCGCCTCGGCCTCGCTGCGGAAGCGGGCCAGGTCGGCGGGGCTGGCGAGATCCCGCCGGAGCAGCATCTTCAGGGCCACCGTTCGCGCCAGGCTTTTCTGCGTCGCGCGATAGACCACGCCCATGCCGCCACGGCCGATCTCCTCGTGCAGCTCATAGTCACCGAAGGCGGCGGGGAGCGGCGTGCTGCCGGGCAGGAATCCGCCGGTCGGCGCGGACCATGAACCCTGCGACGGCGGCTCGGCGGCACCGGCTCCGCCGCGCTCGAAGATCGTGGACTCTTCAGCGACAGCGTCGACCATCGACATGGCGGCAAACAACTCCCGCAACTGCCCCGCGAGGTCGGGGTGCGCCGTGGCCAACGCTTCCAGGCGGGCCTGCGCCGCTGCCCCCCGCGTCTCGGAAAGCTCGTCGAGCAGCGCGGCCAGCCGGTCCTCCTGCTCCGGTGAGAGCGGAGTGTCGATCGCGAGCGGGCGACCTGGCGACGTCGTTGGCATTGGCGGAGAACCCCGGAAAGTCCTTGTATCCTAGTCCCGTGGCGAACGCCGGCGATGCATGCCATCGCGGACCCCATGCCTCGGCACCACGGGAAGCGGTGCCTGCGGCCCGCGAGGCTACCCGGGCCTAGCGGGCTGTGGAACAAATCTGCCCGAGCAGAATGCGAGGCATACCGACCGTGGAAACCCTCGGCGTTGCCTCGGCTGCGCCGAGGTCTGCGAATCCACCGGTCGGTCAAGTGGACAAAGGCCATGGAGGGCTTTGGCCACGGGCAGCTAGCGGCCGCCTACTCCAACAGCGACCGCAGCCGCCGCATGGCCCGCAGGTACCGCATCCCGGCCGCAGGCTTCGACAGCCCGAGCGCCTCGGCGGCCTCGGCGGTGGACAGGTGCTCGAAGTGCCGCAGGAGCACGATCTGGCGATCCATGTCGTCGAGGGCCTCGACCGCCGCCGCGAACCGCCGCTCGAGCTCGTGCCAGGTGGCCGCCGCGGCCGGCGTCAGCTCCCGGTCGGCGACGATGCCGGCCAGTTCGGTGCCGGACCGGTCGTCGTCCGTGGCGAGGGGCACCTCGCGATCGACGCTCCGGCTGGCGGCGACGCGGTGCCGACGATGCGCGTCGATCAGACGGTCGCGGGCCATGTGCCGCAGCCAGAGCTGGAACGGCATGGTGGGGTTCGTGAGATACTCCCCCAGCCGTCGGTTGGCCTCGAAGAGCACATCTTGAACGATGTCGCTGGCATCGACCCGGCGCTGCACGCCGCGATCCATGCGGCGATCGATCATCCGCTTGATCGCCGCGCGGTGCCGTTCGAGCAGTCCGTTGACAGCCCCGTCGTCACCCTGGCGAACCCGCTCGAGCAGCACGAGCGTGGGCTGTGGCTCGGCCGCGGCAGCCGCCCCGTCGGCGGTGCTGTCTGGGGAGCGGGGGATGCCGGTTGGGGAGGTCATGGGGGTCGCACGGACTGGGCCGCGGGAGGAACCGTGGCCTGGAAGCCCCATCGTACCAACGTGTCGCCCGGAAGGGTGCTCACGGCGAAACGGCCGGCGGGGCGGCGCGTGCGGCAGCGAGCCCGGTTTCCGTCCGACCAGGACACGGTTTTTTGCCCGGTGCGGAAACGTGTTCCATAATCGCGAGCGGCCGGAGGAGAGGCCGCTGGCTGCCGCGACAGGACGCGGCTTCCCGACAACGGATTGCCCCGTGACTGGCCGCCGCGCTCCGTCGTCTTTCGCGACGCGCTTCTCCTTGAGGGGCGGACTTGCAGCCGCCTTCCTGGCCCTCTGCGCCGGTGTCGCGGTGGGGGATCCGGGGCTGAAGTGGGGCCCGCTGGCTCCCGAGCCCCCCGCGGCCATGGTTCCGGCCGCCGACGACCTGGCCGCACGAACGGCGACCCTTGTGCACCAGGGACGTTGGTCGGACGTCGTCAGCATGTGCGAGACGGCCGCCCGCAAGGGCACGCTGGCGCCCGTGCTCGTGCAGCGGTATGACCTGGCGAAACTGCACTGCGACATCGCCCGCCGGCACGCGGAGCCGGCCTTTCGGCGCCAGCTCGCCACGCTCACCGAAGCCGACGCGCGGCGGGTGTACGCCGAGGTGCTGGCGCGGATCGCCTCGCATCACGTCGATGCGCCCGACTTCGCCCGGCTCTCGGCCCGCGGGCGGACGGCCGTGGAAATCGCCCTCGACGATCCGACGTTCGCCGCGCTGCACGCCACGCAGGCCTCGCCGGAGCGGCGGGCGTTGTACCGTGAGCAGGTGGCCCGGATCGTGGAGTCGCGGCCTGTCGCCACCCAGGGAGAAGCCGAAACGCTCGGGGCGTGGATCGCCCGGACGGCTCATTCGCTGCTCGGCGTGCCGCCGGCGGTGACCCTGATGGAGATGGCCGCCGCTGCCGTCGGCGGGCTCGACGAGTACTCGTCGTTCCTGACGACCGGCCAGCTCGACGACTTGTACGCGCAGATCGAGGGCAATTTCGTGGGTCTCGGCGTGGAGTTGAAGGCGGCCAGCGATGGGCTCCTGGTGGTGCACGTCATCCCGGGCAGCCCGGCCGAGCGGTCAGGCATCCGCGCCGGCGACCACCTCGTCGGCGTCGGCGGCCGCTCGATCGGTGGCATGGGCGTCGACGAGGCGGCCCAGCTCCTCCAGGGTCCGGAGGGCTCGCTCGTCACGCTCGCCATCCTCCGCGCACCGGCGCCGGCCCGGGCAGTCACGGTGCGCCGCGAGCACGTCGACGTCCCGAGCATCGAAAACGCCCGGCTGCTCGACCCCGCCACCGGCGTGGCCTACCTCAAACTGTCATCCTTTCAGAAGACGACCGCGGCCGATCTCGAGGCCACCCTGCGGCGGCTCGACGCGACCGGCATGCGGTCGCTGGTCGTCGACCTGCGCGGCAACCCCGGCGGCCTGCTGTCGGCGGCCGTGGACGTCGCCGATCTGTTTCTCGAACGCGGCCTCGTGGTGGCCACCCGCGGCCGCAGCCCGGAGGAAGATTTCAACTACTCGGCCGGCCGGCCCGGCACGTGGAAAATGCCCCTGGTGGTCCTGATCGATGGGGATTCGGCCAGTTCGAGCGAGATCTTCGCCGGCGCCATCCGCGATCATGGACGCGGCACGCTGGTGGGCTCGCGGAGTTACGGAAAGGGATCGATCCAAGGCATCTTCCCGCTGGAATCGGCGGGCGTCGGCATGCGGCTGACGACGGCCAAGTTCTATTCGCCCCGGGGACTGCCCTACAGCCGCGTGGGGGTCGAGCCCGATCTGGCCGTGCATGCCGCGGCCCGGCCGATCGATGCCGCAATCGCGCGGCCGGCCGGTGACCCGGCGCTCGACGCCGCGGTCGACGTGGCCCGGCGTTCCGTCGCCCGGTCGTCCGTGCCTCCCAAGCCTGGGCCGCGGGCGACGGCTGTCCGCTGACCGCCGGCCCGTTGGCAGGACGCCGCCCGAGGGGTGCTTGAACTGACTTTCTCCCCCAGATAGGCTGGCTGTCAGAAATCGATCAACCGCCCGTCGCTGATCTCTTCTTCTGGCTGCGACAGGTACGTTGTCCGTGGCACTGCGGCGCGGATTTCGCGCCGCGGGTCCGCGTCTGCTTTCGTTCCCGATCCCACCACGCCCAGGAAGAAGGACTCTCCCATGACCAGTGCCCGCTCCAGCGCCATCGCCGCCATCAACAGCTACAAGTCCAACGGCCAGGCGTGGAACTTCCGCGAGACACCCACGAGCGAGATTTTCGGCTCGAACGTCTTCAGCGACGCGGTCATGAAGGACCGGCTGCCCAAGAGCGTCTACAAGGCCCTCCAGGCGACGATCAAGCAGGGCAAGCCGATCGACCCGGGCATCGCCGATGCGGTGGCCCTCGCCATGAAGGACTGGGCGATCGAGAAGGGCGCCACGCACTACGCCCACGTTTTCTACCCGCTTACGGGCCTCACCGCCGAGAAGCATGACAGCTTCCTCACGCCCACCGGCGACGGCGACGCAATCGCGGAGTTCTCCGGCAAGGAACTGATCCAGGGCGAGCCCGATGCCTCGAGCTTCCCCTCGGGCGGTCTGCGGGCGACGTTCGAAGCCCGCGGTTACACCGCCTGGGATCCGACGAGCCCGGCCTACATTCTCGACAATCCCAACGGCACCACGCTGTGCATCCCCACGGCGTTCTGCTCGTGGACGGGTGAGGCGCTCGACAAGAAGACGCCGCTGCTCCGCTCCATGCAGGCCGTCGACAAGCAGGCCCGCCGCGTGCTGGCCCTGTTCGGCCACAAGGACGTGGGCCAGGTGACGGCGTCGTGCGGTCCGGAACAGGAATACTTCCTCATCGACCGCAACTTCTTCTTCGCCCGCCCCGACCTGACCATGACCGGCCGGACGTTGTTCGGCGCCAAGCCGCCCAAGGGGCAGGAGTTCGAGGACCAGTACTTCGGCGCCATTCCCGAGCGGGTGCTGGCCTGCATGATGGAAGGCGAGCGGGAGCTGTTCAAGCTCGGCGTGCCGGTGAAGACCCGGCACAACGAGGTGGCTCCCAGCCAGTACGAGATCGCGCCGCTCTACGAGAATGCCAACATCGCCACCGATCACCAGCAGTCGATCATGCAGACGCTGACCCGCGTGGCGCAGAAGTACGGCATGGCCTGCCTGCTCCATGAGAAGCCCTTCGCGGGCATCAACGGCTCGGGCAAGCACGTCAACTGGTCGCTCGGCTGCAAGCTCGGCAATCTGCTCGAGCCGGGCGAGACCCCGCACGCCAACATGCAGTTCCTCGTGTTTTGCGCGGCCGTCATCCGCGCCGTCCACAAGCACGGCGACCTGCTGCGGGCGGTCGTCGCCTCCAGTGGCAACGATCACCGCCTGGGGGCCAACGAGGCCCCGCCGGCGATCATCTCGATCTTTCTCGGCGAACAGCTCGCCGACGTCTTCGAGCAGATCGAGAAGGGCAAGGCGACCAGCTCCAAGAGCACCGGCACGCTGACCGTCGGCGTCGACACGCTGCCGCCGCTGCCCAAGCACGCCGGCGACCGCAACCGGACGAGCCCGTTCGCCTTCACCGGCAACAAGTTCGAGTTTCGGGCGGTGGGCTCGAGCCAGTCGATCGCCGGGCCGCTCGTGGCCCTGAACACGATCATGGCCGAGAGCCTCGATTACATCGCCACGGAGCTCGAGAAAGCCACCGGCGGCGACCAGGCGAAGTTGGCCAACGCCGTCGAGAAGCTCCTCCAGAAGCTCATCTCCGAGCACAAGGCGGTGATCTTCAACGGCAACGGCTATTCCCAGGAGTGGCACGAGGAGGCCGCGAAGCGCGGCCTGCCCAACAACCGCGCCACGCCGGAGGCCCTCGACCAGCTCGTGGCCCCGAAGAACCTGGAGATGTTCGAGAAGTACGGCGTGCTCTCGAAGCGGGAGATGCAGAGCCGCTACGAGATCTACATGGAGCGGTACTGCAAGGACATCAACACCGAGGCGCAGGCCGCCCTGCAGATCGCCAAGACGATGATCCTGCCGGCCGGCTACCGGTATCAGGGAGAGTTGGTCGACATCGCCACGAAGCTCAAGAGTCTCGGGCAGACGCCGCATATGGGCACGCTCGAAAAGCTCACGAAACTGGTGGGCGAGTTCGAAGGGCGGATCGAGGCCCTGGAAAAGGCGCTCGGCCACCACGGCGGCGGCGACCTGCGGGCCGAGGTCAGCCACTTCTACGGCGACGTGATCCCGGCGATGGCGGCGCTACGGGAGACGGCGGACCAGATCGAGGTCATCCTGCCCGACGACCTGTGGCCGCTGCCCACCTACCGCGAGATGTTGTTCATCAAGTGACGGGCGACCTGGAGCGGGCGATCGCGGCGGAGTGCGATCGCCTGGGGCTCGTCGTTCCGCCCGAGGCCGTGCCGAGGCTGGCCGCGTACTCGGCCAGCCTCTGGTCTTGGAACGAGCGGCTCAACCTCACCCGCCACACGGACGTCGAGAAGTTCGTGTCGCGTGACGTGGGCGACGCCGTGGCGATCGCCGCCCACCTCGCCAGCGGCGAGCGGGTGCTCGACGTCGGCACCGGCGGCGGCGTGCCGGGTGTGCTGCTGGCGATCATCCGGCCCGACCTGCGGGTGGAGCTCGCCGACAGCGTCGCCAAGAAGGCCCGCGCCGTGGCGGCGATTCTCCGCGACGTGGGCATCGCGATCCCGGTGCACGAGGGGGCGGCGCAAGCCCTCGTGAAGGCCCGGAGCACCGGCCCGGAACGCTTCGACACGCTCGTCGTCCGGGCGGTGGCGCCCCTGGAGAAACTGCTCCGCTGGTTCGAGCCGCTCGCCGCTGCCTACGGCCGGATGCTGGTGGTGAAGGGGCCGCGGTGGGAGGAAGAAAAGGCTGAGGCCCGCCACCACGGGCTCGCGAAGCGGGTACTCGTTCGCCGCCTCGCCTCCTGGCCGATCCGCGGCAGTGACAACGAGAGCGTGCTCTTGGAGATCCGCCAGCGGCCGGCGGCGTGAATCATCCACGCGAGGCCTCGGGCGGAGCGACGCGGATTCCCTCAGCTCACACTTCGGGCTTCCCAGCAACCGGACACGGCAGTCAGAGACCGCCGCTGCGGAAGGACAACCACGCCCGCGCACCAAACCGCACGCAGCGGCCGAAGGCCGCGCCACGTGGATGCTACACGCAAAGCCTCCGCCTCCTGCCTCGCCTCGCTTGGCCGGCACCCGCCGGCACCCGAAAGCTCGCCGTCCAGGCGAGCAGCCAAACGACGCCGCTACGAACGCACGACCATGCCATTGCGCCCAACCGCACGCAGCCGCCGCAGGCGGCGCCGCGTGCATGCCGCCCAGCCGCGCCGCGGATCGACGCCTCGTCGAGCCGCCGCGCCGCCGCAGCCCCGCTGCGGCCACGGCCGCCGGGAGGGCGGCCGCACGCCCGGCTGGTCGCACCTTGCTGCGACCACGCCGGGCCAAGGCTGCCGGGGCCATGGATGGCCCGGCAGCCGTGATTACAGATTCATTCCCAGAAACCCGCCGGCGGCATCGCTGGCGGCTTGCTCGCGGGCCAGCCGTTCCAGGGCCCGCGACAGGTCGCCGGCGGCGATGTAGCGGTCGAACTCCACCTCGACAGCGTGCTTCACCGAGAGCCGCAGCCACTCCACGGCCGGCTGCGTCAGCCAGTCGCAGGTCTCACCGTCGAGCTCGATGGCCAGATCGCTGCCGATCGTTCGGGCGTCGGCCTCGTCGGTGAGCACAGTTCCCTCGAACGTGAACCGTGTCCACCCCAGGGCCGGATCGTTCGTAAACTGGAATGTGCACGAACCGTCGGTGAGATAATAGGTGTTCCGCGTGCCGTGCTGTCCGACGGCCCGTTGGAATCGCTCCAGCCGGGCCCGGTAGCCGGGCGAGGCGTCGAGCGGCACGTCGAACCGCGGCACGCTGCGCAGGGGCGTGCACTCGAAGGCGATCGCAACGGCGGGCCGGGAAGGAGTCGAGGTCATGGAAGCGAAAGTCTACCGCCAGGCACGCGGAAAAGCAGCGTTGCTCTTCCTGGTCGCCTGCCTGTCAGCCTGCCGCCCAGACGCCGAGCCGGCACGGGTGAGCGAGACGCGGCGGCTGATGGGAGTGCCCTGGACGATCACGCTCCATGCCGCCAGTCGGACCGCCGGCCAGGCGGCGCTCGCGGCCGCCTTCGCCGAGGTTGCCAGGCTGGAGGCCATCCTCTCCGACTACGACCCCCGCAGCGAACTGTCGCGACTCTCGGCCGCCGCGCCCACGGCGGATCCGGTGCCAGTCAGCGCGGACCTCTGGCAGGTGCTGGCCCGGTCGGTGGCCCTGCGCGACGCCAGCAACGGGGCCTTCGATCCGACCGTCGGACCGCTGACGACGCTGTGGCGGCAGGCCCGCCGCTCGGGCCGCCTGCCCCGGCCGGAAAAACTCGCCGCCGCTCGCGCAGCCGTGGGGCCACACGCTCTGCGACTGGCGGATCGGGGCGAAGCCGTGCAGCTGCCGCAGGCCGGCACGCGGCTGGATCTGGGCGGCATCGGCATGGGCTACGCGGCCGATCGCGTCCTGGCCCTGCTGCGCGACCGGGGCATCGTCGCGGCCCTGGTCGATGCCTCTGGCGACATCGCCGTGTCGGGACCGCCGCCCGGGGCGACTGGCTGGCGGATCGCGGTTCGCGGACTACCTGGCCAGGCAGCCGCCGGCCCGACGCTCCTGCTGGCAAATGCAGCGGTGACGACCTCGGGCGATGCCTTCCAGGGGGTGGAAATCGATGGTGTTCGCTACAGCCACATCGTCGATCCCCGCACGGGTCTGGGCGTCACCGGCCCGGCCGCCGTCACGGTGATCGCGCCCGACGGCACCACGGCCGACGCACTGGCTACGGCCGCCAGCGTGCTTGGGCCTGCGGAGGGCGCCGGCCTGATCGCGCGGTTCCCAGGCTGTGCGGCCAGGTTCGTGCGGCTGGCCGACGGCCGCGTCCACGAATCGACCACGGCTTCCTGGGCTGCGCATCTTGCCGGCGCCGCCAGCCGGGACGACCGACTCTGACGATTCCTCCAAGTTTGCGGGCGGGAGGGCCGATACTTGCAGTGCTGCCGCTGCGCCTTGGTGCATGCGGTGCGGGCACGGAGTCGGGGGGCGCCGTGCCGGGAACGGGCCGCGGACCAGCGGTCGGTTCCCCAAGGCGCAGCGGCGGCCTTCGCGATCCCGCGAAGCACGACACCCCGGATCGAGCCCCCCGTGTCCCGACTCGCCCGCACTGCCTGGGTCATGCTGACGAGCGTTTCGCTCCTGTCCGGGGGCTGCGCACCGCGGCAGCCGTTTTACTTCTTCGAGGATGGCGACCTTTCGCACTACGTGGGGGCGATCCAGAAGATCGAGTACCCGGACACCTGCCAGGAACCGCTCGCCGAGGCGGCCGGGGCCATCGAGCCCGTCACGCTCTCGAACGCGAAGTTCGACTCGATCTGGGAGGTCTCGCTCGAAGAGGCGATCCGCACCGCCCTGGAGAACGGCAAGGTGCTGCGGAACCTCGGCGGCCGGTTCGGCAGTTTCGGCGGCCCGCGGCCGCAGACCGGCGAACCGCCCGTCTCGCTGCTCACCGCGCCGCAGCAGACGCCGACGGCCTACGACCCGGCGATCACCGAAACCGACCCGTTCCGCGGCGTCGAGAGCGCCCTGGCCCTGTTCGACGCCCAGCTTTCCAGCTCGCTCACGTGGGAGCGGCAGAACCGGCCGCAGAACGTCGGCGGCCAATTCACGGCGCTGTTCCAGCAGCAGTTCCTCGGTGACCAGGGCAATTTGACCACCGGCATCACGAAGCGGACCGCCACCGGTGCCACCTGGGGATTCGCGAATTCCACGATCTACGACAACAACAACAACCCCACCCGCCAGAACAACGGGCTGCCCATCGGCGACCCGAACTTCAAGGTGCTCGTCCCCTCCACGTTCACCACGAACTACGACTTCACGTTCAACCAGCCGCTGCTCCAGGGCGCCGGCGTCACCTACAACCGCATCGCCGGCCCCGACTCGTTCGAGAACATCTACGGCCGACCGCTGTTCCGCGGCGTGCTGCTGGCCCGGATCAACGCCGACATCTCGCTGGCCGACTTCGAGGCCGGCGTCCGCAACCTGGTCAGCGACACGGAACAGTCATACTGGGAGCTGTACTTCGCCTACCGGAACCTGGAGGCCCGCAAGGCGGGCCGCGACAGTTCGCTCGAGGCCTGGCGGAAGGTCCACGCCCTGATGGTCGAGGGCTCGCGGGGCGGCGAGCGTGACAAGGAGGCCCAGGCCCGGGAGCAATATTTCTTCTTCCGCAGCGAGGTCGAACAGGCGCTCACCGACGTCTACCGGAGCGAAAGCCGGCTCCGCTACATGATGGGCATCTCCGCCAGCGACGGTCGGCTCATTCGCCCGGCCGACGAGCCGACGACCGCCCGCATCGCGTTCGACTGGCAGCAGTCGCTCGTGGAAGCCCTCTCCCGGTCGGCCGAGCTCCGCAAGCAGAAGTGGGTGATCAAGCAGCGGGAGCTCGAGCTCACGGCCGCCAAGAACCTGATCCTACCCCGGCTCGACCTCGTAGGCCGCTGGCGGTTCCTCGGCATGGGCCAGGATCTGATCAACCAAAACTATCAGCCCTACGGCGCCGACGGCGACGACCCACTCGTCGGCACCGATGCCTACTCGACGCTGTTCAGCGGCCAGTTCCAGGAGTGGCAGGCGGGTGCCCAGTTCCTCATGCCACTCGGCTTCCGCCGCGAGCTGGCCACGGTCCGCCACCACCAGCTCCAGCTCGCCCGGGAGCGGGCCCGACTCCAGGACGAGGAACTCGAGGCCTCGCACGCGCTGGTCGATGCGGTCCGCAACGTCGACACGAACTTCGCCCTCGCCCAGACCAACTTCAACCGCCGCGTGGCCGCCGAGCGGCAGGTCGACGCGGTCCAGGCAGCCTACGATGCCGGCCAGGTGACGCTCGACCAGCTGCTCGACGCCCAGCGGCGCCGGGCCGAGGCGGAGAGCGCCTACTACCGCGCGCTCGTCGACTACAACCGCTCGATCTCGCAGCTGCATTTCCGCAAGGGATCGCTGCTGGAATACAACGGCGTGTTCCTGGCCGAAGGCCCCTGGCCGGGTAAGGCCTACTTCGACGCTCACCGCCGTGCCCGGCAGCGGGACGCCAGCCTGTATCTCGACTACGGCCACTCGCGGCCCGGTGTTTTCAGCCGCGGCCCCATCACGCAGAACTTCGAGTCGATCGGCGCCGACGCCCGGGCCGCGCAGTTGCCGGCCCGCGACCCGGCCACGCGCGAAGAGGAGCCGGCATCGGCCCCGCGCCGGCCCGTGCCATCGGGGGCTCCGGAACTGCTGCCCGCACCCACGCCGACGGCCGGCTAGCAGGCTGTGGCAGAGGACGAGCGTCCCCCGGGCAATCTGCCCTGGAAGGAGAGTCGGGGAGTGGCACGGTGGTTTAGGCGGGGCCGATCTGTTTCCGGCCCTTTCGGTTGCCGGTGCCTCACGAGCCCCGCCATGCTCCGTTTCCACTCCCCGCTCATCGAACCGGACGTGCAGATCTCCCGCATCCGGCTCTCCGATCAGATTGACCGTGCCTGCGCCCGCAGCTGTTTGCGTTGAATGCGTTCCGTGCGTTTCACAAGGCCGTAGTTTTCGTACAGACTCAGGTCCGGAAGGTTCTGGTACCTCCGGTCCCCACGGTGCTTCCGACACATCCACCGGCGGAGCCTGCGGCAGGTGTGCCCCTGCACGACCTTCCAGGCTCCCGTGACGTACCCCATCCGGTTGTAGTTCGCCCACTCGGTCAAGACCCGGTTGATGCGCACCACCACCTGCGACGGATCACGCCACGTCGTCCGGGAACTCGTCGGCTCGCTGATCTTTTCACAGACCGCACGAACCTTCGACCTGGCTGGTGCCGGCGCAACATACCGCCGGCCCGTTGACAGCGAAGGCGCTCGACAGTTCGTCACCTCCGTATCGACTTCGACTGCTTCCCGGCGAACAACCATCTCCGGGTGTGGGTCTTGCACCCACGGGATAAAACACACCGTGCACGACGCACGCCCGAGGCGCGAGTTTTGGTGTTGCGCGGAGGAGCTCAATAGAGCGGCGCCGCTGCAGGGATCCAGCAGCGAATCATGTTTTGACCATCCGTACACAGGCGATCGGTCCCGTCACCGGCCCAAGAAGCCCCAGGTGGAAACCCGGGAGCATGATCCACGCGAACACGCGGCATCGTGCCGCGGTTCGCTTGGCGGGCCGCCGCCCGCTTGGAATCAACCCGGCCCTCCGGGCCTGGCACCCACACAAGAAGCCCCGGGTGGAAACCCGGGAGCATGATCCACGCGAATACGCGGCATCGTGCCGCGGTTCGCTTGGCGGGCCGCCGCCCGCTTGGAATCAACCCGGCCCTCCGGGCCTGGCGCCCACACAAAAAGCCCCGGGTGGAAACCCGGGGACACCGGGTATGAACACCACCCCGCCGTCCATGCCGGATGACCGCACGCAATTGCCCGGTTCAAACCCACATCGCATGGCACACGGGAAGGCATGCCACCCGGAGTCCCCCGGCTCCTGCCGGGGGCTTTTTGTGGAAGCGACACGCGTTCCAAGAACGCCCCGGGTGGAAACCCGGGGACACCGGGTATGAACACCACCCCGCAGTCCATGCCGGATGACCGCACGCAATTGCCCGGTTCAAACCCACATCGCATGGCACCCGGGAAGGCATGCGACCCGGAGTCCCCCGGCTCCTGCCGGGGGCTTTTTGTGGAAGCGACACGCGTTCCAAGAAGCCCCGGGTGGAAACCCGGGGACACCGGGTATGAACACCACCCCGCAGTCCATGCCGGATGACCGCACGCAATTGCCCGGTTCAAACCCACATCGCATGGCACACGGGAAGGCATGCCACCCGGAGTCCCCCGGCTCCCGCCGGGGGCTTTTTGTGCCGTTCGCGCGTGTCAAGCCGAGCGCATGACTGGAGAACGCGCAACAGCAGAAGGCGCAAGCCAAGGGAATGAGGATGGCCGCAGGCGAACCGCCGCGTATTCGCTCAGCTCACGCTTCAGGCTTCCCGGCAACTGGGCACGACGGACAGAGATCACTGCGGTGGTCAGGCCAGGATGGCCGGGTTGACACCAGCGGGCGGAGGCCCGCCAGGCAAAAATCGCACGATGCGATGTTTTGACGACACACAGCCACTGCCGCTCCAAAAGGACGCATACTGCTCCCGAGGTCAGGCCAGGATGGCCGGGTTGACACCAGCGGGCGGAGGCCCGCCAGGCAAAAATCGCACGATGCGATGTTTTGCCGACACACAGCCACTGCCGCTCCAGGCGGCGGTTTTCCCGGTTGCCATGCAGCGCGGGTCCGAACCGGGAATGCCGTGAAGTCGTGCGGCAGGGACGAGTGGGAGCAGCTCAGTCGGCGGGCTTGGGCCGGGCACCGGAACCACCGCCGCCCAACGCCCGCGGCACGGGCGCCGGCTTGAGCTTCCATTTTCCGTAGGGGAGTTCGACCGGCGCTGCTTCCGCCGGCTTCGGGCCCAGCACCAGGTTGTCGCAGACGGCCAAGTCGACGCCGATCGTGCCCAGCACGCCGCTTTCGCCGACGAGCCGGCCGCCATCCAGCCGCTGCGCCAGGAGCGTGAGCCGCCGCCCGTCGGCCATCGTCGCCCGGGCCGCAACACCGCCGCGCCCCTCTCCGCCACCGGTCACGGCGGCCAGCGCCTCGCTCTCCGACGTATCGCCTTCGACTGAGAGCCAGATCAGCCGCGCCACGTCCGCCCGTGGAAACTGTTTCTCCACTCCCAGCACGTTCATCCGCAGTTCCCGGTCGTCGAGCGACACGAGCTTGCCGCGCAGGTAATCGCCATTGGGCAACCGCAGCATGTGCGTTGGCGGGTCGGCCTGCTGCATGCGCGGCAGGGTGAGGAGCCGGGCGAGCTTGTCCTTGGAGATCGAGCCGGGGCCCCCCGGCAGTAACTCGACGGCCCGCAGTGCGATCGCAGGCACGAACAGGTCGGGGACCAGATCGGTGCGGATCCGCAGCCCCTTCGCGTCGGCGGAGAGCACCGTGCAGATGATCGAGTCACCGGTCTTCAGGTAGACGGTCGCCTGGCCGCTGGCGGCTTGAACCGCCCGGGCCAGGCGGGCTTCGTGGAGCTTCAGCACCTTTTCCAACACATCCCGCTCGGCGGCTCCAGCGAGGTCGCCCCGGCCACCGGCATCGCGCACCAGCACGACCTGTTGCTTCGCGCCCGCGACGTCGGCGAACTGCAGCCACACCTCCGAGCCGGTGACGCCGCGGAGCAAGCCGCGAATGTCGTCGGACTTGAGCCCCGACGCGGCGATCGGCTCCGCAGTCGCATCCAGCCGGAGCGACTCGAGCGTCCAGCCCGCTGCGATCCGTCCGTCGCGGGCCGCCGGCCCGCCGGGGGTCAGCTCAGTCACCACCCAGGCATTGGCTTTTTGTTTCAGGCCGATACCGACCCCGCCGAGCGCGGCAAGCCCGCGATAGCCCACCCGTAACGGCTCGGTCGGCCGGATCGCCACCGGTCCGACGGCGCCGCGTGGCTGCCAGGCAATGCCCCCCGCGCCGCCGGCCGCGTTGGCCAGGCAGCCCAGCATGCGGCCCAGGGTCGCGTCGAGTATCCCGGGTCTACCCGGCAGGGCGGCTGGCTGCCGACTGCCGACAGCATCGAGCACGGCGAGCCGCTCGAACCCACATTCCAGCGGCTCTACCAAGGCAGGACATTCCAGCCGCAGTGAGTTCCCGGTCACTTCCAGGATGCGGCCGGTGAGGCGGCTGCCCCCATGGAACCCGGCGAGCACGGAGCCCGGCGGAGCAGCGGGCTGTTCCGCATCGGCCGTCGGAAACTCGATGTCTTCGACCTCGGTCGCGGCGACCTGCCGCGGATCTTCCGGGCCACCGAAGGTGAACATGCCCGTCGCCTTGTCGAAGGCTGCGATCTTCCCTGGACCACCCGGCCCGTCCGTGCCGCCGAACTCGCGTGGCGCGTCGCCCTTCCACGGGCTGACCCGCAGCCCGTCGACCCGCACGTCGCCGCTGCGGAGCCGGATTCCAAACCCCGATCGGACGGCGGGCTTTCGCGGTGCGAGCGTCTCGTCAAAAACGAGCTTTCCGCCGGCCTCCCCCTGCGGCATGACCACCGCCATCCGCCCGCGCTCCTGGTCGACAAACACCGTGAGTTTCACGCCGCCGCGGCCGACGGGCAATGTCCCTGCCAGGTCGAACTTCGCCGTCGCGCCCTCGCGCACCACGAGCACGTCGCCGGCCGTCACCTCGATGCGATACTCGTCCGCTACGGCCGGCTTTTTGCCGCCGCCGTCCTTGAGCCGGGCGATCTCCTGTGGCTCGGAAGCGAACAGCAGATCCAGATCGGGCCGCTCGTCCCACGACAAGGCCAGCGTGAAGCAGGACCGCGCGGCCGCCCCCACGTCGCGATCGGCAACACTCCCCGGCTTCTCGCACACGAGCCGACCGGCCTGCTCCTGCCACATCTTGCCGTCGGCGTTCCAGCCGGCCAGACCGCCCGGCACGATCGTCTTCACGGCCGAATCCTTCCGGGTCAGCCGCACGACCTCCCCGCGGCGGATCCGCAGCGGCGGCCCGCCGAAGTCGTTCCCGGCCAAGACGATGTGGTCGGCGTCGATGGTTTCGAGCACACCTGCCACGCAATCACCACCGCGCAGGTCCGCCCGCCAGGCATCGGGCCCGGCCGCTCCGGCCCCGACCGTCGCGAACCGGATCCGCTCGATCCCGTCGACTGCGAACTCCAGCGGTTCGTCGAACAGTGGCGACTGCCACAGCACCGTCGTCCGCGGCCGCCCCGGCTCCCCGGCCACGGGCACGAGTTTCCCGGTCAGGAAGCCGTCGTCCAAAAGATCGAGCACCGCCGCCTGCCGCGTCGGCTCGGGTGGCGCCTGCGCCCCAGCCGTCATGGCCAGGCAGATGACGATCGCCATGCCGCCGCAGACGCGTTCCCAGCCCATGGCCATCGACGGCTGCCGCCGCGACCGGTATTGATCTGTCATTTGCGCACCTTCTCCAACAATCCCTGGGCCTCGATGTAGGACTGCATCGCCTTGCCCTGGTTGGCGATCTGGGCGAGCGCCTGCCACTGCGGCCCGCTCACGATGCCCTGGAGTCGCTGGGGGTCGATCTCCGACAGCACCAGCGACACGAGCAACTGCTGGCCATGGAAGTCCTGGGGAGTGGCCGGCCCGTCGATCCGCAGGGCCGGCTCCCGCTCCAGCAACATTTTTTCGATTTCGTCGTACTGTCGTTGGTCGAGACCGAGCAGGTCGTCGAACTTGAGCATCGCCACCGCCACGAGCCCCCGCCAGCGGCCGGACCGGCGGGCGGTGTTCTCGGCAGTGAACCGCGCATACTGCTCGGAGTCGAGCGTCGTCGGCAGCACCTTCATCACCAGCGAATCGGCGTCGAACAGGCCCTGCAGCCGCTCGCGACACCGCTGCACGTCCTGCTGGAACTGCTGCCACTTCCGCTGCCCTGCCTGATCGCTGAAGTTCACCTCGACGCCCTGATACTTCCGGCGTTCAGCCTCGATGTCTTCGGATAGGCGACGAACGTCCGACTCCATCGCCAGCCGCAGCTTGCGACGCTGGGCATCGGTGAGATTGCAGACGGAATCGATCTGGGCGAGCCGGTCATTGCCCAGCTTGCGGGCGACCGTCAGCGTCGCCGCTTCCGGCACCTGATCGCCGTCACCTCCGGTCGGCGAAGGCCGACGGCGGCCTGTGTTCACGCTGAATCCGCCACCCGCCTGCTGAAAGACGTTCTGGTCGAACTGCGCGCCGAGAGCGACACGGTTGGCCCGCTGCTGTTCTTGGATCTGCCGGGCTGCCGGGGGCAGGTCGTCGACGGCGCGGTCGTCTTCGCCGCGGACGACGGCTCCGATCAAGACAACCGCCACGGCCGCCCAAAGGTGGCCCCAGGAACGAGCCCACGAGAGCCCGTGTTGCGTCGTGCCGATGTTCATTGAAACCACCACGGATCAGGCTGCAGGGACTGGCCATCGAAGTTCCAGCCAAAATGCTGTCCCATGTGTTTCCAACCGGCCTGCTGACACCACGACTTCCAATCCGCCCTCTGGCGGTCGTCGAGATGCGGGGCGATGCACCTGTCGGCGAAGTCGGGGGCGGGCCGCAGGTTGTTGATTATGCTGCCGTTGTCGTCGAGCACCCGCAGCCAGCCTGCTTCCCAGTGCTTCTCCAGGTCGGCCTCGATCTTCTCCCGCTGGGATTGCGTGAGCTTGAGCTGGTTCTCCAGCTTGGTGACGATCAGAATCCGAGCCGTACGCACGCGCCGCGCGACGCGGGCCGCCTGCTCCTGCTCATACGCAGCGAACTCCTCTTCCGTGGCATGCGGCTTGACGGCCGCCGCCACGGCCTCGTGCATCGTTTTCTGGAGATCGAAGCCCTGCCTGCCCTGGCCCGCCAACTGCCGCTCGGCAAACTGCCGGGCCAAGACTTTCACCGTCTCGTTGCCTGCCGCCACGATCTTCTTGCGGGCGTCGGCCGGGACGCTTCCGCAGGTCTTGCGGACGCGTTCCAATTCCGCGTGCAACGCGGGCTGGAAGAACGGCTGCATATGCTGGGCCTGCTGGGCGATCTGCTGCTGGCGTTGTTGATCGGCCGCCCGCCTCGCGGCCTCCTTTTGCTTTGCTTCCTCCTGCTTCTGCCCCGCCAGGGCGTCCGCGGCCTCGTCGCGTGCGGCCTTCTCGACGGGCTTTTTGGCGGCCGCCGCAGACTCTTGTTGCGCCCATGCGGCGTGTCCGACCGCGGCCGTCACCAACGCCCCAACGAGCGAGAGCCACATTCTTTGGTTCGTGGTTCGCATCATGGAGTTCACCGCTCGTAGACCGGCAAAAACTTGTAGTTCACCGCCACGGCGAGCAGCGACAGGGGCGTGTCCACCTCCGCACCATACGACATGCTGAAACTCCCGTCCTTCGCCTGCGTTGCCTTGAGCGTCTTCACGAGATCCGCATTCCACTTCTCCCAGACCTGCACGTCGCATTGGAACAGGGCCTGTGCCCGATAATAGTGCTCATAAGACGATCCGTTGCTCCGCACGCCCATCATCCGGTTTGCGCCGCCCGCAGCCCCGCTGCTCGCCTTCTCTAGATAGGCGGCGGCCTGCGTGTATTGCGGCAGGGTCTGGCGCCGGGCGATCGAGAACACGAGCACCCCGATCGAAGTCGTCGCCTCGGTACCGTGGCCCGCGCCGCCGGAGTAGCCCACGTTCCCGTTGCCACCGGTCATCGACACGTAGTACTTGATTGCCCGGTCGATCGTCTCGTCGGGCACCTCGATGCCCGCGTTGCGGGCCGCCAGCAGACCCATCAGCACGGCGCCGCTGACCGACGTGTCGGCCGAGGGCATCTCCGGGCCGTAGTGCCAGCCGCCGGTCGGGTTCTTCTTGTTGGCCGTCACGGCGGCCCGGACCGCCAGTTCCAGGGCCTTGCCGATCGAACGGGTCTGCCCTTTGCCTCCCTCCGCCCCCGAATCGCTCCACAGGCCGCGGTCGTCCACCACTCCATACGCCTCGGCGAGACCGAGCATCGCGAAGCCATGGTGATACATGCTGGGATTGCCTCCTGTGCCGCCGATGTAGCCCACCCCCGCATCCTGCTCGTTGAGCAGCGCCCGGATCGCGCGGCGGATCGGACCGCGGTAGGGCCCGAAGTTCGGGTCCTCACCGCTGGCCAGCAGCACCATCAGGCCCATGGCGGTCGGCGCCGGCGTGCCGTGCTGGCTCTTCCACGCCCCCGAGGCGTCTTGCGTCTTGAGCAGGTGCCGCAGACCGGCTTCGTAGAGCTCGCGCACGTCCCGCGGCACCGGGTCGCCATATTTGACGAGCGGCCCCTCGGCGCGGGCCGTGGCCACGGCAAGCAGCACGACGAGTGCCGAAAGAATCATGCGCATCGGCCGGCTTCCTAACGTTCGTAGACAGGCAGGAACTTGAAGTTCACGGCCAGCGAGAGCAGGTACAACGAGGTGGTCACCGTGCCGCCGACCGCCCCCATCCCGGCACGACCGCCGGACAGGCTGCCGTCCTTGGCCTGCATCGCCTTGAGCGTCTTCACGAGCCCCGCATTCCACTTCTCCCAGGCCGTCACGTCGCACTGGAACAGCGCCTGTGCCCGGTAGTAGTCGGTGTAGCCCGGATAGCCGTCCATGCCGGCCATCTGCTCGCCGCCGCGACTGCGGCTCACGAGATACTTCGTCGCCGCCTTGTACTGCGGCAGCTCCTGACGCCGAGCGATCGAGTACACGAGCACGCCGATGCTGGTCACCGCATCACTGCCGCCGCCGGGGCTGCCCGAGTAGCCCACCTGGCCGTTGCCACCGGTCATCGACACGTAGTACTTGATCGCGCGGTCGATCGTCTCGTCGGGCACCTCGATGCCCGCGTTGCGGGCCGCCAGCAGTCCCATGAGGACCGCGCCGCTAACAGACGTGTCGGCGTCCTTGGCATCAGGGCTGTACCGCCAGCCTCCGACCGGATTCTGCTTGCCGCTCGACACCGCGCGGCGGACGGCGAGTTCCAGCGCCTTGCCGATCGGCCGCCCGGAGCCCTTGCCCGCCTGGACACCGGCCTCCGTCCACAGGCCGCGGTCGTCCACCACGCCGTAGGCCTCGGCGAGCGCCAGCATCGCGAAGCCGTGCTGGTACATGCTGTCGTGCCCCCCCTCGCCGCCGAGGAAACCCGTGCCACCGTCCTGGAGGTTGAGCATGCTCCGCAGCGCCTTGCGGATCGGCACGCGATAGGGGCCGTAGTTCGGATCCTCGCCGGAGGCGAGCAGGACCATCATTGCCATCCCGGTCACGCCCGCCCCGGCCTGGCCATCTTTCCACGAGCCGTCGGCGTCCTGCGTCTTGAGCAGATAGCGGATGCCGGCGTCGTAGATCTCGCGGACGTCCCGCGGCACCGGGTCACCGTACTTCACGAGCGGCCCCTCGCCGCGGGCAAGGCCCGCGGCCGTAACAGCGACGGCGAGAATGGCGATGGATGTGCGTTGCATGGCTAGTCGACGATGATGTCCCGATCCACACCCTCATCCACCCCGATGACAGCCTCCTGCCCGAGGCCCGCATACCGGAGACCTGCGGCCACCGCGGCCCGCTGCCGGGGATCGAGCACGGCCGTGAGTTTCGCGTCGCCGCCCACGGAGGCGGCCAGCCGCCTGGCCACCAGGAGGACGGCTGATTCCGGCTGTGCCGTGCCGTCGCTGGCCAGTTCATCGGCCGCCGGGGGAGCGGCGACGAGGGCCGCCGCCAGAGCGTCGTGCTGCTTCTGCGTGAGCCCCAGCGTCTCGTCGAGTTCGGAGAGGACCGTGGCGACGGCCGCCCGCCAGCGGCAATCCCGCCGCCCGTCCATCACCGCCTTGTACTTCTTGGCCTGCTCCTCGTCGAGCGTGCCGGTGATGACCTTGGCCAGAAGCGACCCGGCCCCGGCGGCCTGGCCGATGACCTCACGGCACCGCGTGGCATCCTGCCGGACCTCCTCCGCCACCTTCTGGGCCTCGGCGTCAAAGCCGCCGTTGCGGGGATCGACTTTGAGCGAGCGGCCGGCGTACTTCGCCCGGGCCTCGGCCACCGTGGCAGCGAGCCTCCGCAGGTCGGACTGGGCCGCGATCTCGAGCTTCTTCCGCTGCTTGTCCTCGAGCCCCACGATCCGATCGACTGTCGTGATCCGCGCCTCGAGCCGCTGCCGGACCGGCTCGAGCCGCTGCGCGACATGGGCATCGTTGTCGACGGGCGGCCGGCCCGGCATCCGGCCCTGTTCGCCAATTACAACCGCCATCCGGAACCCATGCTCGAAGGCCTGGCTGTCGAACATCTGCACGAGGTCGGCACCGCCGAACACCATGCCCCGGCCGCGGCCGGCCGCCGCGCCGCCGGCCTCGTCGACCACGACGTCATCGGCTCGGCTGGCCGCGATGGCGAGCACGACCCCAAGCGCACCAGCGATCAGTCCGTGCAGGCGGTTCATTTCTCCTCCACCGCCGGGGCGGCTTCGGGCTGCTCGCCTGCGTCGACCTCTGCCTGCACTTCGAGTAGCATCTGCCCGCCGTTGCCACCCACCTGCACCCGGCGGCCGCCCGGCTGGCCGCGGCCAAAGAAAAGCCTCGCCCGCACGCCCCCGTTGCCCAGCGGCTGCACTGCGTGCACCTGGACCTGCTGCATGCCCCGACCCCCGGCGAGCTTGCGAGCCTCTTCGCGGGCCGCCACCCACTGGGCCTTCCGCTCCTTGCCGAGTGCTTTTTCCACGCAGCGCTCGAGTCCCGGCAGGTTGCTCTCCGTCGGCACCATGACGTTCTGCTGGAGCGCCGCCAGGGCAGGCCGCCACCGCTCCCGATACGATTCCGTAAACTCCTTGGCGAGGGCTTCCCGTTCGGCTTCGTCGAGATAGGCCTCGCGGTCCACCTCCGCCACCAGCGCCGCGACCACTGCCGCCTTGCGTCGCTCCTCCCGCAGCCCGTGCTCGCCTTCATAGGCCGCCAACTCGGCTTCGGCGGCATTGGCCTTCACCGCGGCTTTGAGCACATCACGGATCGCCGCCTCGAGGTCGCCACCTCTCTTTGGGGCGACGCGCCGCCGGCCGCCACCGGCCGCCTGGATCTGCTCGTCGACGGCACGGTCGATCGCCCCGCGGCCGGCCTCGAGCACGAGCGCCCGCTGCTGCTTCTCGAGCGAAG
The DNA here is from genome assembly GCA_021300535.1 of Planctomycetaceae bacterium. GTDB lineage: Bacteria > Planctomycetota > Planctomycetia > Pirellulales > UBA1268 > QWPN01. The sequence goes on along the minus strand of JAJTED010000001.1, from coordinate 15,878 downwards.
GGCAGCTCTGCCGCACGAGCGACAACTCCCGCCGCAGGATCGCGAGCCCCTGCTGGCGAACATTCTGGGCGAACATCTCCACCTGGGCACGCAGCATCGCCTGGGCATCGGCGGGGTCCCCGGCCGGGGCCTCGTCCGCTGCCACACGCTGCGGCTTCGCGTCCGGCCGCGCGGCCTCCGCATCGTCCCACCACGGGTCGCCGATCGCATCCCCGGCGCCATCACCCTGGGCATCAGGCGGCGCGATCATCGGTCGCACCAACTGCTGACCCTGCGCCATCTCGAGTTGCACCTGTGCGACGCCCTCGGCCGCGAGCACGACAAGCCCCGCCACGGCGAGGACCGCCGCGGCAGATGCCCGGAACGCACGTTCAAGCCGTTGATGATTCTTCATCGCCGCTCCTTTTCGAACCGATTGAAGTATTCGTCGAGGCCGGCGCGGAACTCATCTGGCAGCACGCGGCCCGACTGGCCCGTGCCCTGACCTTTCTCGACGTTCTCACCGCCTCCCTTGGTCGCGTTGCCGCGGCCGGAGAGCACCTCGGCCAGGGCGTTGGTGGTGCCGGTGCCGCCGCCGCCTGGGCTCGCGCCCGACCCGCCGCCACCGCCGCCACCACCACCACCACCGCCGCCGCCACCACCGCCACCACCGCCGCCTCCGCCACCACCAGCGGCCTGCGATTGGAGCAGCAGTTCGATGACCTCCGTCTCGGCGGCGATCGGCTTCGAACCGGTGTCGGGGGTTCGCAGGAGGTCCGCCGCCTCGGCCATCACTTCTTCAACGCGTTCGAAGAGCCGAATCTCTTCGCGGTACGCCTGCTCGCCGTTCTCTTCCTCCAGCAGCCGGTCCACGAGGCGGACGATCCTGTCGGCCAGACCGTCCTGCTGCTCACCGAGCTTCTTGCCGACCGCGGCATGCTCCGCGGCGGTAATGCCCTTCTTCGTCTGCTCGCCGACGCGGGTCTCTTCGCGGAGATTGACCTCTGCCTCGAGAATCTGCATCGCCTCGAGCACCACCTCGGGCGGCACGCTCGGCGGCCCCTCGCCCCCGCCACCGCCACCGCCACCGGGCGGCGGTGGTGGCGGCGACGGTGGCACGAGGTCGTCGGCAAGCCGGTCGAACGTGTCGCTCCAGAACTCAGCCTGGGCCAGCGACATGCCCGCCTCCTTGTTGATGTCGTCCGAAAGCGTCCGCAAACTGCCGAGCGCATCGAGGCCCTTCATCTCCTCGAGGACCGTGCGGAAGGCGGGCAGCTGACGGCGATCGAAGTAGGCCTGCAGGTCGTCCATGAGGTTCGACACCTTTTCCGTCTCCCGGGTGTTCGCCTCTGCGACGTCGCGGATCGCCTTCTTGACATCGGCGGGCTTCGTGTCCGGCTTCCCGAACGCCGCGGCCGACATGCCCGCGAGCCGCTCCGCGATCGAGCCCTGCTGCCGCGAGGCGAGCTTGAAACGCTTCACGAACGTGCTGCCTTCGAGGTTTGCCATCACGGCGGCCAGATCCTCGGCAACCTTGGCGAACTCCTCGAGGAGCTTCTGCTGAGCCTCGATCGCCTCGGCGAGCAGTTCATCTGCCGGCTCCTCGTCGGCCGGCGGCTCTTCGCCGCGCGGCGGCGGCGGCGGGGGCGCGACGCCGGCCTGGGTCCTGGGCAGGCCGAGGCGGGCCGGGGGGCTCTTGCCACCGCCGCCGGCCGGCGGCTTGGCGTTCGGATCCTTGGGCTGCTGCGAAGACTCGCTATCGACGACCTGCGGCGTCGCGACGGGTGGTGGCTCACCCGGCTTGCCGCCGCCGTCGCCAGCCTGCTTGTTGTTGTCGGTGCCCACCTTGGGCGCCTGCGGGCCGCCCTTGCCGGCCTCGCCCGGCTTGCCGCCTTCCTTGGCTACGCTGTTCACGTCGTCCTTCGCGGCATCACCGCCGGGCTGGCTGCCGTCGGCCGTCTGCGGCGCGGACGGGTCCTGCGGCTTATCACCCTGTCCGGCACCCGGCTTGCCTTGGCCAGGCTGACCCTGACCAGGTTGGCCCTGACCAGGTTGGCCCTCACCAGGCTGGCCCTCACCAGGCTGACCCTCACCAGGCTGACCCTCACCAGGCTGACCCTCACCAGGCTGACCCTCACCAGGCTGACCCTCACCAGGCTTGCCCTGACCAGGCTTGCCCTCGCCAGGCTTGCCCTCACCAGGCTTGCCCTCACCAGGCTTGCCCGAGTTCTGCGCGAGCGCATTTTCGTCCGGCTTGCCACCCTTGGCCGACGCCATCTTCGCGCTGGCCGCCTGCTTGAGCAGATCGGCGACGCTCGGCATCCGCTGCTGGCCGATGTCACCGAGCGTCTGGATGTCCTCGGCGAGCTTCTCCAGCGTCTGCGGCTCGAACTCTTTATTCTTCATCGCCTCCTGGACGAGCTTGGCGCCCTCTTCCACCAGGCGCTCCATCCGCCGGCCCTGGGCCTCTTCGGCGGCGGCCTGCCGCTCGATCCGCTCGCGGGTCTCCTCGCCGGCGAGCTGCTCGGCCGGCAGCGAGCGGATGTCGATGTTCTCTTTGAGCAGCGCCATCTCCCGGTCACGAACCTCGCTCGCCGAAGCCCGCCAGCGGTTGAGCCGCTCGTTGACGATCAAGGCGTGCTCGGCCCGATCGACCACATAGATCAGCATGGGCGTCGAATACGACCGGCCGCGGCCGGGGAGATAGTCCTCCGCAAAGGCGCGGAGCACGATCGCCTGCGGGCGGATGCCAACTGCATCGGGGCAAAACGTCGCCGCCACCTGCAGCGAGTCGGCCTCGGGTCCGCCCGCCTGCAGCAGCCGGTCACCCTTCTCGGCCGCATCGCCGGCGACGTCGAATGCTCCCTGCCATTCGATGCCCACGCGGCGGATCCCGAAGTCGTCGCGAACGTCGATTTTGAACCGCAGCGTGTCGCTCGACAGGAGAATGTCGCGGCCGGCAGGCATGTCGAGCGTGGCCACGCTCGGCGCCTCGTCGTCCCGCGGCGCCACCATGACCACCAGCGGCCTCGCCCCCGTCAGACCGTGCGTGTCCTGCCATTCGATCGTCACCGGCCGCTCCGCGGCCGCGGCGATCGCCGGCGTCCGCACGGTGGCCCCCGCGGTCTGCACGGCCTCCCCATCGACCGCGGCCGATGCCAGGTCGCGGTTGGCCGTCACGGCGAGCGTCACCGTGCTGCCCTTGACGGGCGCGACCGTGCCGCCGCGGACGTCCTGCTCGAGCACCGCCGGCCGCTTCAGGTAGTCGGGCAGCTGCACCTGCGCGTGCACGCCGGTGATCTCCGGCCGGAACATCGGCTTCACCTGCACCCGCTGCCGCGCATCGCCGACGGCCAGCGCCAGCTTCGAGTCCTGCAACTGCGGCGGGAGCGTGAACGTGTAGCGGCCATCTTCCAGGCCAGCGGCCAGCGGCTTCTGGCGACCGATCCTCGCGCTGGCAGTCTCCGGACGCCAGCGGGTCGTGTCCGCGAGGCCGATCTCCAGCGGCGTCGGCTCACCATGCGGCACGACCACCTCCGCCGGCAGCCTGCCGACGCGGGTGAACGTGAATCGCTCCACGGCCTTCCACGGCGCGAGGAACCGCTGCCAGGCGTTGCCGGCGGCATCCGGCACCAGCAACGCCGCCGCGAGTGCCACCGCGACCGGCAACGCGGCCAGCCCCATCCACAGCCGATGCCGCGCGTGCGGGACCGCCGCGGTGAAGTCATAGCGAACCGACTGCTCGGCCACCTGGCCCACGGCCGCCTCGCACAGCGCCCGGGAGCGCCCCGCCTCTCCGCCAACCCCGGCGGAAAACTCGCGCACGATCTCGATGATGCCGAGCAACTGGTCGCCCATGCTCGGAAACCGCCGGGCAATCAGCCGGGCCACCTGGTCGAGGGCGCGATGGTTCCAAATCCAGCGATGGAAGGCCAGCGGCACGACGGCACAGGCGGCGACCGCCGCCACGAAGACGGCGAACCGCAGCCACTGCGGTGTTTCCAGGACACGGTCGAGCGCGAACACGACCAGGTAGCCGAGCAGAAAGCCGAATACGGCACCGCACACCGCCTCGACGGTCTTGATCCGCCAGACGAGCCGCTGGAAGGCGTGCAGCCGCCGCTCCAGATCAGCGGGCAGCGCGATGCCCCGTTCCGTCGCCCGCTGGTCCGTGTTCACCGTGCTCATGATGGTTTCTCCCTCCAGGTTGGTCAGACAAGCCCCTGCCGCTTCCGCATCACCCAAAACAGCCCCAGCAATCCCACGATCACACCCGCCGCCGCCGGATGGCACCACAGCTGCAGCCGCCGCACGCTCGGCGGCGGCTCCGGCAGTTTGGCAAGCGATTCGATAATCGACGCAATCTCACCCGGCGGCACGAGCCTGCCCTTGGTGACCTGCGCGATCTCGGCGAGCACCTCGGGTCGGGCCGCCCGACCGATGCCCTCGGCCGTCGAACCCTGGACGAAGAACGACGCCTCGAGCGTATCGCCGGTCTCCTTGCAGACGAGCGTCACCTCGTGCTTGCCCGGTTCGCGCGGCGTGAGGTTCGCGGCGAACACGCCCCACTCGCCCTCGCCGGCCGGCGGCGCGAACCGCACCGTCTCCACCGTGCCCGACGGGGCCTTGACCCGCGCGGCCACCTCGCCGCGCGACAGCGGCTCACCGTTGGCCTGCGCTACCCGGGCGTCGAGTGCCAGCGCCTGCCCGAGCTGCGGCTGCTCCGGGGCGAACGACAGGCTCATCCGCTCCCCCTTGGCCATGTTGCGGCGGTAGGCCATCCACCGGACCACCTGGCCCCAGAATCGGTAGTGGTATTTATCCTCGACGCCCTTCCGCCACCGCCAGGCGCCGTCGGTCGCCATGTAGAGCACCTTGCCCGCGCCGTAGGTGCGGGTGATCAAGAGCGGAATCCGGCCGTACTCGTTGCCCGCGTCCTCGTGGACGGCCAGCACCTCGCTGCCCGCCTTGGCCCGCAGCACCGGCCCGTACCACTGCACGCCCGGCAGGCTTTCCCAGACTGCGAGATTCTCGGTGCCCGAGTCGGCAAGCTTGGTGAGCAGGCTCTTGCGGCCCACCTCGGTGAGCACGAGCTTCCGCGGGCCTTCGGAGCTGAAGCCCTCCTTGCGGACCGGGTCGAGGACCACAGGACAAAGCTCCTCCAGGGCCGTGCCCATCAGCGACGCCTGCTCCCCGCGCCAGCCGGGCAGGAACACCAGCCCGCTGGCCTGGTACTCGACGAGCCCCTTGAGCAGCCGGCAGTCCTCCTCGGTGAGCTGGTCCGGAGACACGCCCACGTCGCCGAGGAACACGACGTCGTACTGCGACAGCGCGTCGAGCCCGGAGGGGAACTTCTGGATGTAGTCCTTGTTGCCGCCGCCGCGCTTGGAGAGCCCCGGCTGGAACAGAAGGCAGGTGACATCGACGCCCGGATCGCGGGACAAGGCGTTGCGTAGGTAGCGGTATTCCCAACGCGGAATGCTCTCCACGACGAGCACCTTGAGCTGCTCTCGCCGCACCGCGATCGGCGCGGTCCGCTGGTTGTTGTCGGCGAGCAGTTCGCCGTCCTGCTTCGGCACCGTGATCGTGACCGTGTAGTCGCCAACGTCCCGGGGCGTCCAATAGAGCCAGTCGGTGGCCGTGCCCATCGCCGGCAGGCGGACCTCCTTGCGGAGCGCGTCGCCGTTTGACGCTTTGAAGTCCACGACCACGACCCGTTCCGTGGACAGCGACGAATGAATCGTGAACGGCACGCGGACCGGCTTGCCGGCCACGCCGACGGTCGGACAGTCGAGGCTGGCGAACTCGACGTCGGGAAGTTTGGTCTCGCTGCCCACGGCCACCGCGACCACCGGCACCTGCGCCAGCCGCAATGCCTGGGCGGCCGTCGAGGGGGCCGGGCCCTCGTTCCAATCACCGTCGCCGACGAGCACGACGCTCCGCAGACCCACGAACCGATCGAGGACCGTGCCCAGCGGTGCGGCGTAGTCGGTGCCGGCGGCATCGGGTGCCGGCGAGAAGGCGGCGATCTCGACGTTGAACCGCTCGGCGAGCGGCTTCCAAAAATCGCTGGTGATCAGTTCGGCGATCGCCTCCCGGCGGGTCTGCGGCCCGCCGGCCCGGGCGGCCGTGCCGCTGAGCACCACGTCGCGGGTGTCCATGCTCCGCGAGGCGTCGTGCAGGACCGCGATCGTCGGCTTGTCGGCGGGCCGATATTCCTCCACCCACTCCGGTTGGTTGAGCAGGATCGCCACCAGGCCCACGATCGCCAGCCGCAGCAGTTCCAGCAGCCCCTGGCCCGGCGCATAGCCGCTCCGCTTCCACGCGAACACGCAGATCGCCGCGGTGATCGCGATCAGCGCCAGCGAGACCCCCAGCGTCCACGGCGTGGTGAAGAAGCGGAACCCCTGAAACTCGGTCATGCCGCCGCCTCCACGGGCCGCAGCCCCTCGAATGGCGACCGCTCCGCGCCGGCCGACTTGGGCAGGCAGAGCAGTCCCTCTACGATCAGCGCCAGCACCATCGCAATCAGGAACGCCCGCCAAATCTCCTGCACGAGGCTGTCCGTGCTGCCGGCCGTGCCGGTGAGCCGGGTGTACGAGAGGTCACGAAACAGGCCGTCGATTCGGTCATCCGCCGCGATGCGGCCCGCGTCTTCCTCCGCCGGCCGATTGACGGCGACGAGGCGATCGTCCGCGGCAAACACACCGGCGTGCCGGCCGATTTCCGTGGACAGCACGTCGGCGGGTCCGGCCAGCCGGCTCCACTCGATGCCCTTCGCGGTGAGCACCTCGGCCGCCGGGCCGGCATCCACCTGCCGGGACTTGCCGAGCACGGCCACCCCCCGATCGATGGCCCGCTGCACGATCGCGTACAGTACCACTCCCTCGCTGGCGAGCGCGGAGTCGCGGCCGTTGGGCGTCGTGGTGCAGACATAGACACCGCCGGCAGTGTCGGCGACGCGAGCCAGGAGAGGCGCCGCCTCCGGCAGCGACGCCAGCGGCACGTGGTCGCCGGCGAACGCACAGGAGCGGAACACCTGCACTTCGCCGACGGGCAGCGCGCCGCCGGCCAAGGTATTGGAGAGCAGGTCCTGATCGGTCCGCCACGAGACGGGCTTCACGGGCTGCGGATGGTTCGCCCAAGACCGCCAGGTCAGCCCGGCGAACGTCGTCTCCGTGGGCACATCAGGCGGAAAGAATACGACCTGGCCACCGCGAGCCAGGAACGCCGTCAGTGCCTCCGCATCCCGGCCGGCGGGAAACTGCCCCTGCCAGAGCACGAGCGCCGTCTCGTCGAGCGCCGTGGTCACGAAGGCTTCGGGAGCGACGGCCTCGGCGGCCGACCGCTGGTCCTTCTCCGGCGGGATCTCCGCCAGCAGCGCGAGCCAGCGTCGCGCGGCCGGATCCTCCGCGACGACGACCGTCTTGCGGGCCACCGGCTCGTCGAACACGAAGTAGAACTCGTTGTCGGCGATGTTCGCATCGGCCGGAATCGACACTTTGCCCCAGCCGCGGCTTCCAGCCGCGCGGTCGAGGGGAATGACGTGGTTCTTGAGCACCGCCTCCCGGCCGGTGAGCTCGAGCTGCACCGTCGAGGACACGCCGCCGATCTCAAAGGTCACCGGCAGCACGACCCGCTCGCCATCCTCCTGCCTCGTCGCCGCCACGGTGACCACCAGAGCCCGGATGTCGCCGCGCTTCTCGAGTTTGGTGTCCGTGACCCGCACCGCCATGTTGCCCTCCGCCGGTTCCCGGAAGGAGAGCAACTGGAACCGCACCTGCTGCGGCAGCTTGGTGAACGCATCACGAATCCCTCCCCAGGCCCCGTTCTCCGGCGCCCAATCGTTGGACCGCTGGTCGGAGCAGATCCACACCTCCGTGGCTCCGGCGGCATTTTCCTTCACGTAGTCGTAGGCGGCCTGCAGCAACAACGGCAGGTCGGCCGGCACGGCCGCGGGACCGGCAGCCGGCAGGTCGGCCAGTGCCGCCGGGCTCGCGAGTTCCAGCGGCTTCACCGCCGGGTCGGTGACGAGCACGCACCGCGAAGCCCCGAGCGTGGCCAGCGACTCGACGAGCTGCCGGCGGCCCGTGTCGAGCTTCGTATCGGCGGCCGCCGCGCTCCGCTGCTGCATCGACGGCGAGCGGTCGAGGACCACGATCGCCGTGTCGGGGCGGGCGCCGCCGGCGAGCGCCAGCCAGCCGCGCGACAGCGGCCGACCGATCGCGAAGATCACCGCCGCCACGGCGAGCATCCGCATCGCCATGATCAGCCAGTTCCGCAGTCGCGAGTATCCCCGTGACATGGCCCGCGCCGAGAGCAGGAACATCATCGCCGCCCACTGCACGGTCTGGAACCGGCGCTGGTTGATGAGATGGATGATGATCGGCAGGCTCACCAGCGGCAGCGCGGCGAGCATCAGCGGCTGAAGGAATGTCATCGCAGTCCGCTCCCGGCCGCCCGCCCCACGAGGAACCGGGCCAGCACCTGCTCGTAACTCTCGTCGGTGAGCACGCGGCCGTAGTCGATGCCGCTCTCGAGCGCCACCTTCTTCATCGCTTCCAGATACCGATTCACGGCCTGATGGTAACGGTCCGCGATGTCGACGGGGTCAGCGAAGATCGAGCCGCCTCCCTCCATGTCGAGAAACCGCGTCGGCCGCTGGAACTTGAAGCCGATCTCCAGCGGATCGAGGAGGTGGAACACCGCCACGTCGTGGTGGCGGAACCGCAGATGGCCGAAACTCGACGCCAGCACCGCAGGCTCGACGAACAGGTCCGACACGATGACCACCAGCGCCCGCTGCCGGATCGTCTCGGCGAGTTCGTGGAGCACCTCGGGCAGCCGGGTCGGCCCGGCCGGCTTCGCCTCCTCCAGAATGTCGAACACCAGCCGCAGGTGCGCGGGGCTGCGGCGGGGCGGCAGCGTCTTCACGATGCCGTCGGCCACGCAGGAGATGCCCACCGCGTCGCCCTGCTGGGAGGCGAGGTAGCCCAGCCCCGCACAGATCCGCCGGGCGTAGTCGATCTTCGACAGCCGGCCCTCGGCGGAGAAGTTCATCGACCCCGACGTGTCGAGCACGAGGCACAGCCGGAGGTTCGTATCGGCCTCGTACTCCTTGACGTAGAACCGGTCGGAGCGACCGAAGGCCCGCCAGTCGAGCCGCCGCAGGTCGTCGCCGGGCACGTACTTGCGGTACTCGGCGAACTCCACGCTCGAGCCACGATGCGGGCTCGTGTGCCGGCCCGACACGTTGCCGACCATCGCCTTGCGGGCGAGCAGGGGCACGCCCGCCAGCCGGGAGAGCACGGCGGGCTCGAGGAAGCTGCGGGGCTGGCGGTCTGTGATCATGGGTGTGCTCGCGCGGACAATCTCGGTGAAAAAACCCTGCCGTCGGCTACACCTGCTCCGCCACCGTCTCCTTGACCAGCCGGCTCACGATCTGCTTCGCGTCGATGCCCTCCGCCTGGGCGGCGAAGGTGGTGATCAGCCGGTGCGTGAGCACCGGGGCGGCCACGGCCTCGATGTCCTCCAGCCGCACCATGTAGCTGCCGGAGAGCGCGGCCCGCGACTTGGCAGCCAAGATCAGGTTCTGCACCGCACGGGGCCCCGCGCCCCAGGACACCAGCGGCTTGAGCCACGCCGGCGCCGTCTCGCCCCGGGGCCTGGTCTTCCGCACGAGCCGGGCGGCGAACTGGTAGATGTGATCGGGCACCGGCACCCGGCGGACGAGGTGCTGGTAGTCGATGATCTCACCCGCCGTGAGCACGTGCTCGAGCGCCGGGATCGAGTCGCCCGTCGTGCTCCGGGCAATCGTCACCTCCTCGTCCTCGGTCGGATAGTCGAGCTCGATGAGGAACATGAAGCGGTCGAGCTGGGCCTCGGGAAGCGGATAGGTGCCTTCCTGCTCGACGGGATTCTGCGTGGCCAGCACGAAGAACGGCGGATCGAGACGCGACGTCTTGCCGACCACCGTCACCTTGTGCTCCTGCATCGCCTCGAGCATCGCAGCCTGCGTCTTCGGCGGGGCGCGGTTGATCTCGTCGGCGAGCACGATGTTGGCGAACACCGGACCGGGCACGAAGTGAAACTCGCGGCGGCCGTCGGCCGTCTCCTGGAGGATGTCGGTGCCGGTGATGTCCATCGGCATGAGGTCGGGCGTGAACTGGATGCGGTTGAACTTCAGCGACACGGTCTCGGCGAGCTTGCTGACCAGGAGCGTCTTCGCCAGGCCCGGCACACCCATGAGCAGCGCGTGGCCGCGGGCGAAGAGGCAGATCGTGAGCCGCTCGATTGTTTCCTCCTGGCCGATGATCACGCGACCGAGTTCCTTCCTGAGCCGCTGGTAGACGGTGCGCAGGCGGTCGAGGGCGGCGACGTCGTCGTCGTTGAGCGCGGCGGCACGGTCGGCGGCGGAGGCGGTGGCCATGAAATGATCCTTACGGGGGATGGAAGGGGGTCGGGGGGGGTTGGGGGATGAATCGAGCCGCGACCGGCTGGGGCGGTGGGGCGACGCCCGTAAGTATTGCCCACTGACGACGGTTTCGCACCCGGCCAGCCGGCGGATGCGAAACCGGCCGCCGCGGCCACAGCGAGCAGCCTTTTGCCGCCTCTGACGCCGACGATACAGCAAGTTCGAATGCGTTCCAACAGCCGCGCACGGGGAAAAACCCGGGCCAGAACGGCCTACCGCGGCCCGACGGCCGCCTCCAGGGCGGCCCGCACGCCGGCGGGATCCGCCGCCCGCAGTCGGTCGAGCTGGCCCCGGGCGGCGGGCAGTGGGCAGGCGGCCAGGTAGCCGGCCACGGCCCGGCGGACGAGCGGGTCGTCGCGGCCGAGGGGCTCCCAGAGCGCGGCGACGGCGGCGATCGCCGACCAGTCCTGGTAGCGGGCCAGGTCCACGGCCGCGTCTGCCGCCACGGCTGGGTTGGCGAGGAGCCGGGCCGTGGCCGCGGCCACCCGGTCGCGTGGCACGGAGCGGGCCAGGCATTCCCAGGCGAACCGCAGCACGGCCAGGGCATGTCGGGCATCCCCCGCCCGCGTGTCGCCATTGAGCAGGCCGCGGGCGGCGAGGAAGTCGAGCCCCGCCTCGGCCTCGGCGACCACGACCCCGGCGAGCAGCCCGTCGAAACCGGCCCGCAGGTCGCTGCCCGGTGCCTCGGCCGCCCGCCGGAGCGTGGCCACGAACCGCGCGCGGACGATCGGATCCGGCTCCGCGGCGGCGACGATCCCCAGCGCCAGCCCGTAGAACCCCCGCCGCCGCTGATCGATCCCCGGTTCCTCGATCCAGCGTGTGAGCTTCTCCGCATCGAACGACCGCGCCGCGTCGCGGACCGCCGCGAACGGCGCCAGGCCGAACTCCGTGAAGGCATCCGCCGCGATCGCCGGATCCGAGTGCTCGAGTCGGGCGGCATACCAGGCGAGCCTGTCCGCGGCCGGTACGGTCGTCGCCGGCGCCGCCGCCACGTGGGCCAGGAGCGACTCGTCGGCCGCGACGGCCTCCCAGCCTGCCGCGTCACCGAAGAGGAGGGCGGTGCCCGCCACGGGCGCGGCGACCCGCGCGGCCACCGGCGCGGCATTCGCGGCAGCCCGGCCGCGGATCGCCTGCCGCACCGCGAAGGGCTGCGTCAATCGCCCGGCGTCGTCCCGCGTCGCGGGGCCGACCGATTCGCCCACCGCCGTCGTAGCGGCCGTGTCCCGCCGCTCGGCCAACGAGCGGCCCACGACGCCGCAGAACGGGCAGGCCGCGGCCTGCGTCACCAATCCGGCGCCGATCGCGATGCAGGCGATCAGCCACCCTGCCGCCCCGCCGCCGGTCACGCGTACACCGCATCCGGGCCCCGCTCCCGCTGCATCCGCTGCCGCCAATAGGGCACGGTGCAGAGGAGCAGTTTGCCGGTGCCTTCGTACGAGTAGGCGAGTTTCTGGCCCGACAGCCAGTAGCTGATGAACGACCGCGACGGCCGCCGGATCCGCAGCCGGATGCCGGCCGTGCGGGCGATCACGAACGCCCCGTCGGCGATGAGCCGGTCGCCCTTGAGGGTCACCTCCTCGACCGGCCCGTCGACGGCGAGCACGACCTGCCCCTCCCCCTTGAGCGCGGTCTTGTACCAGAAGAGGCCCTGGTCGGCCCACCAGCTGGTCCACATCGACTCGCGATGCACCGACAGCTTCACTTCGCCGTCGCTGGCCCAGAAGCACTTGCCGTCGAGGATCCACCGGTCTCCGGACTTGATCTTCATGACATGGTAGCCGCCGAGCGTCGAGTCGAGCCACACGCTCCCGGTGCCGTAATACCGCGGCCGCAGCGGAGACTCGTCGGAGAACAGCGACACCCACCAGGTCTTGAGGGTGGGGAAGGGCACGTCCATGGCGACGGCCCCCTTCATGTGGTTGAGCGCGCCGCGCTCCGTGCGAACGTCGTCGTCTTTGAGATCGACCCGCACCCACCGCATCCCCTCGCTCGACTCGACCTCAAACTTCGCCATGGACATCCACCTCCGCGCCGCGGGTGATGCCACCCTTGGTCCAATCGACGCTCCAGCCGGGGAAGGCGATCTCGGGATAGGGATCGGGATCGATCGGCCCGTCCGCCTGGTGGACGATGTCGAACTGCCGGTCGCCACGGATCCGGCCGATGCGGCAGTATTTCGTCGTGTGCTGTGTCTTCGGGTCGAGGCGGACCGTGCCCCCCGGCCCGGCGAACTCCAGGCCGGCGCGGAACGCCTGCCGCACCGCCTCGGTCTCGAACGACCCGGCCTTCTCCACCGCCTGCTTCCAGAGGTGCAGGAGGCACCAGTCGGGCTCCATCGGGTCGCCGGTGACGCGATCGTAGCCGAAGGAATCGCGGAAGCCCTGCACCCAGGCCGTGTTGGCCGGCGTGGCGAGGCTCTGAAAGTAGCAGGAGACGGCGAGGTGGCCTTTCACCTCGGCGGGCAGGAGGCTGCGGAGCTCGTCCTCGGCGATGCTCGTGCTCATCACCGGCACCTTGGCCGGATCGACCTTCGCGGCCGCGAGGGCGGCGAACAGGCCGAGGTTCGAGTCACCGTTGACCGTGTTGAGCACGCAGTCGGCGCCGCTGGCCTGGATCTTCTTCACGACTGCGGAGAAGTCGCGGTCGCCGAGCGGCACGTAGGCCTCGCCGACGGGCCTGATCCCCTGGGCCGCCAGATACTTTTTGGCGATGAAGTTGGCCGTCCGTGGATAGATGTAATCGGAGCCGACGAGAAAGATCTTCTTCCTGCCGCCCCCGTCCTTGCCCAGCAGCCAGTCGAGGGCCGGCAGGATCTGCTGATTGGGCACCATGCCGCCGTACACGCAGTACCGCGACGACTCGTTGCCTTCGTACTGCACCGAGTAGAAGAGCAATTTCCTCGCCGCCTCGATCAGGGGCAGCACGGCCTGGCGGCTGGCGCTCGTCCAGCAGCCGAACACGGCGACCGGCTCGGCCTCGAGCAGTTGCTTGGCTCGCCGCACGAACAGGTCGGTCCGCGACCGCGGGTCGGGGGCCCGGGCGACGACCTTGCGGCCGAGGATGCCGCCGGCGGCGTTGATTCGCTCCAGGGCGTGGAGCTCGATATCGCGGAGTGACGTGGCGCTGATCCCCAGCGGGCCGGTCTGCGAGTGCAGCATGCCGAGCAGCACCTCGGGCTGCCGCGGCGGCACGCCCAGCGAGCAGCCCACGAACACGCCCGGCGCCAGCGCCCGGGCGGCGGCGAGCGTGGCGGCCGTGCCCCGGCCCAGGGCGGGAACCGCATGTCGAACAGCCAGCAGATCGCGATGTTGAGCACGGCGCCGAGCAGCATCACGTACCACATCGACGGCGGCAGCGAGGAGTGCACCGAAAAGAGCCGCATCCGCCGGCACTCGAGGAAGTGGTTGAACTGCCGCAGGGCCTCGGCGTGGACGATCTCGTCCGCCGGCGTCTGCGGCTGGAACTCGAGCAGCTTCTCGTGGAAGGCCTGCGCCCGGATCGTGCCCTCCTCCGGCGTGATGCCCTGCCGCTGGAGCGGCCAGGCATAGTTGATCACGTACCGTGTGTAGTCGCGGAGCAGCCAGCGGAGGTTCTGGCCGTGCGGCTCCGGATACCGCGACACGTCCTCGTAGAGCGCCGACAGCGCCGCCGCCTCGCGGGTCACGTTCTCGCTGGCATCCGACACGTTCTGATAGGCGGTGACGGCGATCAGGCCGAGGAGCAGACCGTAGAACACACAGAAGCAGGAGAGGATGTAACCGACGATGTCGTTCTGCCCCGGCGTGTGGCGGACGAACTGCCGGAGGAGCGGGCGGACGAGGATCGAGCCCACCCAGTAGAAGCCCACGAACGTGGCGATGAAGACGAGCGACGCCTTCCAGGAGGGCAGGTCGTAGAGCCAGTAGAAGTCTTCGGCCGAGGGCAGCATCGCGGGTCCGTCGCAGGGTGGAAACGCGGCGACCGCAGCCGCCGGCACGATCGTACCAGCGGCCTGCCAGGCTTGCATCCGCCGGGCCCACGTTACTCCACGGCGTCGCCGTCGAGGGCGTAGATCGCCAGGTGCTTGCCGTCGGGCCCCCGCAGTTCGTCGATGCGGAACGTGCCGGCCACGGCCACCGGGCGGATGGAGAAGTTCGTCGTTCTCCCCGGCCGCATCCGCACCACCACGCAGTCGTGCAGGGCGGCACCGGGCCCGAAGCAGCATTCCTGGTTGTCGCGGACGAGCACGAACTGCGTGAGCCCCGACTGCTGGAAACTCGGCAGGATGTAGCCGCGGATCCGCACAGGCTGCTTTTCCAGTGCCGTGACCCGCGCCGGCAGCAGGGAGCGGGTAAACGGGTCCCCCTTCTGCATGTCGAGCTTGATGTCGTCGAACGTGATCTCGCGCGGCCGGCGGGCGACGACCGGAGCGGCGGCCGGCGGCGCCTGGGCCACGTCGACGGCGGCCCGCGGCGGCGGCGCGGCGGCGGGGCGGGCCGGCGCATCGCCGCACCCGCCGCAGGCGAGCATGGCGAGCATGTCAAGACAGACCAGTGAGGCGACAGCGGGCCGCATGCTGTATCGTCCCGGACGGCTAACGCGGCCGGGCGTCCTCGATGTGGTAGAGCACGCCACCACCGATCTCCGGCGCGCCGGCAGGCCGGACGTGGAACCGTCCGGCGATCTTCACCAGGCGGGGCGTGAAGTCGATGCCGCCGGTGGCGGCCAACTGCACGAGCACGCGATCGGTGATCTTCGGGTTGCCGCCGAAGCAGCAGTCACCCTGGTCGCGGACGAGGAGAAACTGCCGGATGCCGTGCGTCTGCTTGCCGGGATACATGTAGCCTTTGAGAAGCACGTCGCGACCATCGGCCGCCCGGGCCGTCTCGGGCACCGCATCGGCGGGGTCGCCGGGCAGCGGCTGGAGCTCCGCATAGGAAAGCCGCTCGAAGCCCGCAGGCAGTTCAGCCGCATAGACCAGCGCAAGTCGGGAGAGGCCGCCGACGAGCGCGACGCCGGACACGAGGATCGCGGCGATTGCCAGCGTCCTGCCGGTCAGGGCGGCGGGCCGGCGGGCGATGTCCCGCAGGGCCACCGAGCCGAGCACCATGGCGAGGATCGGCACCACGGCCAGCCACCAGTCGATGAAGGCCAGCGGCGAGAGCAGGGCGAGCGCGGCGGCGGCGATCGCCACGCCCGCGAGGGCGCGATATTCGTCGGCAGGCGCGGGCCCGGTGTCCCGGACGACAGATGAGGGCGAGTCGAAAAGACCGGTGGCCATGGGCCGCTCGTGCAGGGAGCTGGGGGACGGCGTCACACCACCAGTTTACGGCACCGGCCGCCCGCCGGTGCCGGGTCGGAGCAGGGCCCGCGAAACCAGGGCGATCATGGCCACGGCGGCCGCCCACACCAGCCACTTCCAACGGCCGCCGGCCGGGGTCGCAGC
>JAJTED010000062.1 GCA_021300535.1 Planctomycetaceae bacterium | reverse complement strand
GGCGTCGAACGCGGCGATCGCCTCCAGCAGGCCGATCTGGCCATAGGCCACAAGGTCGTCCAGGTCGACGTTCCGTGGCACCCGTTGATGAATCTTCCAGGCGATGGCCCGCACGAGGCCCTGGTGGAGTATGAATGTCTCGTCGCGCTGCGCCGCCGACGGCGGCTTGGTCATCGCGACACTCTCCACCAGACGATCGCCACGATCGCGGTGACCATGACCGCCGCAGCGGCGAACAGCACGCGCGACATGCGGCCCGCCCAGGCCTCGGCCCGCAGGCTCTCGTCGGTCCAGTCGAGTTCTCCCTGCAATTGGACGACCCGATCCAGCAGGCCCCGGACGAACGCCCGCCGGCTGGCAGCACCCGAGATCGACGCCACGTAGCAGCCTGCCAAAAGCGGCATGAGGCCACGCCGTCCATCCACGCCGCCATGCAAGTCGGGAGAGAACGCCTGCTCCAGTACGCGGGCGATCTGCGTTCCGATATTGAGCCGCATCCGGCCGAGCATGGCCAGCAGGTGGCGGTTGGCGGGCTGCTCCCCGATCCGCCGAGGGTCGAGCAGCAGTTCTGCCAGGCGATCGTTCAACGATCCCGTCGCATTGATCGCCAAGGCGTGCAGGTGTTCCGGTGTTGGCGGCAGCCCCGGCGGAAAAGGCTGGCCGCACGCGGCGGTCCGCCTGCCGGCATCGAGCCGGGTCAGCAGGTCGTCGATCGCGGGGTCATCCTGCAGAACGCCGGCCAGCAAGGTGACCGGTGCCCGCACCCCGAGCACGCGCGTCATGGTCGCCAGATCCTCACCCACCGCCTGGCCGAGGCTCGTGGCATCCGCATCGGCGGCACGGTTCACCTGGAGCGGGAGCAGCACCACGCAGCCGTTGATCGCCGCCAAGGGCATGCGGGCCTGCCGCAGTTGGTCGCAGGCGAACTCCAGGCGGTCGGTCGCCTCGCGCCGCTCCTTCGCCGACCGCGGAGGCAGTTTTGTCGGTGCCGCCAGCCGGCCGCCGCCGGCAAAATCCCCCGCACCTCGCTCCCCCGTCGCCTGATCCGCCACCGCGTCCGAACCGGCCACCGCCGGCGCCGTGTTCCCAGCCTGCACGTCGCCGGCCACGGCAGCCCTGAAGGATGCCGCCGCCAGGGCCGTCTGCCCGGCTCCGGAAAAACAGACGAAGATCGCATCGCGGGAGGCGAAGATATGGAGCGGCCCACCACCGGCCGGCGACTGTTCGACCACCAGCGGCGTCGACGTGCCCTGGTGTTCCAGCCACAGGCGGGCCGCCTGGTAGACCAACACCGGCACCAGCCCGAGCAGCAGCAAGAGGGCGAGCGCCTTCCCCGGACTCCACCACGACTGGAGCACGGCCCGGTCGCCCGTCCCAAACACGACGATCACCGCGAGCACCACGACGACGAACTGAAAGAGGGCGACGATCCAGGCGATCCGCGTCGCCACCGACGCCCTGGCGAACCAGCGCACCGCCGCCGCGCTGGCCGTGAACGGCAGAAGAAGGATGTTCAAAAACGACTGCATGATGGTGAGGGCCGAGGCAGGCTGGTGGTTGGCGACGGACTCAGGCGAGCCGGAGCAGGATGATGTTCACAGGAGAAAGGCCCCCCACGCGGTGACGATCAGTGCGGCCGCCGCCAGCGCCGACACCAGGACCGCCCACATCAGCTCCGACCTGCCGGCCAAGGGCGGCGCCCCGGGCACGTCCGGACCGACCGCCGGCACCGCCGGGCGGTCGATGCTCAGCTTGACGAGCTGCCCGTTGGATCGGAGCCAGGTGTCGAGGGCGTCAGGCCGGTCACGGAGAATGCCGCGGAATCCCATCAAGACGGCGGCCACGTAGATCTGGAGCACATTTTGAGAAGCGATCGCCGCGGCCTTTTCGGCCCGCGCGTAAAACTCGGTGGCCCGCCGCCGGGTGCCGAACAGTTCGACCTCCAGCGCGTGGTTCTCCCACCAAGACTGTCCCGGCCACGCGATGTCGACGATCATCAGTTCGTCGGCCACCGCGGCCAGGGCATAGCCGGCCAATTCCCAATCGGCCGCCAGCGGACCGCGGCATCTGGCTGCCGTGGCGTCGAACCGCGCCCGGAGCAACGCCCGCTCGGCCTCGACCGGGCCCGCTTTGCCAGACGCCGCCCGTTCCGCCAGAGCGAGCACGTCCTGCATCAGAGGAACGACCGCGACGATGATCACTTCGGTATGGCGAAGAGGGCGAACTCGAGCGACCCCGTCCGGCTCTCGTAGGCCACCTCCACGCGGCGGCGACCGGCCAGCTCATCGGGATTGAGGATCGACGAATCCCGCAGGCGGATGCCCATCGACTGCGTGGCCTGCACCGACCGCCAGGCCGGGTTCTCCGTGCCGATCCGATAATACAGCCATCCGCTCCGCGCGGGCAGGGCCCGCGGCGGTCGATCGACCGGGAAGAGCTCGAGGCCGGGCACTCCCATGCGGAACAGCCGGTCCACCTCCTCCGTGCTCCCCAGTTTCCAGTCGAGATGGCTGTCGCCGGTCAGCAGCCGGTGGCAGACCTCTTCCGACATGTCGCCCCGCAGCACGCCCACGTAGCACTGCCAGTCGGACTGCAGCCACTTGGGCTCGAGCGCGGCAGACAGCGTGGCCGTGCCGATGCCGACGAAGTAACGCTGCTCGAACTCCAGCACCGCCACCCGCGACAGCATCGCCTCGATGATTTCCTTGACGCGACGAAAGACCCTCGCGAGTTCGTCGTGGTCGTAGGCGGGCAGCTCTTCCAGTCGGCGATCAGCCTCGAAGATGGCCAGCTGGCCGGCCACGCGGCAGAGTTCCGTGTAGGCCGTCCGCGGATGGACGCCGCGGGCGAAGGCGATCACCCGCAGCACGGCCCGGGCTTCGAGAAGCTTGGAGAGCATGAACAACCGGTCCAGATCGCCGGGCTCCGAACTCGAGAATCCGACCTGCCGACTGACCACCTGCTCGGTGAGCACCTCGACCTTGCGGCCGATCAGGTCATAGACGCCCCGAACCACGTCGCGGCCCAGAGGCGACCAGGCCTCCACCGAAAGCATCGGCGGGAAATAATCGGGGTCGATCTCGGGCGCTCCCTCGCGGTTCCCCGACTGGCGTATCTGCGCGATCGGCAGCAGTTCGAATCCGGAAAGATCCTCGGTGGAGAGCTTCAGCCGGACATTGAGCCGGCGAAACTCGACCTCCTGGTCGTTGCCCCCCGATGCCTCGTCCTGCAGCGACTGCCGGAGGGCGATGGAACGGCTGCGGTCGTGCGGACCCGGCGGGGAGACGTTGGGACCACTGGGATCGAACCGGGGCACTGCCAGGTAGACCCTGACAAACTCGTTGGACTGCAGCGATTCGTCGAGCGCGGCCGCGAGCTTGGCGACTTCGGCCGAGGCCGTGGCCAGGCTCACCCGCTCGGGCTCCTCGCCAGGCTCGAGCCAAACGACCGTGCCGTCCCGCAAGCGGGCCTGGCAAGCCCGGAGTTCGAACTGCCGGTTGGCGAGCGCCACCGGATCGATCTCGAGCCTCACGATGCCATAGCAGCAAGGGTCATCTGCCATGGTGGACAGAGCCAGCCGCTCCGCCGCATGACGGTCGGCAGCCTGAAAATGGTGCGGCCGGAGGAACATTCCTTCCGACCAATTCACGGGAAGATGGCGCATGGATGCATTCCGGATGGCGACGACCGGGGGCCACCGACGATCGGAGACCGCCACCCCCGCCGTGCGGCGACGCGACCACCGAGAGCACGCGGCAGGGGGGTCGCAACGAAACCGCTATCGTACCCCGCGTCGATCGGTCGGTAAACTCCGGCCACTCCGTGGATAGTCCGCCATGACCGAGCCATCGCGCACCGACGCCACCCCCTCTGGACCGGACGTCGACGCCCTGCGGGGGCGTCAGGACCGGTGGCGTGCCGGGACCGCTTCCGCCCCCCGCCCGGCATCCCGCAGGATCGCCAGCGGCGCGGCTCTCGCCGTGGCGGCTCTGGCGGCGCTCGTGCTCTCGACGGCGCTGGTCGTGGCCCCGCTGTTTTCCTGGCAAACGGCCGGCGTCGCGCTGATCGTGGACGACTATTCGCTCGACATGCTGCCCACGGTGCCGTTCGCGCAGCAGGACGCGACGGCCCTCGCGACATCGCTGGCGGGCCGCCTCGCGCCGTCGCTGGCGGGCGAACTGGTGCAGCTCAAGGGCTTCGAGACGGTGGAAGCGATGCGGGACCGGCTGCACGGTTTCTGCGTCGAGATGCCGCTCCGCGGCAAGGACTCGATGATCGCCTATGTCCGCGGGCAGTGCCTCGTGCCGCCCCCAGTTCTCGATGCCGATGGCAACGAACGGCCCGATCCGCTCGGCGGCCGCGCCTGCTTGGTGGCGGCCGACGCGACCCTCCGCGGCGAGGGGCTCCGCGAGCTGGTGCCGTGCCGCGAGATCGTCGAGTCGATCGGCTCCGCGGCGAGCCTCACCACGCTGGTTGCCATCGACCTGGGCAGCCTCCGCTGGGACCCGAGGATCGGCGTGCTCTGCGGCCTGGTGCCGCGGCAATTGGATCGTGATCTCAAGGCCCCGCCCGTCCGGGCCAACGGCCAGAACTGGGTCATCGCATCGCACGACACCCTGCAATATTCCGGCGCGAGCGGCCCGGCGAAGCGGACGTTCTTCGCGGCCGCGCTCGAGCAGGGCTTGGCTGGTGCCGCCGACGAGGCCCCATGGGGCGACGGCGATCGGGTCGTCGAACTGCATGAACTCGCCCCGTTCGTCGTCGCGTGGACCTCCGAATGGTCGCGGCTGTCGACCGGCGGCCGCGCCATGCAGCGGCCGGCGGTCTGGAAACTCGGCGTCGGACGGGTCGCGCTCACCGACATCCCGCGGAATATCCGGCTGGTGCGCGTGGCACCGACACCAGGTTCAGGTGCCCTGGCGGCCCTGCGCCGCCTTCTTCCCGGCGCAGCGCCGGCAAAGCCGTCCGTGCCTGCTGCGCCATCCGCGCCGCCAGCCGCTCCGGCTCCGGCTCCTGCGCCGAGTGTCACGGCTCCTGCCGAGACCGCGGCCACCGCGGCCCTCACTGCAGCGTTGCCCCCGACCGTGGCCTCCGCGGCTGCGGCCGCAGGCGCTGCCGCGGGTGCGGCGGCCGCGGTCGCGGACTCCGTCGCGCTCCCGCCGCACCAGGCGGCGGCATCGCCAGCCCCTGCGGCCGAGCAGCCGGCTGCGCCGGATGCACGGCCGCCCGAATCCGCTCCGCAACCGCCAGCCCCCAATCGGGCCCCCCAGGCGCGGTCGACACCGAACGGGGCTCCGCCCGCCGCTCCCTCACCGGCACCGGCACGGGCCACGGCGGCCCCGACGCGCCGCAGCGATGATCCCTGGGATCTCCTTCAGTCCGTGACCAGTCGCACGGGTCCACCCCCGGCCTCGACTTCGAGACCATCCATGATCGACTTCGCGCCACATCTGTGGCGTCAGGCGGCTTCCTTCGTCGCCGCCGCGACCACCGATGCGAGCCTCGACGGCCCGGCCGCGGACCGGGCCCGGGCGGCGTTGCAGCGGTTCAAGGCGGCGATGGCCCGGATAGACGACGCATCGCCGAATGGCATCAGCCAACAGGCGGGCTCACCTCCGGCCGAGGCACTGGCGAACGTCCGTCGGGCCGCGGACGCAGCCGGCATCCAGGAGGCATGGTCCTCCGCCCCCAGGCCATTCCAAGCGGCGATCGCCGCCCGCAACGACGCGGTCGAACTCGGCTGGGCCTGGCTCGACGTGATCGGGCGCCTGTCTGGCGGTGCCGGCCCCCAGTTCATCGCGCCCGACTTGATCGAGGGGTTCATCGCCCGCATCTCCCGGTTGAGCAACGCGATCGCGCAGCCGCCCTCGATGCCGACAGCCGACAACGACTCCGCCCGCCTGGACCCCCTCACCACCGCCACCCAGAACATGCTGTCCCATTCGTCGTCGCTCCGGTCCCTCCAGGATCAACTGCTCAGCAGCCTGACCGCGGAGGCGGGCTCGTCCGGCCGGATTCCGCTCCACGACCGCATGATCCTCCTGCGGTCGCGGCTGCCGGATGCCGCTCAACGCGCCAAGCTGCTGTCCCTCGCGCCCGCCGTCGCTGCGGATGAGAAGAAGGCCGACCGCGGCGGCGGCGCGGCCGATGCGGGTTTGTTCCTGACGGCGGTGGGCCGTCCGCCGCTGCCGTCCGGCCCGCCGCGCCCCATCGACCGGACGGCCTGGAAGAACTGCGCATCACTCGCCGGCGCCGTCGTCGATCTCGTCGAGGCAGCGGGCATCAACGTCGCGGCGGGCCAGAACCGGGGGCCGGCGATACTCCAGCCTACGCTCGATGACATCGCCGCCGCCCGGCGGGCGATCGCCGCGCTCGACAATGCGGCGGGCGACGACGACGCCGCAGGCGAAGCCGCGGCCAAGCTGTCATACCGCCTGACGAGACTGTTCGAGCGGGCCGCGGTGGCGGCTGCCGAGGCGAACGACACGGCCAAGGGACCGGCCAACGCTGTCGAGTCCGACCGCCTCGGCGGATTGCTGCGGATGCTCGACCCCCGCGACGCCGCCGTGGTGGGCGATCGCATGATCGCCGGACTGACCCGCTGGAACGACGCCACCCGGTATGGGCTGCGGGTGCAACGGCCCGATCCGACGCCCCCGCGGCTCGGGATCGCCACCGATGTCCAGATCTCCGTCGTGGACGCAGCCCGCGTGCCTGCAGCGGCGACCCTCACGCTGGGATTCGATCCGGCACAGCTTGCCGTGCGGCTGCCGGACGGCACGGGGCTCGTCGACGGTGTTTCCATTCCATCGCATGACCTGCCGTGGCGTGGAGGTGCCTTCACGCTGCAAGTGCTGCCCCTGCGTCGCGCGGCCCCCGGCGACAAACGCAACGCAACCCAGCTGAACGCCGTGCTCACGACCGATGATTACGTCGAGAAAGCGCAGCTCTCCCTGCCGCTGCCAGCGGAGCGCGGCGTGCTCGTGGCGGTGCGTGGCCACGTGGGCAGCGTCTCGGGAATGGTCGGCGAGGATGGCTGGATGCGGGCATCCCGGGCCGCGATGTCCGCGCAGGCCCCGGCCGGCGACGAGGCGGCGACCTCCCTCATCAGGCTCACCGGCCAGTCCGCGCGGGTGACGGCGTGGCAACTGGGGCTGGACAACCTCGCGGGCGAAGCCCGCAAGTTCGACGTCGAGCTCCACGCCGTCCCCGGCACGGCATCGCCGACCGACCGCGAGCGGGCCTGGTCCGATGCCGCAACGGCGTTGCTCGCCGGACGATCCACCGGCACGCCGCTGGCGCGTGCGGCAGGCGTGACGCTCGGCCTGGACGGGCAGATCGTGCCGCTGGTGCTCAAGGCCGACACCGGAGGTCAGGCCGACCAGAAAAAGGCCGGCGAACCGGAGGCACCTCCAGCCGCGGCCGTGAACTCCGCGGCCTTGGAACTCCCGGCCCCTCAGCCGGCAGGCGCCGCCGGCCGCGAGGTGGGCCCCGACCTCGCGTTGGTCGTCCGCGACTCCCAGGCACCGGCCGGCGCCCGACCGACGATCACGCGGATCGTCCTCGACGCCCAACACCCACGGCAGTTGATCGTGGCCACGGCTCGATACGACCGCCGTGCCCGCACCATCACCGTGTCGCTCGGACCCGTCGGTGGAAATGCCGCCATCCTGCCGCCAGATGGCACGCGAGTAACGCTTCGGGAGCCGGACGGAGAGCCGGTCCGCGGCGGGGCGCAGGCGTCCGTGATCCGCCCGGTCGTCCCCCGCAAGGCGGCCGCGGTGCTGACGGCCGCCGCGCCGACCGACGACGTCGTCGCCTCGTGGAACGGACCGGATCAGGGCACCGCCCGCTTCGCGCTCGACGTCGATGGTTATCCCCGCGCATTCAACTTCGCCGTCGACTGTTCAACCGCCGCGGACAATCAGCCGCAGGGACCGCAGTACGACTGGCGGCAGATTCATGTCCTCGCCCCATCGGCCGCCACGACGCTTCTCAAGGCGCCGACCGCCGTGGTGCCCATGCGCCTCGCTGTCGACGCCCCTGCCGATACCTTCCTCGCCGGAGAGAACGTCGGTGGTTCCGTTGCCATCGTCCTGCGCCAGATCGGTGCCGGACTGAGCGATCGCGGCGTGGAACGCACCGTCTGGACCGCCGCCCACGATCGGCAGGTGACGTTCACGCTCGAACCGCCGCCGGCTGGAACATCGCTGGCGATCAGGACCATCGTCGACGATTGGACAGTCGACGCTTCGGGAGAGGGCTTCGCCAATGTCGACGTATCGGCCGAGGCCCGGCTCACGATCGCCGGCGGGCAATCGCCCATCGTCGACTCGCGTCTCCTGGTTTTCGACGGGCAGGCGCCGGTCGTGGAGGCACCGCCTGCCGTGCGCGTTACCGTGGGCAGGCCGATCGTGGTGCCGATCCAAGCATCCGACGATTCGTCCGACGGCTACCTCATCCCGCCCGAACGCCGCCGGCCCGGCGTCTCCGGGCTCAAGTCGGTCGAGTGGGCCATCGATGCCGAGGGCAAGGGCGCGCCGAAGGAGTGGCAGCCGGCCGCATGGCTCGGCGGCACCAACTACGAAGTCCGCATCGACTCGGCGAAGCTTCCGCCCGGCGTGCGGCTGCCCGTGTTGGTACGGGCCACCGACGCGGTGGGACTCTCGGATGCCCCGGCGCGAATCTGGCTGGAGGTGGGAGCGGAACCGGCCGGCAAACTGAACTCCCTAACCGGCAAGGTCATGCTCTCGGGCCGGGGTGAACCCAACCTGCCAGTCATGCTCAGCGGCCCGGGGGGCGAGCGGACCGCACGCACCCGACAGGATGGAGGGTTCCGGTTCGACGATCTGGAACCCGGCCAGTACAAGGCTTCGGTGCAGGCGCCGGTCCGGAATCGGATCCGCAAGGCGGAGCCGACCCCCGTCACGGTCGAGGCGGCCCCCGCGCCCGCGGCGAGCATTACCCTGGAACTGAAGTAGCGACGGCGGGCGGGGCCACACCCCCCGCCTCGATCGCACCGTCAGCACGACTGGCACATTCCGTGCCACCGCTCCGCGATGGACAATCGCGACGGTGAATGCGACCGCTTCGGCCGCGCGGTGCGGCCATGCCGCCCGCAATTCCTGACGATGTTGAGGGATGCGGCATGGAGGCGGCCCGGCAGACGCGTTGCTGGGCCGACGCGGCGGCGGCGAGGGGGATACCACAAGAATGCGATTGCCTGCGTGTCTGCGCCACGGTGGCCGGCCGAAGGTCTCCATTCGCACGCGGGCGGGCGTGGCGGGGCTCGCCCTCGCGGTCGTCCAGGCGACACTCTGCCCGCCGCCGGCGCCAGCCCAGACGACCGCCCCGCCGACGACGGTCTGGAGTTTTCTCGGTGTGCCCAATCCCTTCGGCATGAACGCCGCCGACCAGCAGTCCGCCAATCCGGCGATCCAGGCCGCCGCCAAGGCCAAGGCCGCCAAGCACGAGATCTGCAAGAAGAAGGCCGCCATCAAATACCTCGCCGGCCTCGGGTGCACGCCGGAGCATCCCGAAGTCATGCCGGCGCTCCTGGCCGCCATGGACGACCCCGACGAACTGGTCCGTTACGAGGCCGTGAAGGCCGTGCTGCAGACGGCCGAGGTCTGCCAGTCGCCCGACCAGAAGAAGGAGACCCGCAAGACGAAGGGCATGAGCGAGAGCTGCGCCGACTGGAAGAAGGCGATGGAAAAGCATCTCTGCGACACTCTCGATCGTCTCTGCGGCAAGGCGCCGCCCAAAGAACACAAGCACAAGCTCAAGAAGGCCATGCAGGGCATGTTCAGCAAGGAGTGCGTGGATCCGTCGCAGGAGGATTGTCCATGCGCCGACAGGCGGGGCTCGTGCTGCAGCCCCGAGATGCGTGAGAAGCTGACGAAGTTGGCCTCCGGTCGCGACGACATGGGCTGTTTTCTCGAGCCGAGCAAGCGGGTGCGGGATCTCGCCATCCAGGCCCTGAAGGCCTGCAACTCCTGCGCCTGTGGGTGCGAAGGCGCGATGGGCACGGAGTCGGGCATGGATCATGTCGTCCGCGAGATGCCGCCGGTCGACGACCGGGAGACACGCCCTGCCGACAAAGACCCGCCGCCAGCGGGTGGCCCCTGCGCCGACGACATGCTCGTCGTGCCGCTGCAGACAGATCATCCCGAGATGGTGCCGACGCCCGCGCCGCTGCCCGAACCGGAGATGATTCCCGCCCCCGCAGCCGCGACCCTCCCGCCCGGCACCCACAGCGTGCTGGTGCGGGCACCCGACCCCGCGGAGCCCCGCCCGTCCGCCGCCGGCCGCGGCGAACCGCTCTGGCAGCCGCTCGATCCGAGTTCCCCCTTCACCGCCGCGGACGCCGTCGGCACGCCGGAGTTCCTCGCCAGCATCGAGCGGCGTCAGCCGCGTGCCGGCCGGTCGGCGTCAAGCCCGCCGGACCGGCGGCACGCTGACACGCGGGTCGCCCTCGTGCCCACGGCCGCCTCCAAAGGCATGCCGCTGCCGATCGTCGGTCCTGCCGCGCGCAGCCCACTCCCGCAGCGACAGCCTCCGCCCAGATCGGCGGCGGGCGTCGATGGCCTGTGGAGCCCGCTCGGCCCCCGAGCATTCATGGCCACCGCCGCCGACCTGCCCGTCACATACGGCTGGGCGTCCATGCCCCCGGAAGAACCGCTCGCGGTCGTCCGCCGCCTGACCGGCTGGACCGCACCGCCCCGGATGAAGCCGCTTGCGGCAACGGCGCAGCCCGCGCGTCCGGCCGTGCCGTCGCCCGCCGTCAGCCTTGCCGCGCCCCTTGCCGCGGCTTCACCGGCCCTCGGCCTGACGGTCTCCGACCAATTGCGTTGCCTGGCGCTCGCCTGCCTGGTGGCGGCGCTGGCCATCACCGTGTTCGGCTGGCCGTCCGCGCACCCGGCAGTGCCCGAGCGGCCCGCGGCAGGCAGCGGCGTTATGATGCGAAACCGTCGTCAATGACCGGCGTCCGGGTCAACTGAACCGATGAAACGTTCTGCAGACGAACCACACGACGCGGACGCCGGGGGCCCCGAGACCGCCCCTGCACACGCCGACTCCTGGCGGTCCGGCCACAACGCCCGCGGCCCGCGGCCGGCCCTCGCCGCTGAAGTCCGCACCGTGGCGACGTCGACGATCGCTGCTCCGTCCGCCCAGGCATCGTGGAGCGGCGGGTTGGATCCACATCACCGGTCGCGATCGGTGTGGCTGATGGTTCGGCGGATCGTGCTCACGGCGGCCGCCCTCGCCTTGATCGTGCTGCTGGTGCGAATGCTGCTGACGGTGCGCCGCCAGGTGCCGATTGTCTTGGGCTTCGTGACCAGCTACCGCTCCCCGCTCGCCCCCATCGCCTTGGCCGACGAAGACCGCTCCTTGCTCGCATCCCTGGGAACCCCGGGAAAGCGTTTCTTCGAGCCGGGCTCGGCGGTGATCTTCGACACCAGCCCCGCGTTGGCCTCGGCGACCGCCGATGAGATGCTCGCCACGCTCTGCTCGACGCTGCGTCGCACCAAGCCTGGTGGGCCCGACGGCAACATGGCGATCGTTCACCTGACCGCCATCGGCACCCTCGACGACAAGGGCCGCCCCTGCGTCATTCCGCCGGGCACATCCGTAGACCCCGCGGGCTTGGAGGAGGATTCCTACCTCCGCGTCGACCGCCTCCTGGCCGGCCTCCGCGACGCCCTTCCCGACCGCGTCGGCATCCTCGTCGTGCTGGATGCCTGCAGGCCTTCGACCGACTGGCCGCTCGGAGTCGACGATGGGGCTTTTCCGCCTGCAGTGGAGGCCCTCATGGCGGTCTCCAACTTGAAACGCATGTGGGTGATGGTTCCGGCATCCACCGGTCAAAACTCATATTCGAGCCCCGCGCAGGGGGCGAGCGGCGCCGTGCTGGAGTTCGTGCGCGGAATGCGCGGCGCTGCCGACGCCAAGCCCTGGGGCGACGCCGACGGCCGTGTGGAACTCCAGGAACTGTCCGCCTATCTCGCTTTTCGCGTCGACCATTGGGCACGCGCGATGTTGGGCGAACGGCAAACCCCCATCGTGACCGCAACGCCGTCCGACCGGAACACCGACGCCGCCCTCGCCTGGACGGCTTCCCGCACGCCGGTCGTCGAGCTGCGGAGCGATGCCGACGTCTACGAAGACGCCTGGCTGGCCGAACGCTGGCGAACGGCTGATCGGCTGCGGCCCATGGCCATCCGCGAGCGGCCGCTGCGCTGGGCGGCCTACCTGCACATGCTCCTCCGCGCGGAGAAACTCCGCACGGCTGGAGCGGCCTATCGCGACGAGCAGATCGAGGTCGACACGGCCGTCGAACGGATGGAGACGGAACTCGGGCTGGGTCTCATTTCCAGCGCGCAGCTGCTGCCCGGCATCCGGCTGGCCTACGGGCGGACGGACTCGGCGGCGGCAGGGGAAGACAACGATACGCGGCGTTGGCTGGCGGCGGTCGAACGCTTCATTGCACTCGACCAGCCGCGTGACGAGACCGCGAAACCGCCCGCTGTCACCGAGGATGTCGACGCCTGGATGGTCCGCGCGGAGGCCGCCTGGCTCTGGCTGGTGGAAAAATGCGCCGCGAATGCCGCCATCGACAAGGCGGCCGTCGCCCGCTGGCTCGAATGCGTCGGCACGCGGCCCGAGGGCGCGGCATTCAACCCCGGGCAGATTCATCTGCTGCGGATGCTGGTGCGATGGGCCGATCCCGCCGACTGGCAGCGGCAGCCGGAGGCCTTCCGCGACTTCATTCGCATGGTGTCGAACTCCCGCCAGGCCGTCTACACCCCAGACGTGCGGGCCGATCGGATCATCGAGGCCAATGAGTTGGCCATCCAAGGGAATGCCCGCATGCGCGAGGCGCTCGACCTGGCTTTCGTGGGCGGACCGGCCAACATGACCGAAGCCATGCGGCTGTCGCGGCAGAGCATGGAGGCCTTCGACCAGCGGATGAAGCTCTCCCGGCAGCGGATCCAGGCGCTGGAATTGCTCGATGTGGTGCGGGCGGAACTCCCCTACCTGGCAGCCTGGTGGGTCGAGGAATCGCGACACGCCGTCCGCCAGCCGAGCGACACGGAGAGCGGGAGCCTGAGAATGAAGCCGGCTGACATCGTCGCGTTACTGCTCGCGGTGGAGCAACTCGAACTTGCCGTCGACGCGGCCTTGGCGGCCACGGATGACGCGGAGCCCACGACCGCCCCCTCGACGGGCAACATCGACGAAGCGCGAGGCCGCTGCGAGGCGCTGTTCACCGCCATGAAATCCGTCTACATGGAGCGGTGTGCCGACCTGGCCACCCAAGCCCCTGAAAGCCCGCGGACGCATGGCGCCATCCGCCGGGCCCTGGAGGTGCCGCTGGCGCACGGGGATGTGCGGATGCGGCTCCTGCGGCGGGCGGACACCCTCGCTCGTCACCACGCCGCCCTCATGGCCCGCTCACCCTCGCAGGGCGACGATCCGCTCCCTCCGGTCGACCCGGCAGCCGCCGTGGCCGGATGGGTGCCGTGGCGGAACATGCTGATGAATCCGGTGCTCCCCATCATCGCGGCGAACCCGGTCGGTGCGCTCACGTTGCCCACCTCGGCAGCGGACATCGCCGCGAACATCGGCCGTCAGGTGACGGCCGTTCGGTCTGCCGCGCGATCCCTCCCCTCGATCATCGCGGGCTTCGACCGCCAACGCGCCGAGCTGGAGATCGGCAGCCGCGACAGCGATGCCCGGGTGCTCGAGCTGCTCGCACGCGGGAGCAGCGTGAGCCGTCGCCTGGCTGCCGTGGCCGGCCAGCGTCCGCGGATCAGCGATGGCACGACGCCCACGCAACGCTCTTTCGCCGCGGCATGGCACAAACGGCTGATCCAGCACGCCGAAACGACACTGGAGGATTTTTGGGGAGGCGTCGAACCGGACGAACCGGTCTATTGCTTCCACAAGGCGCGGGTGTTGATCGAGTCGGCCGCCGAGATCGTACGGAGCAACGGGGTCGTCTTCGGCGACCGCGACCGCGGCCGCCTGACGACGGAGGTCGATGCTCTTGCCGCGCAGTGGAACGGGTTCGCCGCCCTTGAGATGACCCCCAACCGGCTGATCCTGCCATCGGCCAGCGGCATCGAGCCCCCGCGCAACACGGTCAGCCTCGCCGCCCATCGGGGTGTGCCGTTTGGCGTGGCCGCGCTGTGGCTTTCCGAGTCAGTCGATGGCCGGCCGCTGGACTTCCTGCGGGCCGATGCCGGCGGAGGCTCGAGTGCGACGGCCCGCCAGGGCTTTGCCAGCCGCGTGGGCGTGAACGTGGCGTCGCCGCCCCGCGAGACAGCCTGGCAGCTCGATCCCGCGGCCGCTCGGAGCATCGAGTTAAACCGCACGGCCGTCCTCGACCTGACGGCCTGGTATCGAGGCCACCGCATGGTCGTCGGCCTGCCGGTCGCGGCGGCGGCAGCCTCACGGACGACGGAGTGGGAGGCCCCGCCCCGGCTCGAGACGCGGGTCACAGTCCGCGGCGACCTGCCGCAGGCGCAGTCGGTGTCCATCGTCTTCGACTGCTCCGGCAGCATGGGGCAGCGATTGACCGACGGCCGAACCCGGCTCGACGCGGGCCGGGCAGCGGTCGCCGAACTCCTCGCGGGCATGGCCAAGTCTGGCCGCTGGGACGTGTCGCTCTGGCTGTACGGCCACCGCACCAGGTGGTCGCGTGACAAGGACGGAAAGTATGTCGCCGGCCTCACCACCGCCGGCACCGCCGCCAAGGCCGGCGCCGGCCGTGCCGGACAGCCCTTCAACCTCGTGCCGGGCGACGACGTGGAGCAGGTGCTGCCCATGCAAGCGCTCACGCCCGCCCTGGTGGAACGGATGGGCATGATCCTGTCGCCACTCGAGCCCGGCGGTGAGACACCCCTCTATCTGGCGATCGCGGAGGCCTTGGCCACCGACTTCGACGGCGGCCGCACCGACCTGCCCGGCCACGTGCTCGTGGTCACCGATGGCGCGAACGACCAGACGGGCGGACGCTACGTGACCGCATCGGCCGTGGAAGACCAACTCGCCCGGAAAAACGGCCGGCGCCGCGTGCCCCTCAGAATCGACGTGGTGGGCTTCGGGTATGCGGCCAATGCGACGGACCGCGCGTCGCGCATGGACGAGGTGCGAAATCTTGCCACCGGCTCCGGCGGGCGATTCTACGAGGCCGCCAACGCCGAAGCGCTGGCCAGGTCGCTCCGCGAATCGATGCGGAGCATCGAGTGGCGGGTGCGGGGGCCGGATGCACCCCGGGAGAGCGTTGGCCTCGGCGCGTCGCTGACACTGCCTGCGGCGCTCGCCGGTCGGCCGCAGGCCTACGAGGCGGTGCTCGAGGCCGGGCCGAACCCGCCGCGGCGCGGCTTCGAGGCGGCGGGGGGCGAGGCCCTCGAGCTTTCCGTCGGCGGCGGCAGAAGGCTCGAGTTCCGCCGTTACGACGGCGGCACGGAGCAAGGGCTGCGGGACAGCCGCACGAACCTCTTCGCCCCCTCCGATCCTCAGCGGCTGTTCTTCGTGGGCGCCCACCTGGCCTCACGGTCCGGGGGTTCCGTTCGCTTTCCGCTGTCCATCCAGAATGCGAACGCCGCCGAGTTCTCGCCGCGGCCCGTCGAGAGCTGGGTCGAGGTGGCCCCCCGCTCCAACGACGGTCTGATCGGCGCCCCGTTCGTCTTCTATGACCTTTCGTTCCAACCCAACCGACCGGTGCCGGTGCTCGATCTCGTGGCGGCCCACTGGCCACGCTCGGCCGACCGGGCCGAGATCCGCGGCTGGTTTCGCTTCACGAAGACACCGCCGGACGTCGCCGTCGCGCTCGCCGACCTGACGCCCGGCGTCGAGCGCCGCCTGCAACTGACGGGCCTGCCGGGATCCGAGGTCCGGGTCAGCCTGGCCCCCGCCGCGGATGGCGACCGGCTGCAGCTTTCCGTGCTGGAGAGCCATCCGGCGACGTTGGCGGACAAGCTGCCGATCCTGCGAGTGTGCGTGAGTCCCGCCTGCGTGCGGGCCGTGCATGTCGTCGAGCCGGAGACGGGCCGGGTGCGGCATGAGTTCACGGTGCGTGTGGAGGGAGGCCGCATGCCACAGGACGTGCAGCTCCTGATCACCGACAAACAGCGGGTGCTGAACGGGGCGGTCAGCGTGACGGCTTCGGGCGCTCCGCCGCTGGCCGTGCCGGTGCCGGCTGACTGATCCGGCGCCCGCAGGAGCCTCGCGCGGCCGGGCTCGCAGCGGCGATTTACAGAAGAGACGTTACACCAACAAAAACCCTGCACCTTCAGTCCCCCAACATCGGCCCCGACGGCGTCAGGATGTCGGATCTCCTGCGGACGATCGCCGCACAAATGGGCGTCGACGCGAAAGGATTCGGGGAAAGCCGCCGGACGCTGCACGAACTGATCGCCTGAGGTCGGCATCCGCTCCCTGCAGGCACGCATCTCGTCCGGCCTCCTCCGATAGGGGTAGGGAGGCCCGATCGTTCGGGCCCCCCTCCCTCCGAACCGTGCTGGCGGATCTCCCGCACACGGCTCTCCAGTCGATGGTTTTACCTCCGTGAGGATTGAACGA
>JAJTED010000186.1 GCA_021300535.1 Planctomycetaceae bacterium | reverse complement strand
TCGCCGCCGCCGTCTACCTGTTCGCCGGCGACCGGATCGGCCATCTCGTCGCGGCCTTCGCCGAGAAGGCCCCGACCATCGAACGGCGTCACCTGGTCGGGGCGGCGCTGCTCGCCGCCGCCGCCGTGATGTGGGCCCGGTCCGAGCCGCAGTCGCCGACGCCCGCCCCCGGCCCGGCCCCGGATCCGGCGATCAACCTCCGCGGGATGTTCGTCGGCCCCGACGCGGCGGCCGACGCCGCGGCCGTGTCGGCCCACTTCGCGGAGCTGGCCGACGAGCTCGAGCACGACGGCCAGCAGGCCGAGCCGCTGATCCGGACCGGCGTGGCGTGGGACGAGCTGCGGACCCGGGCCAAGGCCCTCCGCTGGAAGGGCGTCTCGCTCGGCGAGAAGCATCCCCGGGCCCGCGAGGCGATCCGCGAGTACCTGGACCGGACCGCCGGCACGAGCGGGGCCCCGCTGTCCCCGGCCCAGCGGTCGACCTGGGTCGCCGCCTACCGCGAGATCGCGAGGGCCGCCGATGTCTCGCGCTGACGCCCGCCACCTCCGCCTCCTGGCGTTCGTCCTGCTCCTGGGCGTGGCCGCCGCGTACCTCGTGGGCGGTTTGCGGGCCCGGCCTGCCGGCGGCTGGTTCGGCCTCGACGGCGAAGCCGACTACGGCTACCGGCCGGACCCCGAAGGCGTGGCCGCGTTCCTCCGCGAGCTGCCCGAGCCGATGTTCCGCGACGCCGGAGCCGAGACGCTCCGCGAGACGAAGGGCGTCGACACGTTTCTGTACCGCTCCGCCTACAAGGCCCACCAGGCCCTCTACGCGAAGCCCTGGGTGGTCGAGCGGCAGGGGATCGGGGACTGCGTCTCATGGGGCTGGGCCCATGGGATTTGGATCGCCCAGTGTGTCGACTGGGAGACCGGCCGGCTGGCGAACCCGCCGCCGTTCCCGGCCACCGAGGCGATCTACGGCGGCTCGCGCGTCGAGGCCCGCGGCAAGCCGGGCGACGGCAAAGCGGCCGTCGGCGGCTGGAGCGACGGCTCGTACGGCGCGGCCGCAGCCAGGTGGGTCAAGGACTGGGGCGTGGTCTACCGCGAACAAGTCGGTGGCCACGACCTCCGCGTCTACTCGCCGGACCGGGCGAAGCAGTGGGGGGCCTACGGCAACGGCGGCCAGGGTGACGGCGGCAGGCTCGACGCGCTCGCGAAGAAGCACCCGGCCCAGCACGTCGCCATGGTCAAGACGTTCGCCGAGGCGGCCGCGGCGATCGAGGCGGGCTTTCCGATCCCGGTCTGTAGCCTGGTTGGCTTCGAGTCCGTCAGGGACCAGCACGCCTACGCGAAAGCCTCGGGCCAGTGGGCTCACTGTATGGCCTTCGTGGCGGTCCGCTACGCCAAGAACGGCTCGCCCGATGATGCCCTGCTCTGCCTCAACTCCTGGGGGCCGCGGTGGATCTCCGGGCCGAAGTGGCCGGCCGACATGCCCGAGGGCTCGTTCTGGGTTCGCCGGGCCACCGTCGAGCGGATGCTCGCGAACCAGCCCGACTCCTTCGCCGTCGGCTCCGTGGCCGGCTTCGGCTGGCGTGATCTCTCGAACGACGTTCTGACCCCGCCCCCGCCCGACCAGGCCAACGCGGCCCCGGCGCTCGGCCTTGCCCTTTGAGGATCCCATGCAGATCAACCGCTCGACGCTGCTCGTCCTGGTGATCGTGTTCGCCGCCGGCTGGTGGACCAGTTCGCGGCCCGCCCCGACACCGACGCCGCCCGACCGGCCCTTCCTCCGCTGGATCGCCAAGGCCGCGAAGAACCTGCTCTGGATCGCCATCGTCGCCGAGCCGCCGCCGGCCGAGCCGACGACCCGCGTCGTCCATGCTCGCGTCGACCGCGACGGGTTCCGGATTCTGGAAAACGGAAACACGCTATGACGCTCTGGCGCTGGCGTGTGGAAGCCCGACGGCCGCGTCGAGCAGATCTGCCGCTGCCAGTGTGACCGTTGCAAGCGGTCGCGGGTGACGGGCCGAGTGCCCGAGGCGTGCCCGGACGGCCGCTGCCCGACACGCTGAGAAAACGTCCTACCGTAGAACGCGGCCAACTTCGCCGGTCGGGTGGTCGCTCTTATCGTGCGGGCGTCTTTCGGACTCCGTACACCCACACGCAAGGACGCGACCCATGCCTTCCGCCAAGCAGCTCCGCCTCCAGGACGAGGCCGCCAGCATCGCAACCGAGATCGAGACCCTCCGGGCCATGCCGGCCGCCGACGACGCCGAGAAGGCGAAGATCGAGGAGCGTCTCAACGAGCGCGCCGCTCGCGCCGTCGAGGTCGCGAACGAGGCCGCCGCGGAGAAGGCCCTCGACGACAAGGTCGCGGCCCTCCGCCAGGTGACCGCCACCAGCGACAGTGACAGCCGCAAGACGGCCGAGAAGGCCGAGTCGCGGCGTGGCCCGGCGATCCACATCGCCGGCAAGTCGCTCCGCGGCTTCGGCACGACCGAGGCGGCGGAGAAGGCCGGCCGGTTCCTGCGGGCCCTCGCCCGCGGCGACATGGCCGAGGCCCGGGCGATGGGCGAGACCAGCCCGACGTACGACGGCCAGGGCGCCGAGCTCGTGTCGCCGGAGCTGTTCAGGGGCTATATCGACGTTCTCGGCTACCAGTCGGTCGGCCTCCAGCTCGCCCAGGTCTACACGACCTCCAGCCACACGCTGGAGATCCCGAAGATCGGCGAGATCGCGGCCGAGTGGTTCGACGAGCACGAAGCCGTGACCGAGGACGACGCCACCACCGACAAGGTGACGATCAACCTCCACAAGGCCGGCCGGATCCTGTCCTTCTCGAACGAGCTCATCCAGGACTCGGCCGCGGTGGTCAACCTGGCCCAGCTCGCCGCCAACCGGTTCGGTCTGGCGATCGCGAAGAAGGTCGACGAGGTCTGGCTCCAGGGCGATGTCGGCAAGGGCATCGACGGCCTGGTCGACGAGGTCCCGGGTGCGAACGAGGTCGAGGCCGGCACCGACTACGACGGTGCGGACCTGGCCTCGGTGGTCGGCAAGATCGACAGCCGGGCCATGAACACGGCCTGGGTCGTGTCGTCCGCCGGCTGGGAGCACCTCATGAAGAGCTCGGTCGTGTCGCAGTCGACGACCATCGGCGAGCGGGTTCTCCCGACCGTCATGGGCGCCCCGGTCTACAAGTGCCTCGGCCTGCCGGCCGGGACGCTGGCCCTCTACGGCGACTTCGCCATGGCGACCGCCGTCGCGGTGAAGGCGAACGGCCTGGTGATCTCGGCCTCCGAGCACGCCGGGTTCGCGACCGACGCCGTGAAGTTCCGCGGCCTCCAGCGGTTCGGCCTGGTCAACCACGACGCCTCGTTCGTGGCGAAGCTGGTCGAGGCGGGTAGCTGATCTCTCGCGACGCCCCCACGCAGAACGCCCGGCGGGGGCATGGATGCCTCCGCCGGGCCGTTGCGTTTCAGGAGAACCCTGTGGCCGACCTACACCCGATCCGCCTCGTGAAGGCCTACCGCGGCTACCGGGCCGGCGTCGTGATCCAAGCCACCTCTGGACTCGCGGAGCGGCTGGTCGAGGATGGCCTCGCGGTTCGCGAGACCCAGCGGCCGCTGCTCGATCAGGCCGGCGACCGGCGGATGGAGCGGGCCGTGGCGGCCCCGGCGGTCGAGACCAGGAGCGCCAGACATGCCCACTAAGGTCCGCCTGTCGGGATCGACGAGCCGCGTGATCCGCCTCAACAGCAGCTCGGGCCCCCGGGAGGTGATCGTCACCTTCGCCACCGGCGAGGATCTCCCGGCCGGCGACCTCTACGCCACGGCCACGAGCCGCGACGACGAGATCCTGCTCGACGTGTTCGACGCCACGGGGAGCGACGGCGTTGTGACCGTGGTCGCCACGGTCGACCCGGCCGACCTAGAGGAGTTCGGCCGCCGCGTCTGGACCGTCGAGGTCGGCACACTCGACGGCGGCTCCGGGTCCGGCAGCGAAGACGACACGGCCTACGTCATGTTCGCGGGGAGCGTGGTCTTCGACCAGGTGACCCCGAAGGTGATCGCGTCGACCACCATCCAGGAGGCCGCCTCGTGAGCAAGCCCGACACCGTCCGCGTGATCTCCACGCCCTCGGCCGAGCCGGTGACGCTCTCCGAGGCGAAGCTCCAGCTCGCGATCAACGAGGCGTTCACAGAGTTCGACACGCTGATCGCCGACAAGATCGCGGCCGGCCGCCGCTACATCGAGAAGCGGCTCGGCCAGACGCTGGTCGCCACCGAGTACCGTGCGACCTGGGCCGAGGTCCCCGCGGGCCGCGTTCTCCATCTGCCGAATCCGCCGCTCCTGACCGGCTCGGTCTACGACCTGGTCGTGACCGTGGGCGGGGAGGAGGTCGACGCCGGGGACCTCGAGGTCGACGAGGACGCCATGCCGGCGAAGGTGACAATCCCGGCGAACGTCTCCGGAAAGGTCGTCGTGACCTACTGGGGCGGCGTCGAGCCGGGCGACCCGATCGAGCCGAACGTAAAGGCGGCCCTCCTGATGTTCGTCGAGCACACGTTCAAGAATCGCGGGATCGTCGCGGAGGATGGCTCGGTCGAGCTGCCGCAGGCGTTCGACGCCCTCCTCGCCTCCTCCAGCCATTCGGGGGCCTGGTGATGGGCGTCGTCGCCTCGGGCCGGATGCGGGAGCTGTTCGCGATCGAGTCTCCGACGGAGACGCGGAACGCGGTCGGCGAGCTCGTCCAGGAGTGGACGGAGGTCGGCCGGACCTTCGGGTCATACGACGCGCTCTCGTACAACGAGCAGGCCCGCCGCGGCCAGGTCGGCGGCACGACCTCGGCCACCGTCATGATCCGCTACTACCCGGGCCTCCAGGCGAATTGGCGGCTGCGGTGGCTCTCGCGGGACGACCGCCTGCTCTACATCTCGGGCGTGATCGAGCAGGGATTCCGCGAGGCGATGGAGTTGTCCGTGGAGGAGCAGGCAGCATGATCTCTCTGAACTTCGGCAGTCTGTCGTCACAGATCGGGGCGCTCGCCGCGAACTACCAGGAGCTGCCGCGGCACATCGGCAAAAAGCACATGATGGCGAGCATGCGCCGCGCGATCAAAGCAGCGAACGGCGTGGCCCGGCTGCGGTCCAACACGCCCCCGGTCGGCACGCGGCGCGGCCGCCGCCGCAAGGGCGAGCGTCGTCTCTTCACTGGTGCCCTGCGGCGTGCGGTGACCACGCGGGCGCGGTGGATCGGCAACAACAAGACCGGGGCCGCGGTCGCCGGGCTGGGATACAAGTACGGGATGGAGTCGCGGAAGGCGATCTGGCACGAGTTCGGCACGACCCGCATGGCCGCCCGCCGGATGATGGACCAGACGTTCCACGAGATTCGCGGCCCGGTCGCCTCGCGGCTGGTCGAGGAGCTGCGGGTCGGCCTGGAGCGTGCGGCGGCCGAGCTCGCCTCCGGCAAGAACCCAGGATACAAGGGCTAACCCATGCCAGGATCCGGCGAGACGCTCATCCAGACCTGGCTCCGCGAGACGCTGGAGTCGGCCACCGGCTGCGACGCCTGGCCGCTCCTCGGGCCTGCCGGCGACCCGCCCTACCTCATGTTCTCCCAGGCCGGCCAGGCCGACGAGGACACGCTGGAGGCCGACTCCGAGACGCTGACGACCGGGACGTTCACCGTCGAGGTCTACGGG
>JAJTED010000061.1 GCA_021300535.1 Planctomycetaceae bacterium | reverse complement strand
CCAGACGCGGTTTCTCACCGAGGGGCCGGAGGCGATCGAGCCGCTGAAGATGCAGCAGATCGCCGACCGGATCGGCATGCACGTGACCACGGTGAGCCGGGCGGTGGACGACAAGTGGCTGCAGACGCCCCGCGGTCTGCAGCCGCTGCGGCGGTTCTTCGTCGGTGGGACCGTGAGCGCCGACGGCGAGGAGGTCGCCTGGGACGCCGTCCGGATCAAGCTCCAGGAGATCATCCAGGCGGAGCCGAAGGACGCACCGTACAGCGACGACGACCTCGTGGTGGAGTTGGGCAAGCGGGGGATCACCGTGGCCCGGCGGACCGTCACCAAGTATCGCAAGGCGATGAAGATCCCGAGCTCGCGGCAGCGTCGCGACTGGAAACTCACCCGAACCGCAAAGCCCGAGGCGGACGCGACCCTCGCTCCCGACGCCGACGCGGCGGATCCGGACGAGGAGTGACACCGGCCGACTTGCCGCTTTTGCAGGCGGCGGCCTAGGATGCGGGCCACTTTCCCCGAGGCTTCCCATGCGCTGCCCGTTCTGCCGGCTCGACAACGACCGCGTCATCGACTCCCGGGCGGGCGACGACGGCACGACGATCCGCCGCCGCCGCGAGTGCCTCGCCTGCCGCCGGCGGTTCACGACCTACGAGCGTGTCGAGCGGCAACTGCTCACGGTCGTGAAGAAAGGGGGCGTGCGCGAGCCCTTCGACCGCGACAAGATCAAGCGCGGCCTGGCGAAAGCCTGCTGGAAGCGGCCGGTGACGGAGGAGGACATCGAGGGCGTCGTGGCGGCCCTCGAGGCCGAGTTGTACGGCACCTACGAGAGCGAGCTGCCCAGTCGCGTGCTGGGCGAGCGGCTCATGGAACTGCTGAAGGCGCTCGACCAGGTGGCCTACGTGCGGTTCGCGAGCGTGTATCGGGAGTTCAAGGACGTGCGGGATTTCGTCGAGGAGCTGGAGCCGATCCTCGCCGTCCGCGGCCAAAGCCTCTCCTGACCTGCGGCGCCACGTGTCCTGATTTTTCGTCTTTCCTTGTCTTGAGTTTCGTCGTCACGAGCGGCCGCCGGCGCCGGTTCACGGCCGCCGCCAGTCGCCGCGGGTGCCGCCGGTCTTCTCCTCCAGGCGGACCTGCTCGAGCGTCATGCCGGGATCGATCGACTTGC
The DNA here is from genome assembly GCA_021300535.1 of Planctomycetaceae bacterium. Taxonomy (GTDB): domain Bacteria; phylum Planctomycetota; class Planctomycetia; order Pirellulales; family UBA1268; genus QWPN01. The sequence continues at coordinate 21,423 of JAJTED010000061.1, read as the reverse complement.
ACATGTCGTAGACGGCGAGCGCCGCGGCGGTGGCGGCGACGAGGGCCTCCATCTCCACGCCGGTGCGGGCCGTCGCCCGCACGGTGGTCTCCACCAGCAGGGCGTCGTCCTCGAACCCGATCGTGCAGGCAACCGAATCCAGGGGCAGAGGGTGGCAGAGGGGCACGAGGTCGCTCGTCCGCTTCGCGGCCATGATGGCGGCCAGCCGGGCGGTGGCGACGGCGTCGCCCTTGTCGAGGCTGCCGGCGCGGATCCGGGCCACGGTCTCGGGCCGGGTCCGCAACCGGGCCGAGGCCCGCGCGGTCCGCCGGGTGACCGGCTTGCCGCCCACATCGATCATGCGGATGCCGTGCGCGTCGCTCATGGATGGCAGCATACCCTGGAAAAAGGCCGGCGGCCGGTCCGCTGTGCGCGGACCGGCCGCCGGGTGGAGTCACTTGGGGCCGGACGTGGCGCTCGGCTCAGACCAGTTCCTTGCGGGCGCCGATCAGCGTCCGCAGCCGCTCGGCCAGGAGGGCGGCGTCAAACGGCTTCTTGAAGCTCTCGTTGACGTGCGCCCGGTCGATCGTGATCTGCGAGCCGTCGTCGGGCAGCAGGGCGATCACGATCGTGTCGGCGTACTCGGGATTCCGCCGCAGGTTCTGGCAGATCTGCTGGGCGTCGATCCGGCCGATCGAGTAGTCCACCACGATGCAGTCGGGGTGGAAGCTCTCGGCCTGGATGCCGGCCTCGAAGCCGCTGGCGGCGACCTGGATCTTGAACGACCGCTCGAGGGGCAGGTGCCGCTTGAGGTTCTCGATCAGGACCTGGTCCTGGCCGACGAGCAGCACCTTCGCCATCGCCTCGTCCTCGAGGTCGCCCAGCGGCATGCCGTGCTCCTTGAGGAACTTGATCAGGTACTCCCGCGGGATGCGGCGGTCCTGGCTTCCCGGGATGCGGTAGCCCTTCAGGCGACCGGAGTCGAACCACTTGCTCACCGTGCGGGGAGCGACTTTACAGATTTTGGCGACCTGGCCCGTCGTGAAAACCTTCATCTCGTGGACTCCATGTGGATCATTCGTGTCCGGAAACGTCCTGGCCAGTCCGCAACCCTTCCGAGTGTCGGAACCCAGCCCCCCTTGACGCGGATGCGATGGCGTGGGGACGTCCGCGTCGTCGTGCCCCACGATGGCCGGCCAGCGGGCGCGGAGGGGCTCGAGAAAGACGACCGCCGGCGGTGGCGCGGCACGAGGGCCGGGCTTGCGGCGGACGTCACGACTCGCAGGTATCCCCCCCTGCGCCACACCACGACCGTCCGCGGGATCGCTCCCGGACACGTCCGTGGCATGACCGTCCAGGAGGGTAGATCGAAAGAATGCGTCGTGAGACTTGAGCCGTTCTTCCCGACGGGAGCGGTGGCGCCGCATGCCCCGCCTGTGCCGGATGTCAGCGGCGGACCGCCGCGGGCGGTTGCGCGGCGATTTTTCGGCCCTTCAGGCGGCCTTTGCGGCCGCGGCCGTCGCTTCGAACCGCACGCTGACCCGCTTGGAGACGCCCGACTCTTCCATCGTCACGCCGTACAGGGTGGTCGCCGCCGCCATCGTCTTCTTCGAGTGCGTCACGACGATGCACTGGGTCGAGGCGAGAAAGTCGCGGAGCACGTTCACGAACCGGTCGACGTTCGCCTCGTCGAGCGCGGCATCGACCTCGTCGAGCACGCAGAACGGGCTGGGCCGGGAGCGGAAGATCGCCAGCAGCAGGGCCACGCAGGTCATCGTCTTCTCGCCGCCGGAGAGGAGCGAGATGCTGCGCGGCTCCTTGCCCGGGGGGCGGGCGACGATCTCGACGGCCGTCTCCAGCAGATCGACGCCCGGCTCGAGGACGATGTCGGCCTGGCCGCCGCCGAATACCCGCTCGAAGAGCTCGCGGAAGTGGCCGCGGACGGTCTCGATCGTCGCGCCGAGCAGCCGTCGGCTCTCCTCGTCGATGCGGGCGATGAGCTGCTCGATCGCCTCCTTGGCGGAGGTCACGTCGGTCAGCTGTCCCTCGAGGCTCGCGAGGCGTGCGGCGAGTTCATCGGCCTCGGCCAGCGCCTCCATGTTCACCGATGTCATCGACGCCAGCTTGCGGCGCAGCTGTTCGATCTCGGTATCGAGCACGCCGCGGTCCTCCGGCACCTCGATCGGCTCGCCCGTGGTCGCCGTCTCCGGAATCGTGGCCGGCGCCGCGTCGAGATCGATGTCGTACTCGTCGCGGATCCGGTCCACGATCCGGGCGCGGCGATGGCGGACCTCTCCCGCCTCGAGTTCGCGGGTGTGGGCCTCGGCCGCGAGCCGGACGGCATCGGCGCGGGCCTCGTCGAGCGCGATCGCCGTCGCCCGGCGGCGGGCATCGGTCGCGGCCAGGGCATCCACGGCCGCGGCCAGGGTCGCGGCGGCCTGCTCGGCTGCCAGGGCGGCCTCGGCATGCTCGGCGCCGGCCGCCAGCACGTCCAGGCGATGGGCCTCGAGCCGCGCGGCGGCCAGCCGCTCGCGGGTGTCCGCCGCGGCGATCTCGCGGTCACATGCCGCGGTGGCCGCGGCGGCGACCGCGACGGCATCACGGCTGCGGGCGAGTTTCTCGGTGACGGTGGCCTGTTCGATCCGCAGCGATTGGATCTCGTCGATCGCCGCGCCGCGGCTTCGCTCGAGGCCCGCGACGGCGGCCTTCGCGGCTTCCATCTCCAGCGTGGCGGCTGTCTCGGCGGCGGCCGCGGCCACCGCCGCATCCGCTGCGGCATGCTCGGCCGCGACCGCCGTCGCAGCCCGCTCCTCGGCGGCGCGGAGATTCTTTTCGGCGCCGGCGACGCGGGCCTCGGCCGACCGTCGTTCCCGATCGAGACGCTCCAGTTCGGCCCGTGAGGCGGCATGCTCGTCGGCCGCCTGCTGCCGCCGGAGGCGGGCCTGGCGCAGCCGCTCGTTGAGGTCGGCGGCCTCCGCCTGCAGCGCGGCGATCGCGGCCGTCGCCGTCGCCGTGACCCGCTCGAGTTCCTCGTGTCGTCGCTCGAGGGCCCGCAGTTCGCTCCGGCGGGCCACGAGACCGGCGGTCGCCGTGGGCGTGCCGATGTCGAGCGTGCCGGCGGCCGACAGGCAGCGGCCGTCGCGGGTCATGAAGCATGTGCCCGCAGGAGCCGTCGGGAGGAGCGGCAACGCGTGCTCGACCCGCTCCACCACCCACACGTGGCCGAGGAGTTTCTCGAGCAGTGCGGCGGCGGTGTCCGGTCGGGACTCGGCCGGTGCGTCGGCAGCCACCAGGCGGTCGAGACGGCCGATGATTCCCGGATGCTCCGGCGGTTCGAAGGCGGCGGGGCCGCGGGCGTCGGCCACGGTCACGAAGCCGACGCGACCGCCGGCGGCGAGGACGGCCGCGGCCGCCTCCGACTCTGCCCAGTCGGTGTGCCAGCGGATCAGTTCGGCCAACGACTCGACGACGAGGCTCTGACCGATCCCGCCCAACGCGACGTCCACCAGCGGGGCCCAGGCGACGCTGGCGACGACGAGATCGGCCACGATGCCGGTCAGGCCGGGCACGTCGGTGCCGGAGGCGAGCAGGCGTCGCGCCGCCTCGGACACGCCGTCTTGACGGGTGACCAGTTCGCGGAGCAGCGTGCGGCGCTCGCGGCAGGCCTCCAGCCGTGACTTCCAGCCGGCGAGCTCGTGCCACGCGGAGTCGACGGCCTTCTCGTTGTCGCGCAGGGCCGCCTCCAGGCCCTCGAGGTCGCGGCCCGCAGCCTCGAGGCCGGACAGCAGCGCATCGAGGTTGCCCTCCCACGCGGCCCGTGATTCCGCCAGCCGCGTCACCTCCAGCCGCGTTGCTTCCACGGCGGCCCGCGCGGCCTCGGTCGCCAGCCGGGCTTCGGCCGCGCGGCCCGCCGCCCGTTCGCCGTCCACTTCGATTCGCAGCCGCTCGCGCCGCCGTTCATCGACGGCGGCCACGGCTGCGTCGAGCCGGTCGCGGGCCGCCGCGGCATCGTGGTGGGAGCCGGCGGCCGTGGCCTCGCAGACCTGCAGTCGCGTCGCCAGTTGGTGCACCACGCGCTCCAGCTGCTCCGCCTCCGTCTGGGCCTCCGCGACCGTCGCGGCAGCGTCTCGGGCGGCGCGACGGGCAGCCCGCAGGCTGCGTTCCGCCTCGTCACCCTCGGTCTCGATGTCGATGCTGCGTGTGCGCTGCATGGCGAGCGTGGCCGCGGCGGCGGCCGCCCGCTGCGTCGCGGCGGCCAGGGACGAGCGGGCCGCGGCGATGCCCGGCTCCGCCGCCATGATCGCCGCATCCAGCTCGGCGGCTTCTTCCGCGGTGGCCGTGATGCGGGCATCGGTCGTCGTGACCGCGGCGCGGGTCGCGGCGGCCGCCTCCTCGACGAGTGCCACGGCCGCCTCTACCGCGGCGAGATCGCGGCCTGCCGCGGCGAGCCTCAGGGCCCGGAGCCGCTCGGTCATCAGCCGCCACCGACGGGCCTTGGCGGCCTGGTGCCGAACGGTTTCGAGACGGCTGGAGACCTCGCCGACGATGTCGGCCAGCCGCTGGCGATTCTGCTCGGCCCGCTCCAGTCGCCGCAGCGACTCGGCCCGGCGGGCACGGAAGCGGGTGATTCCCGCCGCCTCCTCGAACACCGCCCGCCGGTCGCGGCCCGACGCCACCAGCAGGGCGTCGACCCGCCCCTGCTCGATCACGCTGTAGGCTTCCGTCGCCGCGCCGGTGCCCGAGAACAGTTCGCGGATGTCCCGCAGCCGCGACGGCTCGCCGTTGACGAGATACTCGCTTTCGCCGCTGCGGTAGACGCGGCGCATGATCTGCACCTCGGCGGCATCGACGGGCAGGAGCCGGGCGGCGTTGTCGAAGACGAGCGCGACTTCGGCGGCGTTGAGCGGTTTGCGGGCCGTGGAGCCGGCGAAGATGACGTCGGTCATCTCCTTGCCCCGCAGGCTGCGGGCCGACTGCTCGCCGAGCACCCACTTGATGGCATCGACGACGTTCGACTTGCCGGAGCCGTTCGGCCCCACGACGACGGTGATGCCGTCGGGAAACTCGAACCGCGTGCGGTCGGCGAAGCTCTTGAACCCGAAGAGCTCCAGTGCCTTGAGCCTGGTCATGGCGCCTCGTCCGGCCGCGGGTCCGCGGCGGACGGCGCGGTGGGGTCGTCCGCCTCCGGGGCGATGTCACGGTCGCGGCTCGAGGCCTCCTCATGGATCGACTGCCGGCCGTCGAACTCGTCGGGCAGGGCGTCGAATGCCAGGCGGCTGCGGACCGCGCGGCCGGCGCTGGCCTGTTGGAGGAACTGCACGGCGTCGGGGTAGGTGCCGCCCAGTTCGAAGATCGCGCGGAGCACTGCGTCGGCCGCTGCCCGGACCTCCGCCTGCTGGTCGGACTGGCCGGGCACGAAGCGGCTGACGATCGCGGTCATGCCTTCCACGACGACGACGATCGAGCTGCCTGCCTCGGCCCGCAGGCCGTCGGCGAGCGGGTGTTCCGTGCCGAAGAGCACGATCTCGGGCCGCGTGCTCCGGGTGGCGTGGATCAGCGGCGGCCCCTTGACGTCGAGGACATGGAGCGAGCAGGCGTCGCCGAGCCGTTCCCCCTTCACCAGCGGCATGTCGCGATCCATCCGCCACAGTGCGCGGAAGGCGCCGTAGCGGGTCTCGGCGCTCGGGCTGGCGAGCAACGACTGCAGTGCGTCGATGCCGTTGGCATCGTCGAGCACGGACAGGGCGGCCAGGGCCGCGGGGCGGGCGCTGCGCATCTCGGCGGCCGCGGCGGCGAGGTGCGGGGCGGCCACGGATTCGTCGAGATAGGCGAGGGCCTCCGCGGCGGCGAAGCGGATCTCGGCGTCCTTCGCCTCGAGGGCCTTGCGGAGCGTGGGGATCGCTTCCTTGCCGATCGCCTCGAGCCGCAGGGCCGCGGCGGGGGCGGTGACCGGATCGGCAAGCTGGCGGGCGAGGAGCTCCAGCCGGGCGTGGCGGCCGCCGGGCGGCTCGATCACCGCCACGCAGCGGACGACCTTCACGTAGCGGGCCAGGTTGTGGCGGTAGACGGTCGGAATCTGCAGTTCGATGTAGCGGTCGGTCTTCGGGGTCGCTGCCCCGCGCTTGCTGCCGCGGACCACGGCGTGGAACCGCCGATTGATGCAGTCGCCCAGCCGCTTCGACATCGCGACCGACCGGTGCTCGGGCGTGAGGATCAGCCCGATGTTGCGCGTCGTCGTGGAGACACCGCCCCCGGGCACGCGGGCTCGGAGCCGGGAGACGGAGTCGAGGGTGCCGTTGGTGACCGGATCGACGAGGAGCGGGCCCTCCGCGATGCCCAGCATGCGTCCCTCCCGCACCGCGTTGCCCAGCACGGCCATCTCGGTGAGCCGGGTCTCCATCAGCCAGCCCCCGGCCAGGCTCGTCGTCTCGCTGTCGACGGGCACCTCGACGTGGAGGTCGAAGCGATCTCCCTTGCGGATGCCGGGCGGAAGGGAGGCATACACCCAGGCCAGTGATGTCGCGGGGGATGCCAGCAGCGTGTTCGGCTCGACCACGCCGCGCTCCTGCATGTCGGTGAGCAGCATCTGCCGCTGTGGCCCGGGGGCGGGATCGCTGCCGGTGCCGGCGAGGCCGGTGATCAGCGCGGCCCGCTCGATCCGCAGGGCGTTGAGGCCCCAGGGAGTGGTGTAGTCGCCGACGAGCCGGGTGTCGGCCTCCATGTCGGCGAGGGCCTCGATCTCGGGGCTCTGGCTGCGGATGGCGGGGCCGGCGCAGCCCGCCGCCAGCGCGGATGCCGCGCAGGCGAAGAGACAGGCGAGCCGTGTGGCGGGCGTGCGGACGGGGCGCATGGGGCGGCGGTCCATGGCGGGGCAGAACGCGGCGCCGGCGGGAAGGCCGGACGCCGGGAAACGGGCCGGGAAGGTAGGCGCCGCCGCGGGCAGGGTCAACGGGGGTTTCGCGTGGCGCGGGGGCGAATTTCCGCCGCGGAACCGGCTTGGCCCGGCGGCCGGGCGGTGCTAGTTTCCGCCCCCCGATGTCCGCGTCGCGGCTTCCCGCGACCGCCATTTTCCGCCCATGGAGCGCAGCACGTGACGGCCCTGCACACGAACGGTCTTGGAATCCACGTCCGCTGGATGATCCGCAGAGACATGCCGGAGGTGCTGGCGATCGAACACGAGGCGTTCGAGTTTCCCTGGTCGGACGAAGACTTCACCCGCTGCCTCCGGCAGCGCAACTGCATCGGCATGGTCGCGGAGGTGGCCGACTCCGTCGTCGCCTTCATGATCTACGAACTGCATCGGGCCCGGCTACACATGATCAACTTCGCCGTCGCCCGCACGCACCGCCGGCTGGGAGTCGGCACCCACATGATGGAGAAGTTGTGTGGCAAGCTGACGCCCGACCGGCGGAGCCGCGTGGTGCTCGAGGTCCGCGAGACCAACCTGCCCGCGCAGCTGTTCTTTCGCACGCTGGGCTTCCGCGCGACCTCGGTGCTCAAGGATTTCTACCAGGACACCACCGAGGACGCCTACCTCATGGAATACTGCTTCGATTCCCAGCCGGCGGCCATGCCGCGCCGCCTGGCCGGCTGATCGAAGCCGACACCGCCATGGTCCGCTCGCGCAGCTGGTCGACCGCCGCCGCCGCCGTGTCTGCCGCCGCGAACAGCGTGCACACCGGCCCGCCCGCCGGGATCGTGCGGCCGGCTGCCGGAATGTCGGCGATCGCCGGATGGCCCGCGGCGGACCACAGCCCCTGCCAGGCTGCCACGCGGGCGAGCCAGGCCGCGTCGACGGCGATGGCATGTGGAGCGTAGAGCACCGCCTTGGCCCACCGTGGCGGGGCGGTCGATGCCGTGGGCGTCGGGGCGGGCTCGGCACCACAGGCCGCGAGGTGGGCGGCGGCGATCGACTCGCCCGTCGCGCGTTCGATCAGTTCCATCGAGGCGCACGGCCGGGGATTGACCTCCACCACCCAGACGACGCCCGCCGCATCGACGACGGCATCGGCGCCGACGGCGCCGCGCAGTCCGCATCCCGCCAAGGCGGCGCCGAGGGCCGTGAACTGGCGACGCACCGCGGCGGGCAGGCCGGCGAGCGGCTCGTCGATCGAACCGCAGTAGGCGAACGGCCGGGCATGGCACCACGGCAGGCCCAGCAGCTGGCGGCTCGCGCCGAGCAGCCGGCTGCCGGCAGCCGAAACGATGTAGGAGGCCGACCAGGCGGTGCCGACGATGCGGCGCTGCCACACGGTCGCGTGCGGCGGCTTCGGTGTCGCGGTCTCCCAGGGCGCGATGCCGCGGCCGCCGGCACCGGCCATTGGTTTCGCGAGGAACGATCCATCACGCGGCAGGCCGCGCGGATCGGCGTGGCACTCGGGTGATGCGAGCCCCGCATCCTGCACCAGCCGTTGCAGCGACCATGGATCGCGGACGCAGGCCAGGGATGCGGGCGGGCTGCCCAAGAGCGGGCGGTCGCGGGCGATCGCGCGGATGACGTCGGGATGGTTCTCCAGCGCGCCCAGGAAACAAAAAGCCGCGGCCGGAAACGACCGGGCCGCGGCCACGAGCCCCGTCGGGTAGCCGCCGGCCAGGTCACGCACGCACGCGGTCGCGGCTGCGGTGGCCCGCAGGTCGAGATCGTCGAACAGGTCGGCTGCGTAGACCCGCCGACCGGCGCGGGCGGCCGAGACGGCGAAGGCCCGGGCGGAGCCGCCGATGACCACCAGCGGCATGAAAGCGTCGTGCATGGAACTCACGGACGGGCTGCGGCGGCTTGTCGCCAAGGGCGTCCATGGTATTCTGGCGGCCCGAATCGCGTTCTTGGGAACGTGTCTACCCTTGTTTCATGTCCACGACGGAGAATCTGCCCATGTCGATGTTCATTGGTGAGGCCCTGAGCGGTGACGGGAATGAGATTGCCCACATCGACCTGCTGATCGGCAGCAAGGACGGCCCGGTCGGCGTGGCCTTCGCCAACGCCCTCGCCCGGCAGAGCGAGGGACACACCAACCTGCTCGCCGTGCTCACCCCCAACCTCGCCGTCAAGCCGGCCACGGTGATGATCACGAAGGTGACGATCAAGGGCATGAAGCAGGCCGTGCAGATGTTCGGCCCGGCGCAGGCCGCGGTCGCAAAGGCCGTCGCCGACAGCGTCGCCGCCGGCGTCATCCCGAAGAGCGATGCCGAGAACCTGGTCATCGTGTGCGGCGTCTTCATCCATCCGGCCGCCGCCGACGACAAGAAGATCTATGACTACAACTACGAGGCCACGAAGCTCGCCATCGCCAACGCCATGAAGAGCAGCCCGTCGGCCGACGAGATGATCGCCGGCAAGGACAAGGCCGCGCATCCGTTCCGCGGGTTCTGAGTTCACGGCGGCGGGGCCATCCATGGCCCCCGCCGCCTTGGGCCATCGCGGGGAACGCCGAGGGTTCCCCGGATGGCCCGGCCGCCGTCGTGGCGGCCGCTGGGACAACGGCGCGTTTCGGGTGATCATGTCCCCCGCCGCCTTGGGCCATCGCGGGGAACGCCGAGGGTTCCCCGGATGGCCCGGCCGCCGTCGTGGCGGCCGCTGGGACAACGGCGCGGTTCGGGTGATCATGTCCCCGCCGCCTTGGGCCATCGCGGGGAACGCCGAGGGTTCCCCGGATGGCCCGGCCGCCGTCGTGGCGGTTTGCACGTCATCCGCAACTGCCTCCATGCCGAGAAGCCCGAAGCTTCAGTTTGCGTGTTGCGTGTTCTCCAGTCTTGCTCTCGGCTTGACTCGCGTGAACGGCACAAAAAGCCCCCGGCGGAAGCCGGGGGACTCCGGGTAACATGCCTTCCCAGCTACCATGCTGCGCGAGCTTGAACCGGGAAATCACGTGCCTTCATGCGGCATAGACAGCGAGCCGGTGTTCGTTCCCGGAGTCCCCGGGCTCCCGCCCGGGGCTTTTCGGAACGGTGGCGAGACCGCTTCCCTGTTCACAGGGTCTTCGAACACGGTTCGCCAATGGACTCGTGCATCGGCGATGCCCTGTCAAGCCACTCGTCGCAACATCAAAAAGCGTAGACTGAGGGAATCCGCGGCGCGCGCGATCATGCCGCCCGCAAGCCGCGTTGGGCGCGCCACCTCCTGAACAACTCCAGGCCATGCCGAAAAACATCCTCATCCAATTTGACTGCGATCCCCAGCCGAGCACGTTCGACGCGGTCGTCGCCGTCGACGCGGGCGCCGACGTGCTGCTGCGACACGGCGGCGTGACACCGGAAACGGTCGCACCGCTCGTCCACGGGGCGATGTTCACCCGGGGTGGCGAAGACCTGAAGGCGACGGCGATCTTTGTCGGCGGTTCCGATGCCGCGGCCGCCGAGGCGGTCGCGGCGCGGGTGCGGAAAACCTTCTTCGGTCCTGTTCGGGTGGGCGTGCTCGTCGATCCCAACGGCGCCAACACCACCGCCAGTGCCGCCGTGATCGCGGCGGCACGGCATGTGGCCCTCGGGCCGGGCTGCCACGCGGTCGTGCTCGGGGGCACGGGGCCGGTCGGTCAGCGGGTCGCCCGATTGCTCGCCGGCAAAGCCGCCCGGGTGACGCTCGTCTCGCGGTCCCTTGACCGGGCCGCCGCGGCGGTCCGCAGGATCGAGGCCGCCGTGCCGCACGCGTCCATCACCGCCTGCGGGGCCGATCGTCCGGCGATCGCCACGGCGGACGTGATCGTGGCTGCCGGGGCGGCGGGGGTCACGCTCCTCGACGAGGCGGGCCGGCGTGGGGCGACCGCGGCCCGCGTGATCATCGACCTCAACGCCGTGCCGCCGGCGGGCGTCGCAGGCATCCTGGCCACCGACAAGGCGCGGCCCGAAGGCCAGACAGTCCTCTATGGAGCGCTGGGGGTCGGCGGCACGAAGATGAAGATTCACAAGGCCGCCATCGCCCGTATCTTCGCCGATACGGCGGCCTTTCTCGACGCCGAGGAACTGCTCGCGATCGGGGAACGGCTGTAGCGACGGGGCCCTCCGTGGCGCATGCCTCCAGGCATGCGAATGGGCGTCTGCGCTTCTCAAACCCGCATGCGCACGCCTGGAGGCGTGCGCCACGGGACCGGTCGTCGTGCCCGACTGCCGGCAAGCCCGAAGCGAGCAGACCGGAAACCGCTCCTCATTCACTCGGCTCACGCGACGGGCCCCTCCGTGGCGCATGCCTCCAGGCATGCGAATGGGCGTCTGCGCTTCCCAAACTCGCATGCGCACGCCTGGAGGCGTACGCCACGGGGCCGGTCGTCGTCACGTTCACCGCTGTCAGCGGCCCATGCCGAGCACCACCGCGATCGCGATCAGGATCGCGGCGCCCGTCAGCAGCATGACGATGTTGCGGCGGCGCCGGCGGGCGTCCTTTTCCGCTGGTGTCAGACACCGCAGTGCGATCGCGTTCGAGCCGCGGCCCACCGTCTTCACCGGTTCGCGAAACTGCAGGTCGGAGGAGGGGGCCGCCGAGGCGAGTTCGTTGTCCGGGACCGCGCAGGTCGGCAATGGCTCGGCCGACTCGGTGGCGGCAGGCCGCTGCGTCGGCTCGACGGGGGCCGCGATGATTTCGGGGGCCGGCGTGGCGGGAGTTGCGGCCACCGGTGGTGCCGGCGTCGGCGTGGCCGTCGGCCGCGGCACCAGAAACGCCGCGGCACACTGGGGGCAACAGGCCGACGCGCCGGCCATGGCGGCGGTGGCCGCAAACCAGCCGCCGCAGGCCGGGCAGGCCACGACGAAGAGCGACGGGAGCGAGGCGGTGTCGGTCATGGCTGGGGTGGGGGAGGTTCGGACGCGAGAGGATCCGACCGTCGCCAGTGTCGCGCCGCGATCGCATCGATCAAGCCGGGCATGAAGCGGGCGGCGAAGGCGAAGCTTTTCGCCCGCCAGCCGGGCACGACCTCGCTCCGGCGCCGGATCAGGCCATCGACCACCGCCCGCGCCGCCCGCTCCGCCGGCATCGGCCGTGCCTGCGACCACGCCGGCCTCCGGCCGACGAGCAGATTCTCCCAGAACTCCGACTCGATCGGACCGAGCCCCACATGCAGCACGTCGATCTGGTCGGCCGCGAGTTCCATGCGCAGCGTGCCGGCCAGCGACCGCAGCGCCGCCTTCGCCGCGCAGTAGGCGCCGTGGAGGGGCAAGGGATGGAGCCCGAGGATGGAGCCGACGAGCACGATGCCGGGGTCGGCCGACCGGCGGAGCAGCGGCAGGCTGGCCCGCACGAGGTCCGCCGGCGCGAGAAAGTCGATGTCGAGGATTCGGGCACAGGTGCCCGGGTCGGCGGCGCCGAACGCGCCGATGGCGCCGCTGCCGGCCGCCGCCACGACGATGTCGAGCCCGCCGAGCCGATCGGCCGCCATGCCCGGCAGCCGGCCGCGGAAGTCCGGGTCGGTGAGATCTCCGGCCACGCCGTGGATCCCGGTCGCCGCACGCACGAGCGTGTCGAGCCGATCCGCCCGCCGGGCCGTCGCCAGCACGCCGCAGCCGCGGCGGGCCAGTTCCATGGCGATCGCCCGCCCCAGCCCCGACGACCCGCCCGTCACCAGCGCGCAGCGGCCCGAGAGGTCGCGGGATCGCGGTCGGACGCGGGGCGGTTGCGGCATCGTGTCACCGTGCCGCGACGTCGTCACGAGCGACCGGCTGTTCGCCGGCGCTGACGTGCGGAGTGACCACGGCCTCCGCCGCGTCGATCTGGCCGAGCAGTGCCGCGGGAACGCGGCAGTGGATCGTCACGGAATCGTCGCTGAAGTGTCGCGACAGCACCTCGCCATGCCGACCCAGCCAGGCGAGCAGCCGGCCGTTGCCCGGGTCGGTCCGCACATCGACGTCGCGGAAGCCGCGGCCCAGGCAGTCGCTGGCGGCACGGGCGAGGAGCGGCATCCCTGTGCCCGTCCGCGCCGAGATCGCGATCGCGTGCGGGTAGCGGGCCAGCAGTCGCTCGCGGTCCATCCGGTCGGGCAGGGCGTCGATCTTGTTGAGCACGAGGAGCGTGTCCTTGTCCTCGACGCCCAGTTCCTCGAGCACCGTCCGCACCGCCGCGATCTGGGCGTCGACGAGCGGGCTCGACGCGTCGGCGACGTGCAGCAGCAGGTCGGCCTGCCGCGTCTCCTCCAGGGTCGCCTTGAAGCTCGCGATCAGCCGGTGCGGAAGGTCGCGGATGAAGCCCACCGTGTCGCTGAGGAGCACCGGGCCCCAGCCGGGGAGCCGCCACCGCCGCGTGCGGGTGTCGAGCGTGGCGAAGAGCTTGTCCGCGGCGAGTTCGTCGGCGCCCGTCAACGCGTTGAGCAGCGTGCTCTTGCCGGCGTTGGTGTAGCCGACGAGGGAAACGGTCATGTGTTCGTGGCGGGCGGCGACCTGCCGCTCCCGGCGGGCGTGAATCTCGCCGAGCTCCTGCTTGAGATCGTGGATCCGTTTCTCGACGAGCCGCCGGTCGACCTCGAGCTGCTTCTCGCCGGGGCCGCGCATGCCGATCCCCATCTTGAGCCGCGAAAGGTGCGTCCACATCCGCTTCAGCCGCGGCAGCGAGTATTCGAGCTGGGCGAGCTCCACCGCCAGCCGGGCCTCGTAGGTCCGGCGTCTCGCGGCGCTGCGTGAGCTCGGCGACGACGTGCGCGCCGGCGGTCGCGGCGAGTCCGGCCAGTTCGTCGAGGGGATGCTCCGGATCGACGGGCGGGCGGAGGAGCACGCCGACCAGCACGGCCTTTTCGCTCTGCACGCTGGTGCTCCGGCCGCGGTCCTTCACTCCTCGTCCTCCGCAGCGTCTTCCGTGGCCCCGGCCAGCTGGCAGCAGCTCTGCCACCGCCGCGTGTCGAGCAGCCCGTCGGCGACGGCGTGCTTCACCGCACACTCCGACTCGTGCGTGTGGGTGCAATCCGGAAAGCGGCACAGGTTGGCCAGCGGCCGCAGGTCGCGAAACGCGGCCGGCGCCTCCGCCGGCACCAGTTCCCAGAGCTGGAACTGCCGCACGCCCGGGGTGTCGGCAAACCAGCCGCCGAAGCGGTTGGGCAGGAGCCGGGCGGTCGTGGTCGTGTGTCGGCCCTTCTCGTTGTCGCGGCTCACTTCGGCCACGGGCAGCGCGAGCCCCGGATCGAGCGCGTTGAGCAGCGACGACTTGCCGACTCCGCTCTGACCGACGACCGCGGTCACCCGCCCAGTCAGCTCGACCGCCAGGCGGCCGAGGCCGACGCCCGTCGCCGCGGAACAGAGGATCACCGGGTATCCCATGCGGGCGAAGACGCCGGCCATGGGCACGAGCGTGGCCGCCGGCACCAGGTCGAGCTTGTTGATGCAGATCAGCGGCCGGATGCCGGACGACTCGGCGGCGACCAGCAGCCGGTCGACCAGCCCGGGCTTGAGGCCGGGCAGCGCCGCACTGCCGACGATCATCACCTGCTCGACGTTGGCGACGATCACGTGCCGCCGGCCCCGGCTGTCGCGGCACAGCGCCGTGCGGCGCGGTTCGATGGCCTGGATCACGCCCGCGGTCGCGTCGCCCCGCACCCGCACCCAGTCGCCGGCCGCCACGGGATGGCGGTGATCGGTGGCGACCGTCCGCAGGATGCGGCGGGTGGTACAGCGGACGACCGTGCCGTCGGGGTCGCGGACGAAACTGTCCAGGCCGTGCACGTGCATCACCTGACCGCGCCACGTGCCAGCCGCCGGCTCCGTGGCCAAGGCGTCGATGCCGTCACCGGAAGAGTCCGCGGCCACGATGGTCCGCCGCCGCGTCAGCTCGCCCTTGCCGGAAATGCGTTCCGTGGCCGGCTGTGCATCCGTGTGGTCGGGGTCGCGATCCATGCTCCGCGTCAGGTCACCGCCGCGGCGGCGGGTGGATCTGTTCTTGCGGAAGTCGATGCGGATCTTGCGGTGCCTCGCCATGGGGAAAGTGTAGCAACGCCCGGACGGCAGCGGGTTTCCACGGTCGGCATGTCTCGCATCCTGCTCGGGCAGACTTGTTCCACAGTCTGCTGACTGTCCGTGGACAAAGCCTTCCATGGCCTTTGTCCACTTGGCCGACCGGTGGAAACGCCAAGGGTTTCCACGGTCGGCATGTCTCGCATCCTGCTCGGGCAGACTTGTTCCACAGTCTGCTAACGCCGCTCTCGGCCGACCGTGCGTTGGTCCGGAGGCCGCCGTGTTTCCAGGCCGGCCGATTCGAGCAGGGAGCGACCGAAGATGCTCTCCTGGGCAGAGGGCTCCGCCGGAAGCTCGCTCGCCCCGAGTTCCGCCGGCTCGTACGAGACCTCGTATTCGTGCTTGGCGATGGACAGCTTGTCGCCCGGCGCGATCCGCTGCTCCGTCACCCGGACCCCGTTGACCTTCGTCCCGTTGCTGCTGCCCAGATCCCTGACATGCCAGTAGCCGTTGACCAGCGTCATTTCGCAGTGGTGGCCGGAGACGTTGGGAAACCGCAGCACGATGTCGGCGCTCTCACGGCGGCCGACCATGAGCGTGGTCTTGAGGAGGGGAATCGGGTCGCCGCCCCCAAGCGGCTGAAGCTCGCCGTACATGGTGTGGTTCTCGAGGTGGATGGACCGGGAATGGTCTGCCGGGGCCGGGAACGCCGGAAAAACCATCGTCCCCACGCCCTGAATCTCCCACGAAGGTAGGCGGGAACCACGACTTGGTCAATCGGCGGCCGTGCCCCGTCCGGTGCGGTAGAATCTTGCGGCGCGACGATTCTGAAGGAGAGGAGCGGGCCGGGTGACCGCCGGCCGCCGTGAGGCGGCGGGAGGAAAGTCCGGGCTCCACAGGGTGCGATGGTGGGTAACGCCCACCGGCCGCGAGGCCAGGGACAGTGCCACAGAAAACAAACCGCCTGCCGGGCTTCGGCCCGGCAGGTAAGGGTGAAACGGTGAGGTAAGAGCTCACCAGCAGGTCGGGTGACCGGCCTGGCTCGGAAAACCCCATCGGGAGCAAGGCCAAGCAGGAAGAAGTCGTCCGGCCCGCGAGGGCCAAGGCGACGCGAGGCGACCCGCCTCGCTTCAGCTTCCGGGTCGGCTGCTGGAGGCCCCGGGCAACCGGGGTCCTAGAGAAATGGTCGCCGCCGCGGGCCTGCAAAGGGCCGTGGAACAGAACCCGGCTTACAGGCCCGCTCCTCTCCTTCGTTTTTTGGCTTGCCGCGCTGGGGCGGGCGGGGCTGTCCACGCCCCATCGCCGGACGTTCGCTCCGGCCCTCCGGGCCTGCGCTCACTCGGAGGTGCCTGGCGCTCCGGCATCCTGCCTGCGCGGGGCACCTACGCCGGCTCCCGGGGCGTGGGCAGCCCCGCCCGGGAGCATCACCAGCGGCATGTGGGCAAAGTCGGAGCTAGCAGACTGTAAAACAAGTCTGCCCGAGCAGGATGCGCGGAATGCCGACCGTGGAAACCCTCGGCGTTTCCACCGGTCGGCCAAGTGGACAAAGGCCATGGAGGGCTTTGCCCACGGACAGCTAGCGGTTCCCGCCGAGAGTCACTTCGCCCGAGCCAGACGCCTGCGGTTCGCGGTGGGTTCGGGGGCCGGCTCGAAGCCGCCCCGCAGGCCGGAGAGGTCGCGCTGCGCCTGCTCGTCGAGCAGTTTCATGAGCTTCGAGATGCACAGGGTGTTGATGCTAACCCGCATCTGATCCGCCTCGGCCTTCAGTGTCTCGTGGAGGGACCGCGGCATCCGCACGGTCACCACCCGCTGCGTCTCCCGTTCCGTCGGCCGCTCCTGCTGGCGGACGCGGAGCGAGTCGAGCATCTCCCGGATCCGGGCGTAGTGGGGGGAGCACTCGAAGCGGAGCAGGGCCTCGGGTTCGCTGAACGTCCGCCGCACGATCCCCTCCACGCCCAAGACCTCCCGGAAGAACACCACCCACTCGGGGTTCATGGAATACAGCCGCTCCGCGACGTGCAGGACGGCGGTCGCCGCGTGGCTTTCGGGGGCGAGAGAGGAGGGGGGTTGGGTCTGGGGCGTCATGGGCACGGTCTCGGGCGGTTGAGGGCTAAAAGAAACGTCCACGGCGATGCCCGTTCGCCGGGATCGCGTGCAAAACTGTTTCTCGACGGTCAAGCGACAGCGTGAAGTGCTTGTGCCGCAAGCACTTCCGGCGTGCGGCGAGGGCGAGCCTTGTTTTCGGGCACCGCTGCCCGCAAGGAAGGCACCGGGCGAGCTGCTCGGTTTGTAGGCAGCGGCCTCGATTCTCGTTTGCCAACTGTCTGGCTTGGAGGGCCCGGAAGTTTTTAGCTCAAGTCGGGCGGGTCGCGGCTCGTTCCACGACGTAGTCCGCCACGGCGGTGGTGACGTCGTCACCGGTCGTCGCCTCCAGAGCCCGCCATCCGGGGACGCCGTTCACTTCGAGGACCAAAACCCGACCGTCTGCCGTGGGCAGGAGGTCGACGCCCGCCACCTCCGTCTCCAGGCACTGGGCGGCGCGGATTGCCAGGTCGACCCAGTCTGCCGGCGGCGCGAACGGCTCGGGCGTCCCTCCGAGTGCCACGTTGGTCCGCCAGTCCCCCGGGGCCGCCCGCCGCCGCATCGAAAACACCCGCTGGCCGACGATCAGCACGCGAACGTCCCAGCCGGGATGGGGCACGAACTCCTGGAGCAGATACAAGCGATCGGCTGCCGGGGCCGGGTCGATCGCGGCTACTTCCTCCCGACTTCGCACCCGGAGGATCCCCCGGCCCCGGGATCCGAAGATCGGCTTCACCGCACAGTCGCCCCCGAGCTCCGCGCGGGCCTGCTCGGCGGCTTCGATTCCTTGGGCCACTCGACACCGCGGCACGGGCAGTCCGCCGGCTGACAGCCACGCCGCCGACAGGTATTTGTCGATGGCGGCCTCGAGGGCCCGTGGCGCGTTGATCACCGGTGTGCCCCGGGCCGCGAGGCGGGCGAGGGCGTTCATCCGAAAGATGACCCGCTCCAGGCGGTCGTCGGTCGCGGCGGCCCCGGGCATGCCGCGGACGACGACCGCGTCGGCCTCGTCGAGCTCGGCCGGAGAGAACCGCTCGTGGCCGCTGCCGGCCGCGGCCCCGAGGTCGCGCCAGCGGACCGTGGCCGCCCGGTGGCCCATGGCGGTCAGCCGCGCCGTCAGGCGGCCGACGTGCCACCCCGCAGGCTCGCCGACGACGGCCACCCGCATGCGTCAGGCCTTCACGGGGCTCGCGGCCGGCGGCGCGAACGACGCCGCGACGATCTCCGGCATGATCGCCCCGAATCTGCGGCTGTGGCCGCTCTCGAGTTCGACGAGTTCCACCGCGGCGGGGGCGAAGAGCGCCGGGTCGATGGCGTAGAAGTCGTGACCGGCTTTTTCGAAGAGCCGCAGGAACGGCTCGCCGGCGGCCGGCGAGCCGCCGCTGACCATCCGGGGACCGACGGCGGCGAGGGCGGCGGCATCACCGGCCACATCGAGGGTCACGTGGCCGCCGTAGAGGATCGCGTCATTGGTGCGGCCGATGGCGGCGAGGTCGTCATCGGGCACCGGCGCCAGCGGGGCCGTGCCGCGGCCCGCGCGGATGGCGCCAAGGTCGAGCCCGAGGTCGTGGAGCTTGTGCAGCGCGGTCTCCAGCGAGCGGGCGATCACCTGGAGCGTGCCGGCCGGGCTCGCGGTTCGGGCCACCAGCAGCACGATGGCTTCCGGCGGCACGCCCGCGTCGGCCGCAAGCTTCCGGCACACCTCCTCGGGCGGCAGGGCCGACGCTTCGAGCAGGCCGACGGCCACGTCCGGCCGCTCGCGGTGACCGATCGTGTCGAAGAGATCCTCGCGACCGATCGCGGCGCGGATCGGACCGCTCGCCATCGCGAAGAAGCCTGGCACCTTCACCCTCCAGCCGGCGTACTGCGACGCCAGGCAGGCGGCCACCGGCTCGCGGCTCGCCACGGCCACGGTCGGCCACGGGCATCCCGGCCATGCCTCCACCCGGCCGCCGGCTGGGTGGAGGGCGACATCACCCAGCCCGGCCAGCGCCGCGCGGGCCATGATGAGGCCGGCTTCGCTGCCGCCGGCGGCGTGCACGCCGCAGTCGATCACCCACGCGCCGCCGATGCGGTGGCAGGCGACGGCGAACCGGTCCGGCTGGCCCAGAAGCGGCGCGACGATTTCCCGAGCCTGCTGATTGAGACGCATTCGATCCGCTCCCGATGGCGGTCATAATGCTGTGGCCGGCCCCGTCCGGCAACATGCCGCCCGAATCTCCCCGCCCCACCCTGGTTCGCGAGCCCCGCCGTGCCCAGCCTGACCGTCGAGAACTACGTGAAGACGATCTACCAGATCACCTCCGCGCAGACGGGCGGTCCGGCGACGACGGGGCAGATCGCCGCGGCGCTCGGCGTGGCCCCCGGCACCGTCACGAGCATGCTGAAGACGCTCGACGCGGCCCGGCTGGCGACGCACCGGCCCTACGAGGGCGTGGCCCTGACGCGGGCGGGCAAGGTGCTCGCGCTGCGAATGATTCGCCGGCACCGGCTGATCGAATTGTTCCTCTTGCGCACGCTCGACATGACCTGGGACGAGGTCCACGACGAAGCCGAGCACATGGAGCACGCCGTCAGCGATCTGCTCATCGACCGCATCGATGCCTTTCTGGGGCGGCCCGAGGTCGATCCGCATGGCGATCCGATCCCGCGGGCCGATGCCCGGTCATTGGCCCCGGCCGAAGACGGCGCGACGCGGTCGCTGGCCGAGTGCGGGGCGGGCACGACGTTCCGGTTGACGCGGGTGCTCGACCAGTCGTCGGAGTTCCTCCGCTACCTCACGCAGTGCGGTCTGACGCTGGGCACGGTCGGCGCGGTGGAGCGGAATCCCGACGGGGCCGGGCTGATGCGGATCCGTCTCGGCGACCATGGCTTCGCCTTGGCGATCGAGGCCGCCGACAAGTTGGTCGTGGCCGAAGCCTGATCCAGCCGGGTCAGCGATCCAGGCACTCCCAGACCGCCGACTGACCGAGGCACTCGTCCACCATGACGCGGAGCGTGCCGGGCAGCGGCCGGCCCGCAGCGGCCAGCGCGGCGCGAAGTTCGAGGCCGATCCAGCGGGCGATCCATTCGGCCGTCGTGTTTCGCACCGGGAGGATCACGCATTCGTCGGCCGGAAACACCCAACGCCGGTCGCCGAACCGAACGGTCGTTTCCATGACGCCCGTGGGGCCGGGCGTTGTCGTCACCGCGAGCAGCGGGCTTTCCGCGGGCAAAAGCATGCACGACCATGCCGTGGGCGTCGGGGCTGCCCGCGACGTCCACGCCGACCGTCCAGTTGTGCCCGTGCACCGGCTCGCAGAGGTCGTCGGTGAGCGTGATGAAATGGCCGGCGCAGAAGACGTGCATCGCCTTCCGCAACCGGACCTCGAAGTGCTCGTGCATGCCGGAATCCTCGATACAGGTGGATCACGCGATGCGGGGAAATCACGCGATGCGGATCCGTTCCTCGCGCAGCAGAATGTACAGCGCCGCGGCGAGGAGGTCGGCGGTCGTACCCGGATTGACGCGTCGCGGACCACGCAGCGACCGGTCGAATGCGGCCGCGGCCGGCCGCCAGCCTGGGCCGGCGGCGAGCACCGCGGCGGCGCGGCGGGAGACGTCGGCGGCGACGTCGGCGCCGTGGCGGCGGGCGATCAGCGTGTCGGGCTCGCGGGCCAGCTGGCGGAGGTGCGACCGCACGATGGCGTCGTCGAGAGGGTGGCCGGCGGCGACTTCTGCGGCGAGGTCGGCGACGAGGCCCGCGAACAGGCCGGTGTAGCCCGTTGCCCAGAGCCGGGCAATCTGGTCGCGGTGCGCCGCGGCGCGCATCGCGGCGAGGAGGTCGGCGGGAGGTGGCGACCCCAGGTCATGGCGGTCGCTCGTGCCCATGCCGCCGGGCCGGGCAACCGCGATCGCCCGCCACACGTCGGCGGCGTCGGCAGAGGTGAGACGCGCGAGCGACTCCCGCACGCGGTCGGGCGGGTCGGCGGCGGCCAGTGGCGCGATCGCGAGCACGATCCCGAGGTTCGCGTTCGATCGCGTGACGCGTCGTGAGGCCTCGACCGCCGCCAGGATCGTGCGGCCCAGCGGCACGGCACCGGCCCGGTCCATGAGCGGCGCGATGGCGACGGCCGCGGCCACGAGCTCCTCGTGGGCGAGGTCGGGAAAGGCGGCACCGGGATGGACGTTGCCCGGCTTCGGTGCCGAGGCCTCGAGGATGCAGGCTGCGCCGGCACACCAGCCGCGGCTCCCGGGGAGGCAGGCCGCCTTCAGTCGGGCGAGCCCCGCGGCGACGGCCCGCTCGCAGGCGGCCCGATCCGGCAGATCGTGAGAATCCCGCGATGCGTGAGTCGTCATCGGAGGCCGCCGGTCCAAAGGCTACAATTGAAAGGTTTCGGTATCGGTCCGCGAGCATGGATTGTGGCATGGCAACGGTCGTCGACGAGCCCGGCACGAGCACGCTCGGCCCGGAATGCTTCCTGAACCGGGAATTGAGCTGGCTGGAGTTCAACCTCCGCGTCCTGG
>JAJTED010000060.1 GCA_021300535.1 Planctomycetaceae bacterium | reverse complement strand
AAAAAGCCCCGGGTGGAAACCCGGGGACACCGGGCGTGAAAACCACCCCGCCGTCCATGCCGGATGACCGCACGCAATGTCCCGGTTCAAACCCGCGCAGCATGGCACCCGGGAAGGCATGCGACCCGGAGTCCCCCGGCTCCCGCCGGGGGCTTTTTGTGGAAGCGACGCGCGTTCCAAAAAGCCCCGGGTGGAAACCCGGGGACACCGGGTGTGAAAACCATCCCGCCGTCCATGCCGGATGACGGCACGCAATGTCCCGGTTCAAGCCCACATCGCATGGCACCCGGGAAGGCATGCGACCCCAAGCGAACCGCGGCACGAGGCCGCAGGTTCGCGTGCAACATCCTCCCCGGCTTCAAGGGCAAGAGCGCGAAACCAATAAGCGGCGGCGGTCTCTGAACCGCAAATCCGGCCGGTGGCTCCACGCCCCGCATGCGCAAGCCTGGAGGCTTGCGCCACGTGGCCTCGGCTCCGCGCCCCTGGTTTTCAAGCCGCGGCTCATGAGCCGGGCGGTTTCGGCGGGATCGCCGCCGGCAGGGGCGTGATGCCGAACCGCACCCGGACGTCGGGGTGCGTGGTGTAGAGGCGAAACCGCTGCCCATCGTGCACGAGCGTCGCGCTCGATCGCTTCGGCGCCGCGGGATCGACCGGCAGGATCGGGTTGCCGCGATACTTCGTCCAGTGCACGAGATCGGTGCTCGTGGCGAGGCAGGTCTGCCAGGTGGCGCGGTCCTCCCGCGGGCTGGCGTGGTAGTAGGCGTAGTAGCGGCCGGCATGCCGCACGATCTGATCGACGGCGATCGCGTGGCGGTCGTAAGGCTCGGGGCCGCAGGCCAGCACCGGCTGGTCATCGACGTTGGTGAACGTGCGGCCGTCGGTGGACTTCGCCAGCCAGACGCCGTCATCCATCCGCTCGTAGAAGAGGTGCCAGACGCCGCGCTCGAACCACACCGCGGGCGTGCCCCGCGGCCCGTCGGTGATCGGCCCGCCGGCGGCGCGGCGGATCTCGAGCGGTCCGCAGCGGCGCCAGTGGACGCGGTCAAGCGACACGAGCAGGTGGGCGATGTCCCGCTCGCCCTCGGCGAACATCCGATAGCGGCCCGCATGCCGCACCACGCAGACATCCTCGACCCAGGCGTCACGGACGAGGGGATTCGCGGCCGCACGCGTCCAGTTGAGGCCGTCCACGCTCGTGGCCATGCCCAGCCGCCGCACCGGATCGCGGTCGGGGTTCGAGCCGGTGTACCAGAGCGTCCAGCGGTTTCCTTCCCGCATGATCCAGCCCCGCTCGCGCAGATCCCGATCCCACGCGGCGGGGCCGCCGCCAGCGAACAGCGGCTGCTCTGACGGCGGCCCGAAGTCGACGAGTTCCGCCGGAAACGGCTCGGCACCCCGCACGGCCGCGGCGAGCAGGAGGAGGCCGACGACGCATGAAATCGCGAACCGCAGCGGCATGCGTGTCACCCTCGGGTATGTCGGCGAATCCCGGATCCTGCTAGGCCGCAGACTGCGCATGACCGTCTGGCTGCCAGCGGCGATGGCCTGCGCGGGCAAACCAGATGTTGACCAGGCCGGAGACCAGCATCGTGATGGCCGCCCCGGATGGCCTGCGGCTGCCGCGACACGCAGCAACCGACAACGCGTCGAGTATACCCGGTTCGTGACCGCATGGCTCCGTGTGAGCCGCAGCGAATCATGGTGCATCCCCGTCGCGGATCGCGCCGGCTGCCGGGCGGCGGTGTCGGCCGCGGGCAACCAGCTCATCGGCGCGTCGCTCCACCTCGGCAGGCCGATGCTTCTCCTGCCGGAGCAGGCCCACGTCGAGCAGTCGATCACCAGCAGCTTCCTCGTCGCGATGGGTGCGGGCGAGTTTTGCCACCTCGAGGCCATGTCGCCGCGGGGGGGCGGGGAGAGGGGAGAGGGGGCCGGGACTTCGTCGGGAGGCTGGACCGATATCCCGCCGCGGCCGACGCCCATCGCGGACGGATGGACGGCACTCCGGCCGTGCTCGACGTCATCGCCGCGCGCCTGGCCGCGGCCGCCCGCTGACTGACCGCGTTCAGCGCACGGCTTGATTGCGGCCCAGGGCGGCCCGCTCCTGCCAGCGAAGCGCGAGGATCGTGACGACGGTCGCCACCGCGATCTGCGTGGCGAGCGCCGCGATCGGAATCCAGAGCGCCGGGTCGTAGGTGCCGAGGCTCTGCCAGAACATGGGCACGCCGTCCCCCTCGCTGCGGCAGCCGCGATGCGCCCAGTAGAGCGGCGAGAAGAGCTTCGCGAGCACGGCAAGCACGCCCCCGCGGATCGGCAGGATCGTGGCCCCGAGCAGGATCTGGGGCGTGATCAACAGCGGCACGGCGAGCACACCCTTGTCGGTCGAGCGGACGCAGGCCGAGACGACGAGGCCGATCGCCGCGCAGGCCACGGCGGCGAGCCAGTTGCAGGTGGCGGAGACGACACCGCCGCGCCGGTAGATCGCGGCGGGGCCTTCACCGCCGAGCGCCTCGCGGACCAGAAAACCTCCTTCGACCGCGCTCTCGAAAATCGCGACCTGCACCGCGAGCACGACGGCCAGCGCCGCGACCTTCGCGATCACATAGGCGGCGAACCGCAGGCCGTGCCGCCGCTCGAGGTCGAGCATCGGCCGCTCCTTGACGATCTCACGAAATCCGGTCACGAACCCGAGGATGACCATGCAGATGCTCATCAGCGAGAGCCACTTGAACGTGCCGCCGGGGTCAATGATCTCGCGATCCGGCATGATGCGGAGCGTGTCCGTGAGGGCATCGCGGACGAGCCGCTGCGTCGATGGCTCCCGCAGATGGGCGAGCATTTTCGGCTGGCTGTCGAGAAACACCCGGATCTGGCCGGGAATGCTGGCATCTTGCTCGGAGACCGATTCGGTGGCGATCGCCTGCGACACCTCCCCCCAGACGTCCGCGAGCACCTCCTTCTCGCCGGGGTCGAGGAACCTGGTCAGCATGAGCGGATTTTGAAATCGCACGTCGGCGAAACCGGCCAGCACGACGCCCGCGAGCGCGAGCGGCAGGAACAGCGACATGACCAGACCCACGCGGTCACGGACGACCGTCTCGAGTTCGCGGCAGAAAAACGTGGTGAACTGGCGGAAGAATCCGGGGATCGAGACTGCCGCGAGCGCGGCCACACGGTCCGGAGCATCGCCGCGGGGCACCTCGTCTGCCGGCCGGGCCTTCGCCAGGACCCGATCTTCGGCGAGCCGCTCCTGCCAGCGGGCGGACCAGAAGCCGCGCGGCCTGTCCTCGATGGCGACGTAGACGTCGGCGAGGCGATGCACGCCGAAGTGGCCGAGGGCCTCCACGCGGGAGCCGAACCACACCACCTCGCCATGGCCCAGGATCAGGAGCTTGTTGGCCTGGTCGACGTTGTCGAGGTGGTGCGTGACCGCGATCACGGTCGTGCCGGCGCGGGCCCGGTCGGCGAGCAGCGTCATGATCCGGGCCTCGGTGGCCGGATCGAGGCTGGAGGTCGCCTCGTCGATCACGAGCAGGCCCGGGGATGCGAGCATCTCGGCCGCGAGGCTTGCCCGCTTCGTCTCGCCCCCCGAGAGGCCGCCGATCGGCTGGAGCCGCACTCTGTCGAGACCGACCTCAGCGACGACCCGATCGATCGCGGCCTCTCGCTCCGCGCCGGACGCACCTGCCGGAAGCCTGACCTCCGACGCATAGTGGAGCGCCCGCTCCACCGGCAGGGCCGGCGGATTGACGTCACGCTGCGGGACGTAGCCGATCGCGCCGCGGAGGGCGTCGGCCTCACGAAACACGTCGTGCCCGCCGACGAGCAGCCGTCCGGCGGCGATCTCCCGGTCGCCGAGAAGCGACCGCACGAGCGTGCTCTTGCCCGACCCGCTGGGGCCCAGCACGCAGACGAACTCGCCCGGATCGATTCGGAAGCTCACGTCCTCGAGCAGCGGTTTCCGCCCCCGGCCGCCGCGGCCGTCAGGCACCGACACGGTCACGCCCTCGGCCACCACCGAAAGACCGATCCTGGCTGCGAGTGTCATCATCGAGAGCAGGTGCGCTTCTGAGTGCGGGGGGCGGGAGTCGTGGTCGCTGTCGCCGGCATACCCATTCCTGCTGCCTCCGCAGGATACCATCTTGCTCCGCTTCCATCCCCACGCCGCCCGAAGGCTTTTCGCATGACACAGCGACGCACCGATCTCGACGCCCTGCGCAGCTTCGCCATGCTGCTGGGGATCGCCCTGCACGCCTCGCTAAGCTTCTTCGCGTTTCCCTGGCCGGTCCACGACACGCGGCGCAGCGATCTCCTGCCGCTGTTCCTCGTGGCGGTGCACGGCTTCCGGATGCCGCTCTTCTTCCTGCTCAGCGGCTATTTCACGATGCTCGTCTACCGCCGCCGCGGGCTCGGGAGCCTGCTCCGGCAGCGGTTCACCCGTATCGTCCTGCCGCTCGCGGTCGCGGTCGCGACGATCGTGCCGCTCGACACGGCCCTGAAAGGGCTCGCGCATCGCGCGATCCGCCCTGAACCGGCCGTCGCGGAGATCCTCTCCGGTGACGAGGCTGCCGTGCGCCGCAGGCTCGCCACGCCGGGAGCGGCCGAGCGCAAGGACGCCTTCTACGGCCGCACGCCGCTGAGCTGGGCCACGCTGCACGGCGACCCGGCAGTCGTGGCCGCGGTGCTCGATGCCGGCGGCGACGTCAACGAGCGCGACGGCAACGGCAACACGCCCCTCCACGCGGTCGCCTACTTCGGCCGGGATGCGGCCGGCCGTCTGCTCGTGGAGCGGGCCGCCGATCCGCTGGCCCGAAACGTCGTCGGCCGGCTGCCGGCGGCGGTCATGGCGCTTCCCGCCGACGTCGCCGCCGAGTTCGCGCCGCTCGTCGGCCTCGACACGCTGGCAGTGGACGATGTCCTGCAGGGCCGCGGGCGGCTCCGCGAAGTTCTCCCCACCGGCCCGTACGCGGAGGGCACGGAGGGCGGCCTGCTCGACCGGCTGACGCTCGCCTGGTCGCGGATGCTGTCGTCGGAGCGGCTTCGGGTGCGTGTCGGCTCGTGGTCGCTCCATCTCCTGCAGACGAACGTCTTCGACCACCTCTGGTTCCTGTGGTTCCTCTGCTGGCTCGTCGCCATGTTCGCGGTCCTCGCCGTGACGGGCCTCCTGCCGACTGGCCGCGGGCGGTGGTGGCTCGTGGCGGCCTCGTGCCTGCCGCAGGCGGTGATGGGCATGTCGCTGGCAGGGGGCTACGGCCCGGACACGTCGCTCGGGCTCCTCCCCAAGCCGCACGTGCTGGGGTTCTATGCCTGCTTTTTCCTCTTTGGCGTCGCAACGTTCGCGGCCGAGGGCATCGATACCCGGCTTGGCTCCCGCTGGAAGCTCCTGCTGCCCGCGGCGGCGGCGCTGCTCGCCGCCGGAATCGCGACGATGAACGACCGGCTGCTCGCCACCGTCCTCCAGCCCGCCTACGCGTGGACGATGTCGCTGGGCCTGATCGGCCTGTTCTGCCGCCTGTTCCCGCATCCCCGTCCCGCCGTGTCGTGGCTGGCAGATGCGTCGTACTGGATGTATCTCGTCCACGTGCCGCTGGTCATGGTCGCGCAGCTGCTCGTCCGACAGTGGCCGCTCCCTGCGGGCGTGAAGTTTCTCCTGATCCTCGGCATGGTGACGCCGCTCCTGCTCGCGAGCTACCGCTGGTGCGTGCGCCCCACCGTGATCGGCAGCCTCCTCAACGGGCCGCGGGCGCTTCCCGCGGACGGCCCGGGGCGTCAATGGCCGTGGGCGTCAGGGTCGTAGTCGGGCGCGAGAACCACGTTTCCCTGCGGATCGGCCACGTACTTGTAGCGGTGGTCCACGAGCCGCCGGAGAAACCGCGACCGCTGGATCCAGGAGACGAACCGCGCGAAGGTTTTGCCTTTGCCGTCGAGCGGCTGCTCGGAGGCGAACGCGAACATCGGCAGCAGCATCTCGTCGTGGATCGATTCGTTGTGCCAGACGTGCTGGGGCGGATCGAACGGGTTTCGCGGGTTGGCGGCGGAGTTGTCGAAGGAAACCTCCGCCTCGAACCGCGTGCCGGCCGGAAACGTCCGGGGCTCTTTCAGGTCGTAGGACGACTGCCAGTTGTAGTCCCACTGCGGCACCCGCAGGACCAGCAGCGGCCGCTGCTCGCCCGGCAGGTGGGCCCTGATCTCGAGCCACCGGGCGAGCTGGTGCGTGTGCGGCACGACGCCCACCATGTCGGCCTCCTTTGGAAGCGTGTAACTGCCGCGGACGCGGAAGTCGGTGACGCCCTGCGGGACGACGGCGAAATCGCCGTTCACATAGATCATGTTCATCACCCTGCGCGGCTGCCGCCTGTCGAGCCAGATGCCGATGCGACTGGAATCGGTTTCCAGTTTCCCGGTGCGGGCATAATGCCCCTGCACCACGACATCGCAGCCCGCCGGAATGACGATCGCCGCATCGGCGGGGGCGACCGTGGCCCGAACCCCCGGCACGAAGCCGCTCATGAACGCGGCCCGCGGCTGTCCATCATCGCGGATGGGCGGCACCCGGAACCCGACGCCGTGGGGCTCCCAAAAGCCACCGGCCCGGTCGTCGGGATGGCTGAGGCCGGCGCGGCCGCCGTGCTGCCGCACGGCGTCATTCGCCGTCTCCCGCGGCAGGTGGCCGGTGAGGGCGTGATGCACGACGCGGCGATTTCCCGGCAGGAACTGGATCGCGCGGAGCCGCAGGTCCTCGGGCCTGTTCAGCGGAAACACGAGGTGGCGGTAGATGTCGTCGCCGTGACCGCCGATCTGCGTCGGCTCCGGCTGCTCGAGGATGATGTCGGGGGGGCCGAGATCCTCCTGGAAGGCCGCGTAGTCGGGCAGCGGCGGGAGCTGCGGCGTGTCGGCGGGATTTCCCTCGGGCTTGCCGGCGGCCACCCACTCCCGCAGCATCGCCAGCTGCGCGGCGGTCGGCGGCTTCGTCCACTTGTAGTCGAGATCACTCTCGATCTGCGCCGGCGGCATGCGCCGGGCCTCGATTTCCTCGATGGCCACCTCCATCCATTCGACGGCGTCGTCGTAGGTGAGCAGGTTGAACGGGCCGGCCTGGTTCGGGCTGTGGCACTTCTGGCACTGGGCATGAAGAAACGGGAGCACGTTCTTGGCGAACGTCGGCCCATCCGCGGCGGAGGCGGCCGCCGGGGCGATGGGCCGTTCCGGACGGTCGAGCGGGCAGCCGGCGGCCTTGGTTCGCGGTTCGCGGATCTCGCGGCCGGCGAGCAGATCCTGGATCGCGTTGGCGAGTTCCGGCTCGGCATCGCCGGGAGTCATCACGCCGCGGATCTTGTAGCGGTCGTCGATCCGGCCGGCGTACCGAATCCTCCGCTCCCGATCCACGAGCACAGCCTCGGGCGTGACCGTCGCGCCGAGGGCCTCGGCCAGCGTGAAGCCGGTGTCGAGATGGATGGGAAACGTGACTCCGAATTTCGTGCGATAGGCCGCAACCTCGGCGGGGTCGTCGCATTCGCAGACGACGCCCACGAAGCGGATCCGCTCGGCGGCGAACTCCGTCGCCAACTTCCCCAGCACCGGGCCGTATTCTTGCGCGAGTGGGCAGGCGGGGTGGAGAAACGCGAAGCACACGGCGCGGCCGTCGGAGCCGAGCAGATCGGCGAACGGGATGGCCGCGCCGTCGCTATTCCGCACGGCGAGGCGGTCAGCGGGCAGCGGCTCGGTTCCCGAGACGACCGCCACCATCGTCACCAGCCAGCACCACAACAGGGCGTCGACGGCGTGCTGCTTCATGCCCGCAGCATAAAGGCAGGCCATCTCGGCCGCAAACACCGCATCGCTCGTCAGGCACGCTGACCCGACCGCGCGGCTGATGACCGCAGTGGCGCATGGTAGGCTGTCGCGGTCTGCGATCGTAGCCCGCGTGGCTTCGCGCGGGGAGTTGCACGGAGCGGAAGCATGAAGACGATTGCGGGCTGCTTTTTCGGCATCGGTGCCCTTCTGGTCGCGATCGATGCCGCCGCGCAGACGCTGCCCCCGGCGAACGCCTACATGGGTCCGGCCGGCACCGCCACGATGCACGCCAACGCGGCCTCTTCCAACGCCACCACCAACCGTGGCCCCGGGTCGGGGGCCGTCTCGATAACCGGCACGAGTTTCGATGCCGTCTTTCCGACGATCCTCATGGGGAGCGATGGCATGATCGTGTCGGTCGCCACCAAGTGGACCGACCGGACGCCCTACGTCTACCTGCTCAACCCGACCACGCTCGAGCCGCTGGCGACCATGAGGCTCGTCAAATCCACCACGAGCGACATGGCCGGCGGGATCTACTCCTATCTCGACAACAACAACCGGCTCGTGCTGGTGACCGCCGCCGGCGACCTGGATCGCATCTCGTACTCCCAGCAGTCCAGCGGAACGTGGTCGCTCAACGTCGAGTCGACGGTTTCGATCGGCTACCCGGATGTCGTCGGCCTCGTGCCCGACTATCAGGGGCGGGTCTGGTTCGCGACCGCCCAGGGAACGTCGGGCACATCGGGCGCGGTTGTCGGCTACTACGATCCCGCCACGAACCAGACGTCGGCCTACACGCTCCCCGCCGGGGAACAGGTCGCCAACAGCATCTCGTCCTCGCCCAGCGGCGTGGCCGTGGCCTCGACGTCGGCCCTCTACCTCTTCCAGTCGGGTTCGAGCGGCCCTCAGCAACTCTGGCGGGACGCCTACGACCGTGGCCCCGCCCGCAAGCCGGGGCAACTGAGCTGGGGCACCGGGGCGACGCCGGCGTTCTTCGGGCCCAAGACCGGCTACGAGTACCTCACGATCACCGACAACGCCTATCCGCAGGAAAACATTCTCGTCTACAACACGACCTCCGGCTCCCTCATCGGCTCGGTGCCGTTTTTGATCTCCGGCACCAACAGTGGCAACGAAGACGCGGCGATCGCCGTCGGCAACAGCGTCTACTACCCGAGCACCTACGGCTATCAGTATCCCCAGTCGGCGGAGAGCGGCACCAGCATTCCCGCATCGGCGCCGTTCGTGGGAGGCATGCAGCGGGTCGACGTGCTGCCGGACGGCAGCGGGCTGATATCCCGCTGGCAGAGCGCTGTCGCGTCGGCCGGCGAGCCGCGGCTGTCGCTCGCCGACAACCTCATCTACACCATCGGTCTCGACACGACGACCGGCACGTACAGTCTGGTCACGGTCGATCCTGACACGGGCGTCCAGGTGAGCAGCACCCCGTACGGCTCATCGTTTGGCGACAACCCGCTGCAGATGGTGAGCATGATCAGCCCGTCCGGCGTGCTCTACCAGGGGACGTATGCGGGAATCTTGCGGGTGGAGGCGATCGTTCCGGAACCCTCCACGGCGGCGCTGGCCTGCGGCGGGATCGCCTGGCTGGCATGGCGGTGGCGAAGACGACGGTGCCGTCGGCTGGGGCCAGCGAGATGTGCGAGTTCCGCCCTTATGGCTTCGAGCGCTGGAAGATCCACAGATTCATGTTGCCGTCGGAAAAGAAACTCTCCGGATACTTGCGGGACTCGGGCGGGTCCTTGCCCCCCCAGCCGCTTTCGCGGAAGCACAACCACGCGGTGTCCTCGTCGAGGAACTCGACGATCCCGGGCATGAATCCGTCCAGCGGCGTGGGCGTCGCCCCCGTGCCCGGTGGCGGATTGGTCACTTTGAACTTGATGCGGGTCGGCCGGGCCGAGGTATCCAGCGTGTAGCCGCCGGCGAACCCACCGGCCTTGTCTTCGGGCCTGCCTTTCCAGGCGAACGTATCCGGCCCGAACTCCACCACCGAGGTAGAACGGTCGCCTCGGATCTTCTCCAGAGAGTCGTCCAGGGCGGTCAGCAACTTCCATTGTCCCTCGAGATTCACCTTGCCGGGCGGGCTGCCGAGGGGCTGACGCCTCAGCAGCAGATATCCCTGAGCATGATCGCCCGCAAAGCCGGTCGGGCGGCCCTTGTCCAGGCGGGCCTTCCGTCGCCAGGAAATCTTCAGCACGTCCTTCTCGAATAGGCAGGCGACCCCCGGCAGCTCGGGGTCATCCCCAGCCTCTCCCTCCGGCTTCAGGTCCACCATCCACCTGGGGCTCGCCTGCTGCTTCCATGTGCAGGCGGCCGAAAGCAGCGGCTTGCCGTCGGCACCGGTCCACTGCAGCCGCTTGTCGCTGATCGTCACCACGGAGTTCTTGGCCTCCGGTTTGTCGAGCAGATTTTTGTTGTCCTCATGGGCGAGAAGCACGTGCCATTTCCCTTCGATCGACGGCCACTCCTCCTCCGCCGTCGGCGGAGTCGGTTTGGCACGCTTCTCCGCCCACGAGGTGCCCGCGAAACTCATCGCCAACGCCACCACGGGCAGCACGCCGAGCCATCGAATCTTCATCGCAGCGCTCCTTGAAGCTCTCGCTCTCGCCACCCGACCAAACCGCCGGCTGGCGACCCATCAAACTACGGGCCTTGGAGGAGCACGTCAATATCTGGCCCGAGCCCGATACTCGTCCGCGGCCGACTGAACGGCCGGACGGAGATTTGCGGGCGATGCCCCGCCGCCGGGCGTCGCCTGGGGCGGTTGATTTGGGCATTCTGGCGGTTTCTCCCCCCGGCTGCCCACCGGGCCGACGTTCCCAGCCCTCTCGGACCGACCAGCCTCCTCCCCTCCAGCCTCCAAAAAATCCTGTCCGTTGCACTTCCGGCCACTTGCGGAAATGCCTCCGAGTCCGTACTATCCTTTTAAGAGGGGATAAGCGAACCTGGTTCGAGGGGGAGTTTGCCATGGGCAGTCACCGCTTCGTCAGTCTGCTTCAAGCCGCCGCAATCGCAGTCGTGCTGGCTTGTGTCGGGCCGGCTGCCCACGCGCAAAACGTGACGTGGACCGGAACTTCCTCCAGTTTGTGGAGTGACACATCGAACTGGTCTACCCTCGCCGCGCCCCCATCAGGTGCCTTTCTCTTCTTCAGCGGCGGCGCCTCGGGGACCACGACGTCGAACAACGACTCGTCGCCCCTGACGCTGTCGAGCCTCACGTTCCTCGATAACACGTTCACCGGCCCGCTCACGCTCAGCGGCAGCGCACTCACGCTGTCGGCAACGACCACGACCGGCGCCAGTTTCGCGCGCAGTACCGGTTCTTTGGTCACCGTCACTCAAGCCAATCATGGACTCGTGACCGGCCAGTTCGTGACCTTCACCTCGAGTCAAACCAACTACAACACGGTCGGCCGAGTGACCGTCGTGGACGCCAACACGTTCACCTACACCGGCGTCAGTTCAGGAGCGGTGTCCACCGTCACCGGCACCTACACCCCGGCGACGATCAACAACCTCAACACGACCGCCGGCCGAAACGTCACGATCGGCAATAACCTCTCCCTCTCGAACGCCCAGGTGTGGGCCTCCGCAAGCAACGCCTTCGCCATCACGATCGTGTCGGGGAATCTTTCCGGCGCCGGCAATCTCACCATCGCGGGTGGTGTCAATTCAGGGACAACAGGGTCGCCACTGCCAAACTTCCGGCTCACCGGCAACAACAGCAGCTACACCGGCACAATCAGCTATATCGGATCCGGCCAAGGCTTGCTGCTGGGCAGCCCCGCCGCGATGACCGGCGGCCTGATCACCTTCGAAAATGGAACAGTCGGGGTAGACAATCTATGGCTGACGGCCGGCAGCGGCACCTACACCTTCGGCATCGCCACCAGTCTCACCTCAGGTTCCGGCGCCCGAGTGCTGTTCAGCAGGAACGGTGCCCAGCGCCCCTCGGGAATCCGCCTCACCGGGGGCGACGTCTACTGGAACCCAGATGGTCTCCAAAATTACGACTGGTCGGGCACCGGCCCCGGGTCTAATGACCCGTCTGTTGGAAGCATCCAAGTCACCGGCGGCGTCGACCCCACCACGTCCAACCCGTATCGGCTGTACCTTGGGCAAGAGAACGGCACCTTCACCATTTCGGGCGGGGGCAAGAGGATCGGCGGCGGCTCGGGTACGGAAGGCCGTGTGACGCTGCTTTCGGCCCTTCGCAGCAGCACCGACACCATCGCCCGGACGTTAGAAGTCGATGTGCCGGTGCTGACGCTCTCGGCCTCGGCCGTGAGTCAGTCCGGCACGCTCAACGTCCAGGTTGGGAATCTCGTTGGAACCGACTCGGGCCTTGAGATCTCAAACGTGAACCAGTTGCCGAACGGCAACCTGAACCTTGCCTCGACAACTGGGACGCTTGGAGGTGTTTTGATCCTCAACAACATGGGATCATCGTTCAATCGGCCCTACGGGTCCGGAACCGGCCAATGGCAGATCACGGGTCCGAATAACAGCGGGAGCGCAAATTGGGCGGGATTCGCCGCGACGGTCTCCTCCGCCACGATCCCCAATCAGGCTTCCGGCACGTCGGCATTCGACAGGAACTTTTCTCTCGGCTACGGCCTTCGTAATCCCAATGGAACTTTATACGCGGACAAAGGCGTCACGATCGCCCAAAACACGACGCTCACGGACACGCGTCTCGTGTCGGTAGCCGCCAACGGGATGGACGGCTTTGGAATGTCGGGGACGGCAGGCCCGAAGGTGCCGGGGCCGAACGTGCTGAATGAAATTTCCGGCACTCTGTCCGGCACCGGGGCGCTGGTCGTCCTTGGGATGGGCAATAATGCCGTTACCGTTCGCGGCATTTTGACGCTCAGCGGGTCGAACTCGTGGGAGGGTGCACCGAGTTCCTCGCTACAAGGCCCTAATAGTGCCGGCCCGGGCGGGCTTATCGCCCACCAGAGCTTTGTCCGGTTCGCAAGGCCTGAGTCACTGCCCACGGGTGCGAACAGCGGCACGTCGTACATCGCCGCCACCCGACCTATTCTTAGTGGTGCAGCAGCAGGCCTGCTGTTCACGGGCGGTGGTGCCACGAACGTGGACTATGACCTGTCGGATAAATACCGATTTTTGTTGGGGGGCCCCAACGTTGGTGCCCCATCCGTATCCAACACGGTTTTTCTCACTTTCGGGGCTGATGGCGGAAAGGTGACAGTCAAAGGGTCGAGCCTGCTGTTGAACGTGTTCAGCATCGCCACCACGGGCACTTTGAACTCGTCCTTTAATGTCGTCGAGGGCTCGGAACTGACGCTCGGAACAGGAGGAGCACCATTCAATCTGATCCCAACTACCGGATCTTCAGCCGCAGGAACTCCTACCAGCTACAGCGACGCAACAGTGGGCCAGAGATGGCTTTATAAGTTCGGCGAGGGGCCGCTCGTCCTCGGAAACGTCAGCTACACAGACGTGGCGCTTAGTGGCAGCAACACGCAGAGCTTTTTTCGATGGCAGATCGGCGGTTCCGGTTCCAGCAGCCGTACTGGTGTCCCCGAAGGTCCGGTCCGCGGCCTTTCCGTGAGCAGCACCGCTGCCAACTCATCCAACTCGCTCCGCGGCTTTTCCGTGACGTTGGCCGGTGGCGTTTACGAGGTTGACAATTCCCTCGGAACCAGCGGCACGCTGTCGGCAGGGGCCGGCTCATTCACGGCCGAGACCACCTTTGTGTGGGCCACGGGCGGCGGCGGCGGCGGATTTTCTGCGTACGGCGGCGACGTCGAGGTGATCCTGAGTTCCGGAGCCAATCCATGGATAAGATGGGACTCTGCTTTCGGCACTAACCCACTCATTTTCGGCTCGCGGACGGCCAACAAAATCATCACGTTGACGACCCCTCTCAGTTTGTACACCGCCTCTGCCACACGCGAGATTCGCGTCCTCGACAACCCTGATACAAGCAGCGACTATGCCGTGATCAGTGGCACGATGCAAAACAACATAACGGGCGGGAACTTCAACAAAACCGGTCCCGGCCTCCTCGAACTCCGGGCCGCCAACACGTTCACCGGCACAGCGACCGTGTCGGAAGGCACCCTGCTGCTGGCGAACAATCTGGCCCTGCAAAACGCTTTTCTCAACACGTCCGGCACCGGTCTTGTCGCAATGTCCGGGAGTGTGACCACGCCGACCTTCGGTGGCCTTGTCGGGTCCGGGAATCTCTCCACCGTTTTTGGCAGCAGCTACAGCACCCTCACCAGCATCACGTTAAATCGCACCGGAGCTCTCACCGGAACCAGCACCTACACCGCCGCGATCACCGACGGCGCTTCGGGGATGGCAATTACAAAGTCCGGTACCGGGGTCCAGGAACTCACCGGGGCAAACTCCTACACGGGCACGACGACCATCACCGCCGGCACGCTCCGGCTGGGCATCGCCAACCTGCCGGGCAACATCGCCAACAGTGCCGGGCTCGAAATCCTCCAAGCGAGCGTGACGACGGGCACCGCCAGCGGCGTGATCTCCGGAACGGGCTCGCTCACGATGATCAATGGCGGCGTCGTGCGGCTCGCAAACACGGCGAACACCTACACCGGCGTGACGACGATCTCGTCCGGCGTCCTCGAGGTCGCGGCCCTCGCCAACGCCGGCAGCAACAGCCCCCTCGGTGCACCAACCGGCGCAAGCGCCACGATCGGCCTCGGCTCCTCGACGACCTCCGGCACGCTGAGCTATGTCGGCGCCGGCGCCGCTTCGACCAACCGTTCGTTCAGCCTCGCCGGCAACGGCGGCATCGCGGCCAACGGCGGCGACGCCCTGACGATCTCCGGCACGGTGACGGGCGCCGCGACGAATTTCACGCTCAGCGGCACGAGCACGGCCCTCAATTCGCTGCCGTCGATCGACGCTAGCGTCGCGAGCGTCACCAAGAGCGGGGCTGGCACCTGGCGACTCACGGGCAACAGCAGCTACAGCGGACAGCTGCGGGTTCTCGATGG
>JAJTED010000185.1 GCA_021300535.1 Planctomycetaceae bacterium | reverse complement strand
CCTCCTTGCTCAGAGTGAATGGGGTAAGGTCCACTCACTTTGAAGGAGGCTCGCCGCTTTTCAGATGGAAGTTTCAACCGGGAAAACGACTCTCAGAAACTGCAAAAGTCGAAGCTAGGACGCATCGGCCTCGACGCCGCAGAGCCCGCGTGCGTGTCTGCCGCGTATGATTTCTCATCCTTTCAGAGGTCGACTTGTCATGCAGAACACCCTATCGCGACGGATCGGTTTCGGAGCGGGGTCCATCGCGCTGCTGGCGGTCGGCTCGGTGCTCGGCTGGGCCTTGGCGCAACCGCCGAGCGAACCCTCCGCCGGCAGCCTGGCCGAACGCCATGCCGATCTCCACGCCCGCTACGCGGAAGCCCGGCTGCGGTTCGCGGAAACCAGGCTGCAGAAGGCCGAACGACTCAATGCGATCTCGCCGGGCCTCGTCACGGACACCGACATGCGGGCGTTGCGGGGCCGAATCGAGCTGTTGCGGGACCAAGTGGCCGCCACCCGTGAGCAGCCCCACGGCAACACGTTCGCCGCCCAGCGGCGGGCCGCCCACCTGGCCGTGCGGCTCGCCGAGGAGGATCTGGCGGACGCGCGTGCGGTCAACGGCCGCAAGGCTGACGCCATCGGACCGCTCGATCTGCGGATGCGCGAGAT
Source organism: Planctomycetaceae bacterium (assembly GCA_021300535.1). Classification (GTDB taxonomy): domain Bacteria; phylum Planctomycetota; class Planctomycetia; order Pirellulales; family UBA1268; genus QWPN01. The sequence goes on along the minus strand of JAJTED010000185.1, from coordinate 5,763 downwards.
CCGGCTGGAGGTGGCGGGGCTGCGGGCGGAGATCTGGGACGATCCGACATTCCTGGCGTCGCCGAATGACGTGCTGCAGATGCAGATCGACCAACTCGCCGACAAGGTTCACGATCTGTTGCTCGCCGTCGAGAACGCGCCGAGCATCGACAGCCGCTGACGGCGTCCGGTAGCGGCGTGGCGATCGATGCGAAAGACACCTGGCGGCGACCAGACGCCCGTTCACCGGTGCACCGGCTCCGCCGCGGCCCGCTCCCACTTCGTTTCCGGCCGGCCGAAGTCACGGAGCAACTCCAGCACCCGCTCGTCCTCCACCTGGGCGAAGTCGCGGTAGAACTGCCCGATCGCCCAGAAGGCCTCCGGCTCCTGCAGGCACACGATGCGGTCGCAGAGCGGCCGCAAGGCGTCGATGCGGTCCGGGGCGGCCACGGGCACGGCGACGATGATCTTGCGGGCGCCCGCCGCGCGGACCGTGTGCAGGGCCGCGATCATGGTCGCCCCGGTCGCCACGCCGTCATCGGTGACGATCACCGTGCGTCCCGCGATCGGCGCCTGGGGTCGCACCGCGCGGATGAGTGCCCGCCGCCGCTCGATCTCGGCCAGTTGCCGCTGCCGCTCCGCTTCAACGTAGGCGTCGCCGGCGTCGGTCATGGCGCTGGCAAAGTGGTTCAGGTACACCTCGCCCGACTCCGACACGGCGCCGAGCGCCAGTTCCGGCTGGTGCGGTGCCCGCAGCTTCCGCGAGAGCACGACGTCGAGTTCCGCGCCCAGCCCGCGGGCCAGGACGGCGCCGATCTCCACACCCCCGCGTGGGATCGCCAGCACGAGCGGCTTTTCGAGGGCTTCGCCGCGAAGCCGTTCCACGAGCATCCAGCCCGCCTCGTCGCGGTCGGCAAACGTGATCGGATTGCGGTTCATGGTCGATCTCTTGGGTTGCGGATGAAACGATCAGGCCTGCATGTGCAGATGCTTGGCGAACCACTCGGCGGCCAGGCGAGCCGCCTCCTCGAGCGTGCCCGGCTCCTCAAAGAGATGGGTCGCTCCGGGCACGACGGCCAGCCGGTGCTCACACTCCAGCAGCGCGGCGGCAGCGGCAGGTGCCGCGTCTGCTCGAGCCCCGCCACGAACCGCACCGCCGCCAGGAGCCGCTCCGCGAGCAGGGCCACGTCGAACACGTTGACACGGTCGGTGGCTTCCTGCTCCGTGAGCAGGTCGAAGAGCAGCGTGCCGATCCACGATTCGTGGAGCACCGACGCGACGAACGTGTTTCGCGGGCTCGAGCGGCTCGAACCGCTGCCGTGTGCGAACAGCACCAGGCCCGTCGGCGGCGCCGGCAGGCAGAGCCGACCCGGCAACGCAAGGGCCGCGCCCTTCGCGCCGGTGGCTGGGATCGACACGTCGAACGATTCCACCGCATGCGCGAGCGTCATGATTCGGCTCCTGCGGAAGATCCGCCCCGATGCAGGGCGTGGCTGTGCGGACGCTCCAGGTGGACGGCGGCGGCCTGCGGCCCCTGGTCCCCCTCCTCCTCGGTGAAGAGCACCGGGCTGCCCACGTCGGCCATGCGGAAGTCCTGGTCGGAGATCGCATGGCGGTGGAAGTAGATCTCGCGGCCGTCGGGCGTGGCGATGAAGCCGTATCCTTGGAGCGGGAAGATCTGCGTGATCCGCCCGCGGGCCCGCGGCGCATGGGCCTTCTCGGCACCCCGCAGGCGGCGGACGTGGTCCTCCAGCCGCCGCCGCGCCGCGAGGAATGCGTCGCGGAGGGCCACGAACACGTCCTCATGGGCGTGGTCGAGGTGCTGGTCGCGGTTGATGACGATCTCACCGCCGGGCACGACGAGGGCGACGCGGACCGCGTAGAGACGGCCTTCGCGGTGGTGACGGTGCGGCTGGGCGACGACCACGTGACAGGGCGGCGTCGCGGACGGCCTCGTCCACGGGCAGGTCGTCGAACGACACCTGGGGCTCGGTCTGCATGGCTCGCATCTCCTCGTCACAGGAGACGCCGCATCCCGGCCGCGTCGGCGAACGATATCCCACGGCGCAGGCCGCGTCACGCGCGATGCGTCGCCGCCCGGCATTCAGCGGCCGCGGCCGCGAAGGACACCTTCTCACGCCCGGCCGCGCAACGCCTCACTCGACGGTGCAGGGGAGCGTGGCAGTGGCGGATCCGCCCGCGATCGCGTCGCGGACGGCGAGCTCGACGCGGCACGCCCCGGCAGCCGATTCGGGTAGCCGCACCACGTAGCGGGCGAAGTAGTCATGGCGGCGGGCCGGACAGGTCTCGGTGATCGGCTCGAAGTTCCAGGCATGCACTTCGCGGCCCTCACCGTCCACCAGCCGCAGGTTCGCGTCGATCGCCGTCCTGAAGCCCGCTGCCGACTCCGCGGCCGACAGCCCATCGAGTTCGAAGTAGACGATCACTTCCTGGCCGGGCTGAAAGCGATCCGCGGGAAACCGCTCCACGTTGCCCCAGCCGCGGACCCGCGAGGCGAAGCAGGCGTTCCGCACCGCCAGCGGCGGCCGGGCGACGGCGGCCGGCGGATCAGGCGGCGTCGCCGGAGCGGGTGGGGCACCGGGAGGCAGTGACGCGGCCGGCCCTGCTGGCGGCTCCGGTGCGACGACGGCGGCGAGCGCCGCGGCTGGCGGGGCGGCCGCCTCTCCGGGGGCCGATTCGGTGGGCGCCTTGGCGACCACGTGCGGCTCGGGCATCGGTTCCGACTCGGACGCAGCCCGGCGCTCGGCTGCGGCGGCCGGCTCGTCGGCCAGCGTGGCGGAGAAGGCCTCGATGACGATCGGCCAGTCTTCCTGCTGCGTCGCCTGCAGCGTCTCGACGAGCGCGGCCTGGGCTGCGGCGTTGAGAGTGCCGATCCGTGCCAGTCGCTCCACCGCCTCCTCGATCGCCGCCTGTCGACGTTCCGCGTCGGCCCTGTCCACCGCGACATCGTCGGCCACGCGATCCCCGGGAGCGGACGTGGCCGCCCCCGCAGCGGCGGGCACCTCGGCCGCGGATTCCGCGGCATGCTCGGACATGTCCCATAACGCATCACGCAGGTAGGCGGTGCTGAGTGCCGACGTGCAGCCGGCCTGGACGACGATTCCGGCCGCCAGGGTCAGCAGACGGACGGCGTTCACGAAGCGGGTGTGGCGCATGAAGTTGATCGCTCGCGCTGCAGTGTTCCGCCACCGACGGCCGGGGAGGATCCATCGAGCCGGGAAGTTAGGGGCGGACACACGCCCGAGGCAAGGTCAACCGGCACGGTCAACCGGGCTGGCAAACTGCGCAGGTCTGCTAGAATCCAGACCCGCCATTGGGAAGTTCGAATTTCAGAGGATTTCCGCCTCATGCCCCCCGCCACTTTCGATCAGGAGACGGTGCCGTCCACATGGTCGCACCGCCATCTGCTCGACCTCGAGCGGCTCACGCCCGCGGAAATCCGCCTTCTCCTCGACACCGCCGCCCTCTTCAAGGAGGCCACCGACGGATGCCGGCGGAAGCTCGCCGTGCTCACCGGCTCGACGATCGTCAACCTGTTCTTCGAGAACTCCACCCGCACCAAGACGAGCTTCGCGCTGGCCGCGCGGCGTCTGGGCGCCGACGTGGTCGACTTCGCCGCTTCTTCCAGCAGCCTCTCCAAGGGGGAGTCGTTCATCGACACCGCCAAGAATCTGGAGGCGATGGGCGTGGACGCGGTCGTGGTCCGCCACTCGACGCCCGGCACGCCGCACCTGCTGGCCCAGCAGCTGTCCGTCGGCGTGATCAACGCCGGCGACGGTCCGCACGAGCACCCGACCCAGGGCCTGCTCGACATCTTCTCGATGCGCGAGCGGCTCGGCCACCTCGCCGGCGGCGGCAGCGGCGACCTCAGCGGCGTGACGGTGGGCCTCGTCGGCGACATCGCCCACAGCCGCACCGCCCGCTCCAACCTCTGGGGGCTCGTCAAGCTGGGCGCGAAGGTCATCCTCTGCGGCCCGCCGACGCTCGTCTCGGACCGCTGGCGGGAGCTGGGCGTGGAGGTGTCGCATGATCTCGACGCGATCGTGCCGCGGTGCGACGTGCTCAACCTGCTGCGGATCCAGTTCGAGCGACAGAACACCCGGCCCTTTCCGTCGGTGCGCGAATACGCCCACCTCTACGCGATGACGGGCGAGCGGCTGAAGCGGGCCAAGAAGGACCTCCTGATCCTCGCCCCTGGCCCGATCAACCGGGGCGTGGAGGTGACCGCCGACGTCGCCGACTGCCCGCAGTCGCTGATCCTCGACCAGGTGACCAACGGTCTGGCGGTGCGCATGGGCGTGCTCTGGCTGACGTGCGGCCCGCGGCGGGCCGCCGGCACGGATCGTTCCGCTCCCCACACTCCCGCGAGCATCGTCTGATGGCCACGCTCCTCATTCGCGGCGGCCGCGTGGTCGATCCCGCCCAGGGCGTCGACCGGGTGGACGACGTGCTCATCCGCGACGGCCTGATCGTGTCGGTCGGACATGCCGGCGGCCAGCCATTGGGCCGGGCCGACGAGACGATCGACGCCACCGGCCTGATCGTCGCCCCGGGCCTGATCGACATGCACGTGCACCTCCGCGAGCCGGGCCGCGAGGAGGACGAGACGATCGAGACGGGCACGCGGGCCGCCGTGGCCGGCGGGTTCACGAGCGTCGCCTGCATCCCGAACACCGAGCCGCCGATCGACACCCAGGCGGCGGTCGAGTTCATCCATCAAAAGGCGGCCCGGGCAGACAACTGCAACGTGTTCGTCGTGGCCTGCGTGAGCCGCGGCCGCGAGGGGAAGGAGCTCGCCGACATCGGCCAGCTCGTGGAGGCGGGAGCGGTCGCGTTCAGCGACGACGGCGCGCCGGTCTACGACGCGGAGCTCATGCGGCGTGCCTTCGAGTACTGCCGGATGTTCGACAAGCCCGTGCTCGCCCACGAGGAGGTCCTGGAACTCTCCCGTGGCGGCGTGATGCACGAGGGGCTGGTGTCGCTGGTCCTCGGCCTCACCGGCATGCCCGCGGCGGCCGAGGAGGTGATGATCGGCCGCGACATCGCCCTCTCGGAGGTGACGGGCGGCCGCCTGCACGTGATGCACGTCTCGACCGCCGGCGGCGTGGCGCTGATCCGCGAGGCCAAGCGGCGCGGCGCCCGCGTCACGGCCGAGGCCTGCCCCCATCACTTCACGCTCACCGACGAGAACCTCCGTGGCTTCGACGCCAACTTCAAGATGAGCCCACCGCTGCGGACGGCCGCCGACGTCGAGGCGATCATCGCGGGCCTCGTCGACGGCACGATCGACTGCATCGCCACCGACCACGCGCCCCACGCCCGCGAGAAGAAGATGCTGGAACTCGACCGGGCCCCGTTCGGGATTCTCGGCCTGGAGACGGCGGTGGGGCTGGCGGTGACGAGGCTCATCGTCCCCGGCCGCATCGGCTGGCCGCGGCTGATCGAGGCGCTGAGCACGCTGCCGGCGCGGATCCTCGGTCTGAGCCGGGGCACGCTGCGGCCGGGAGCGGCCGCCGACATCACGCTCATCGACCCCAACCTCTCCTGGCGGGTGGACGTGAGGCAGTTTCACTCCAAGAGCGTGAACACGCCGTTCGACGGCTGGACACTCCAGGGCAGGGCGGTGGTCACGATCGTGGGAGGCCGGGTGAAGCACCGGCTCGTTGGTTGACCGCGGCCGCCCGCAACGCGGCCCCTGACCGCGGCGGACACCGGCCATGAAGCTGATCATCGACGGCTACAACCTCCTCCATGCCTCCGGCG
>JAJTED010000184.1 GCA_021300535.1 Planctomycetaceae bacterium | reverse complement strand
CGGCTGCTCGCCAGCCCGCACTTCGGCGAACGCTGGGCCCGGCACTGGCTCGACGTCGCCCGCTACGCCAATGATCTCGGCGGTTCGGTCTTCCCGGCGCCGTCGCCCAATGCGTTCCGCTACCGCGACTGGGTCGTGAACGCGTTCAACGCCGACATGCCCTACGACCAGTTTCTCCGCCTGCAGCTCGCCGGTGACATGCTCCCGGAGCCGAAGGATGACCACGTGACGCGGCTCGCCGGCCTCGGCTTCCAAGGCCTCGGGCTGAGGACGCACGGCCCGGGTAGAAAAATCTCCGACGAGCTCGATGACCGGATCGACACCGTGACCCGCGGTCTGCTCGGGCTGTCGGCCTCGTGCGCCCGGTGCCACGACCACAAGTTCGATCCGATTCCGACCCGCGATTACTACTCTCTCGCCGCAGCCTATAACGGCGGCGAGTGGAATGCGGAACTGCCGCTCGGCAGCCCGGAGCAGGAGCGGGCCCGGAGCGACTGGCTGAGTCGCCAGGCGGAGATCGCCAATCGAATGACGAAGTTTCTCCAGGGAGAGTCCGACCGGGTGTCACGTGAGGAACTCGCGAAACTCACCGCCTACCTCGAGGCGGTGTGGCGGGCGGAGGTCCGCGCCGCCCGCAAGTTGCCGCCGGATCTGCCAGACCTAGCGAAGCGGCACGGTCTCGAGCCCATGATCCTCGAACGTCTGGCCAAGGCCGTGGCTGGCAGGAAAGAACTGGACGCAGCCGGCGACGCTCTCAAGGGCTGGCAGACGGCTGTGCTGGAGGCGGTTCCCGCGGCCGCGGCTGGTTCGGGAGACGTCGACGTCCCGCCGGAGATCGCCACTGCGTCGCGGCAGGTTGCTGCGACCGTGGCAGAGGCGGTCGTGGATCTCGATCGGCTCGACCGGGAAAAACAGGAGAAGAAGCCTAAGCCGGCGGCGCTGAAGCCGGAGCACGATCTGCCCCTCAAGTTCCTGTTCACCAACAAAAAGGGAATTTTCAGGATTGCTGCCAATGAGGTTCCGAAGTTTTTCACCGCCGAGGCGAAGCAGCGGCACGAGTCGCTCACTCGCGAGCAGGCCGAACATGCGAAGACGGAGCCGCCGGAGCCGCCGCGGGCGCCGGGCGTGAAGGGAGGCGGCATGGCGATGAAGATCAAGATTCGCGGCAACGACGGCCAGCTCGGCGCGCCGGCGCCCCCGGGGTTCCTTCAGGTGCTGTCGCGGCCCATGAACTCGGGCACCGCCGCCGCGGCGTTCACCCGGCTCGAGCTCGCCGCCGCCATCGCCAGCCGCGACAACCCGCTTACCGCGCGGGTGTTCGTCAACCGCGTCTGGCACCACCTCTTTGGCAGCGGTCTGGTCGGCACGCCCTCCAACTTCGGCCAGCTTGGTGAGCGGCCCTCGCATCCCGAACTGCTCGACACGCTCGCCGTGCGGTTCATGGAGCACGGCTGGTCGAAGAAGTGGCTGATTCGCGAGATCACGCTCTCGACCACCTACCGGCTCTCGAGCCGGCCCGACGCCGCCAACCAGCGGCTCGACGGCGACAACCGGCTGCTCTGGCGGATGACGCCCCGCCGGCTGGAGTTCGAGGCCTGGCGCGACGCGACGCTGGCCGTCGCCGGAAAGCTCGATTCCACCCGCGGCGGCCTGCCAATGGCTGCCGACGGTAAACAGCAACTGCTTCCAGAGGATCCGTCCCATGGCCGCCGCACGCTCTACTGCTTCTTCAGCCGCTTCAAGACCAACTCCACGATGTCGCTTTTCGACGTGCCCGATCCCGGCGTCACCAGCGAGCGGCGGACGGTGACCACGGTCCCGCAGCAGCAGCTTTTCGGCCTCAACAGCCCGTTCGTCGTGGCGATGTCGAAGGCCTTTGCCGAGCGTCTCGCCCGTGAGGCGGCCGACGACGGCGGCCGCATCGACCGGCTCTGGAAGCTCGCCTTCGCCCGGGCGCCGAAATCGCAAGAGCGCCAGGCAACGCTCGAGTACCTCCAGGCGAACGGAAACGACTGGCCACAGGTCTGTCATGCCATTCTGCTCGCGAACGAATTCATTTTTCTGCCTTGATCGGCCCGGCTCGACACCATTCTTGCGGAGCATCAACATGGGTCCCCGCCTGCTCACCCGCCGCAACCTGCTCGCGAACACCGCGCAGAGCGTCGGCATCGCCGGTCTGGCCGCCGTGCTCGGCGGGGAGGCCTCGGCCGCCAGTGGTCCGCTGGCGGCCAAGCCGCCGCACTTTGCCCCCCGCGCCAAGCGAATCATCCATCTGTGGATGAACGGCGGTCCCTCGCAGGTCGACACCTTCGATCCGAAGCCGGCCCTCGAGAAGTTTGCCGGCCAGCGACCCGGTGCGGTTGATGTCATCAAGACCGAGCGTACGACGAGCGGGCTGATGCCCTCACCGTTCCGGTTCGCCAAACACGGCCAATCGGGCATGGAGATCAGCGAGCTCCTTCCGCATCTCGCCCGGCATGCCGACGACCTGTGCGTGATCCGCTCGATGCACACGGACTCGCCGGCCCACGAGCCCGCCAACTACATGATGTTCACCGGATCCCTGACACCGGTCCGGCCGTCCTATGGCTCCTGGCTGCTCTATGGGCTCGGCTCGCTGAACGAGAATCTCCCCGGCTTCGTCGTCCTTGGAGATGGCCAGCCAGTCAACGGCGCGTCGAACTGGAGCAACCGCTTCCTGCCTGGCATCTACCAGGGTTGCCACGTCAAGGGGGTTGATCCGCTTCGGGATTCGCGGGCGAAGTATGACCCGCGAAAAGTACTCGACAACCTCACCGACCCCTATGCCGCGGCTGACGCCCAGCGGCGGCGGCTCGACTTCGCGCAGCGTCTCAACGAGATGCACCTGCAGGACCAGGGCATGGAAAACAACCTCGCCGCGCGAATCGCATCGCTGGAACTGGCCTTCCGCATGCAGACGTCCGCAATCGAGGCCTTCGACATCTCGGCCGAGACGGCAGCGACGCACGACGCCTACGGGATCACCAGATCCGTGAAGCAGTTCACCGGCGCGATGCCCATGAGCGGCGAGTCGTTTGCCCGCAATTGCCTGCTCGCCCGCCGGCTGCTCGAGCGGGGCGTGCGGGTGGTGCAGGTCTACGCGGGCAGCCAGCAGCCCTGGGACCTTCACGGCAACAGCGAAACGGGCCACAGAAACTTGTGTCAAGCGGTCGACCAGCCGATCGCCGCGCTCCTTCAAGACCTCAAACAGCAGGGCCTACTCGACGACACGCTCGTGGTCTGGGGAGGCGAGTTCGGCCGCACGCCGACCACGGAGGGGAAGGATGGCCGCGACCACAACCCTCACGGCTTCACGATCTGGCTCGCCGGCGGCGGCGTCCGCGGCGGGATGGTCTTCGGCGCCACCGACGAGTTCGGGTTCAAGGCCGTGGAGAACCGGATGCACGTCCACGACCTTCACGCGACGATGCTCCACCTCATGGGGCTCGACCACGAGAAGCTCACCTACCACTACAGCGGCCGCGACTACCGCCTCACCGACGTCCACGGCCGGGTCGTGAAGGAGATCATCGCCTGAAGATGGTGCGGCGGAAACGTTCCTGGCTCCACCCCGGCAGGGCAGTCCAGACGGCTGGGCCGCCGGTCAACCAAGCACGAAGTTGACGAGCCGGGTCGTCCACGAGCCACTGCGGCTCGACCGTCGGCCAGGCGGCCAGCGACACCGGCGCCGGCCGGCCGAGCAGCTCCCAGAGTTCCTCGGCCAGGTGCGGGGCGAACGGGGCGAGAATCGTCACCAACGGCTCGAGGACCGCCCGCGGCCGCCGCTGACCTGCTCGCCTGGGAGAACAGCGGGTTTTCGGTCGATGCGAGCGCGAGGATCACGCTCATCGACCGCGACGTGCCGAGCTATTTTGAGAGCCTGGAACACCTGCTCCGAGTATTGCGCCCGGCCCCCCTTCGAAGCATCGGCACCGCTACCACGGAGTGTTCGCGCCGAATCACCGGCTCCGGAAAGCCGTCACGGCGCTGGCAATCGGGAATGTCGGCAAGCCATGCGATGCCGCATCCCCTCTCGCTCGGGGAGCGGGTTGGGGTGAGGGTGCTTCAGCCGAGGGTGCCCGACATCAAGAGCCCCGCACGCACGACACCTCACGGATCGCCTGGGCCAAGCTCATGGCGCGGGTAGGGGAGGAGTTTCCGCTCCCGTGCCCGAATTGCGGGGGCGACATCCGGCTGATCGCGTTCCACCAAAGCCGGGGCCGATTCGGAGGATCCTCACGCACCTGGGCGAACCGCTGGAGCCGCTCCTGCTTTCGCCTGCGCGAGGCCCGCCCGCCGACTGGGCCGAGCTCGTCCAGGCCCACGCCGACCGGGCAATCTTCCAAACGTCGCCCGACGCGATGCCCGTGATCGACATCCGCGGCCTCTGACCGGTGCCGTCCGCGAGGCATCGAAGCCAGGGGGCTGGGAGACGGTCTGCGCCGAGGCAAGAACATCGCCATCGCAGCGGGGACTGACTGGTGTTTCGTGTGCCGGTTCGGCGCCGGCCCGATCGCGTCCTTCGAGGACCTCGTGAAGGCGGTGCGGGCCAGCAAGCCCGGCGCGAACGTCGCGGTCGAAGTGCAGCGCGGCGAGGAAC
>JAJTED010000059.1 GCA_021300535.1 Planctomycetaceae bacterium | reverse complement strand
ACGCGAACCCGCGGCCTCGTGCCGCGGTTCGCTTGGCGGGCCGCCGCCCGCTTGGAATCAACCCGGCCCTCCGGGCCTGGCACGCACACAAGAAGCCCCGGGTGGAAACCCGGGGACTCCGGGCATGAAAACCAACCCGCCGTCCATGCCGCATGAATGCACGCGATTTTCCAGCTCAAACCCCCATCGCATGGCACCCGGGAAGGCATGCAACCCGGAGTCCCCCGGCTTCCGCCGGGGGCTTTTTGTGCCGTTCACGCGTGTCAAGCCGAGAGCAAGCCTGGCGAACGCCCAACATCAAAAGCAGGATGCGAGGAATGCCGACCGTGGAAACCCTTGGCGTTTCCACCGGTCGGCCAAGTGGACAAAGGCCATGGAGGGCTTTGTCCACGGACAGGCAGAATGTGGAACACATCTGCCCGAGCAGGATGCGAGGAATGCCGACCGTGGAAACCCTTGGCGTTTCCACCGGTCGGCCAAGTGGACAAAGGCCATGGAGGGCTTTGTCCACGGACAGATTAGACTCCGCGACGGTCGGCCAATCACCCAAGGGATGATCTGATGGAGTTCTGCACAGTCGCGATCATCGTCGTCGGGTGGCTCGTCCTCCGCCTCACGTCCATCGTGCGGCAGATCGCGGAGACACAGCGGACACTCCTCGACCGCCAGCGGCGGATGGACGATCTCCTGGCCGCGACCCTGGATCGCCGTGCGCGGACCGAGACCCCCGCGGCGGAGCCGGCCGCCGTCGCGCCGGTGGTGGTCGCGGAGCCGCCGCCGCTGCCGCCGGCCGCGGCCCGAGCCGAGCCGGTTCGAGACCGCCGCCCGCGACACGCTCCGCACGATCTGGAACTGGATCATCGTCGGCGAGGACCACATCCCCGCGGGCGTCTCGACGGAGTATGCGGTCGCCAGCCAGTGGCTCCTGCGGGTGGGCATCGTGATCCTCGTCGCGGGCATCGGCTTCTTCCTCAAGTGGTCGATCGACCGCGGCCTGCTCGGGCCCCAGGCCCGCGTGGCCCTGTCGGCCACTGCCGGGCTCGCGCTGCTGATCCTCGGCACACGGCTGCTCGGCGGCCGCTACGGCGTGCTCGGCCAGGGTTTCCTTGGCGGCGGCCTGGCCACGCTGTATTTCAGCGTTTTCGCCGCGCACCGGCTGTTCGGGCTCGTCGACACCGGCACCGCCTTCGCCCTCATGGGGGCGGTCACGGTGCTGGCCGGCGGGATCGCGGTCCGGTTCGACTCGATCCTCGTGGCCGTGCTGGGGATCATCGGCGGCTACGGCACGCCGCTGATGTTCGCGACCGCCGACCCCAACCTCACGGCCTTGTTCGGCTACCTGCTCGTCCTCGGCGCCGGCGTGCTGGCGATCTGCTTCTGGCGGAACTGGCCGCTGGTCAACCTGCTGGCCTTCGTGGCGACCTGGTGCCTGGTGCCGGCGGCGCTGGTGAACTACGAGCCGGCCCAGTTCCGCGAGACCTACCCGTTCATCGTCGGCTTCTTCGTGCTCTTCTCGACGATGACCTTCCTCTACAAGGTCGTGCGCGGCACGCCGGCGACGGTCCTCGACCTGCTGGCCCTGCTCGCCAACGCGGCCGTCTTCTTCGGCATCTCGTTCTGGATGGTGGAACAGGCCTTCGGCCGCCGGCAGGTGGCCATCGTGACGCTCGGCCTGGCCGCCTTCTACACCGCGCACGTGCTGTTCTTCCTCCGCCGCCGGGTCGCCGACCGCGGGCTGCTCGTCTCCTTCCTCGGCCTGGCCGCCACGTTCGTGGCCGTGACCATGCCCCTGGTGCTCTCGCAGCAGTGGGTCACGGCCAGCTGGGCGATCCAGGCGGTCGTTCTCCTGTGGATGGCCGAACGGCTCGAGAGCGGGATCGTGCGGCGGATGGCGCTGGTGCTTCTCGGCCTCGTGTTCGTGCGGCTGTGCACGTTCGATCTCGGCCGCACCTTCCTCCCCGGCGGCAGTGTGGCGGCTGCGGCCGCTGAACTGCCGGCTGCCGGCTACCTGCGGCTGCTTGCCGAGCGGGCGATCGCCTTCGGCATGCCGATCGCCGCCTTCGGCGTGGCGGCCCGGATGCTCGGCCGCCCGGCGCGAGGCCTCGAGGCCGCAGCCCCGACGGCGGATCGCGGCGCCGCGTGGCTGGTGCCGCTCGTCTGGCTGGCCGGAATCGCGGCCCTGCTCTGTTACGTGCACCTCGAGGTCGATCGCACGGCCGACTTCTTCTTCCCCGCGGCGCGGCTGCCGCTGCTGTCGCTCGTGTGGCTCGGAGTGGGGGCGATCTTCCTCCGGCGGTATGCGGTGCGCGGCGACCGCACGGCCCTCGCACTGGCCGGCTGCGTGGTCGCGGCGGTGCTCGTGAAACTCTTCGCCTGGGACCTGCCGGCCTGGGGTGTGGACGAACGGTTCGTGGCCGGCCCCGGCTACTCGCTGCTCGACGCCGGGCTGCGGGCCGTGGACTTCGGGGCGGTGATCGCCTTCCTGGCGGTGGCCGTCGCCGTCACGGCCGGCCCGCGGGTTGCCGAGGCGCGGACGCTCCTGGCCGTCGCCTGTCTGGGCACGCTGTTCGCCTTCCTGACGCTGGAAACGAACTCGTTCCTGGCGGCCTATTATCCCGGCCTGCGGGCCGGCGGCGTGTCGATCGTGTGGGCCTTGTTCGCGCTGGCCCTCGTCCTCGCCGGGATCGCGCGGAACGTCGGACCGCTGCGTTGGACGGGGCTCGTGCTGTTCGCGATCGTGTCGGGGAAGGTGTTCTTCCACGACCTGGCAAGCCTCGACACGTTCTGGCGGATCGTGGCCTTCCTGATCCTCGGCGTCGTTCTCATCGCCGGCTCGTTCGTGTACTTGAGGTTTCGCGAAAAGTTCGTCGTCGCGCCCGGCGGAGACACCACACCATGATCCGCATGGAAGCGATTCTGTTCACGGCGGCGGTCTGCCTGGCCGCCGCCGCGGAGGCGGTCGAGGCCGGGCGGCGGGAGAAGCCGGTGGTGCTGCCGGCCATCGCGGCGACGACGCTCGTCGCGGTGCCGCTCGATGCCGACGTCCACGCGGCCGCCGCGGTCGGCTACGGCGACCTGCGAATCCTCGACGCGACGGGCGTCGAGGTGCCCCACGTCGTGCGGGATGTGACGCGGACCGATCGCCGGCCGCTGCGACGGACGGCCGCGGCCACGCGGCCGATCGCCAAGCCGCTGGCGGACGACGGCCTGGAGATCACGGTGGTGCTCGGCCCCGGGCAGGACCGGATCGTGCCCGAGGCCGTCACGCTGCTCACGCCGCTCCACGATTTTGAGCATCGCGTTTCGGTGTCGTGGTCGGCCGACGGCCGCGAGTGGACGCCGGTCGTGGCGGAGGCGGTCATCTATGACTACACCCGCTTCATCGATGTTCGCGATGTGACGATCCCCCTGCCGGCCGCGCCGGCCCGCGGGCCCGGCGGCCGCTACCGGATCGTGATCGGGGACGTGACGCAGGAGCAGCAGTCGCGGCTCGCGGAACTGACGCGGACGCTCGCCGGCGGCGAGCCGCGTGAGGTTCGCGAAACGACGCTCGTCGACCGCCGGCCGTTCCGCATCGACGGCATTGAGTTGGTGTACACCGAGGAGGTCGAGCAGCGGGCCACCGCGGTGCTCGCCGACCATGCGGTCGTCGGCTTTCGCACGGCCCGCGAGCCCGACGGCCGGGCGACCCGGATCACGGTCGACACCCGTCGGGAGCCGGTCACCGAACTCACGATCGCGACCGACTCCAGGAACTTCAGCCGGCCGGTGAGCGTCGAGCAGCCGGTGGCGGCCGACCGTGACGGGCAGCCGCTCCGTGGCCGGCCGCTCGCCACGGCCACGATCACGCGGATCGACGTGGCGGGCATCCGCCGCGAGCAGCTGGTTGTGCCGCTGCCCGAGAGCCGGCTTGCGTCGTACGACCTCGTGATCGACGACGGCGACAGCCCGCCGATTGTCGTTACCGGCGTTACGGCCCGCGGCCCCGTTCGAGAGGTCGTGTTCCTCGCCGAGCCGGCCGGCGGCTACCGGCTGGCCTACGGCGGCGAACTGGCGGCGCCGCGATACGACACCGCCGCGATCCGCGCCGCCCTCGCCGCCCGCGCGGACACGATGCCCGCGACGCTCGGCCCCGCGACGGTCGTCGCGACTCCCCCGCCCGCGGCCGAGCCGTTCCGGCTGCTCGCCGACGGCCGGTTTCAAATCGCCGTGATCGCCGTCCTGGCGGTGCTCCTTGCGGTGTCCCTGTTCCGGGCCGCGCAGCGGCTCGACGCCCAGTCGCCACCCCGGGAGGGACCATGACTACCACCGCACGCCGGCAGGCGCCGTACGTGTTCTTCGGCCAGACCACGTCGCTGTGCGACGAGTGCCTGACCCTCGTGCCGGCGAAGATCGCCATCGAGGACGGGCGGGTCTATTACCACAAGCGGTGCCGCACCCACGGCCCGCGGAAGGTGCTCGTCTCGACCGACGCCGCCTACTGGCGGCTGTGCCACGACTACCTCAAGCCAGGCGATCGGCCGCTCGTCCTCCAGACGCACACCGAGCGGGGCTGCCCCTACGACTGCGGCCTTTGCCCCGACCACGAACAGCACTCCTGTCTGGCGCTCATCGACGTCAACGAGGCCTGCAACCTCACCTGCCCGGTCTGCTTTTCCGACTCCTCGCCGCGCCGCTCCCTCCACCGGCCGCTGGCCGAGATCGAGCGGATGATGGACGCGTTGGTGCGCAGCGAGGGAGAGCCCGACCTGCTGCAGATCTCCGGCGGTGAGCCCACCATCCACCCCCAGATCCTGGAAATCCTCGCTGCGGCCAAGCGGCGGCCGATCCGCCACGTGATGCTCAACACCAACGGCATCCGCATCGCCGAAGACCCGGAGTTCGTGAAGCGGCTCGCCGACCTGCGGCCCGGCTTCGAGGTCTACCTGCAGTTCGACTCCCTGCGGCCGGAGGCCCACCTGAATCTCCGCGGCGCCGACCTGACGCGGATCCGCCGCGAGGCCCTCGAGGCCCTGGAGCGGGCCGGCATCTCCACCACGCTCGTCGTCGTCGTCAAGCAGGGCGTGAACGACGACGAGATCCCGGCGATCATCGACCATGCCCTCCAGTGGCGGTGCGTCCGCGGCGTCGTCCTCCAGCCCGTCCAGGACGCCGGTCGCAACGAGGGTTTTGATCCGTCCCGAGACCGCTTTCCCCTGTCAGCCATCCGGCGGCGGATCGTGGACTCCGGCGGTCCGTTCGGCGAAGGCGACATTATCCCGTTGCCCTGCAACCCCGAGAGCATCGCCATCGGCTACGCCCTGCGGAAGGGAGCGAAGATCGCCCCCGTGACGTCGTTTTTTCCCCGCGAGCTGCTGGTCGAGTCCCTGCCCAACGCGATCACGTTCGAGAAGTATCCCGACCTTCACCGGCAGGTGCTCGAGTTCTTCTCGCTCTCGACCGCCGAATGCAACAATGAAAAGAAGCTCGCCGAGCTCCTCTGCTGCCTGCCCGAGGTGCCGCTGCCGGCGGGCCTCGGCTACGAGGACACGTTTCGGGTGGTGATCGTGGAGTTCATGGACGCCCACAATTTTTGCCTGGGCCGCGTGAAGCGGTCGTGCATCCACTTCGTCACGCCCGAGGAAAAGATCATCCCGTTCGAGACCTACAACCTGTTCTACCGCGACGCGGCCGCCCGGGAGCGGATGCGGCGGTCGCTGGAGGGGCGATGAGCGAGCAGAAATACCTGTTCGAAATCACGCGTGGGCTGCTGTTTCCGCTGGCGGTCATCCCGCTGCTGGTCGTGCCGTTCGGGGGCGGCTGTGCCGTGCTGCTGACGATGGACGGCCGTGCGAATCTGCTCGCGTTGGGCATCGTGGCGGCGATGCTCGTGTCGCTGATCGGCAATGTCGTCGTGCTGATGTTCATTGGCACCGGCGCACGACCTGGAATCATGGCGAAGATCATGATGACGCTGCTGGCGTTGCTCGACTTCGGCTTCGCGGTGGGGCTGGTGATCCAGGGCATGGACGGAACCCTGCCGCCGCTGGCCGTGGCGGCGGGGTTTGCCATCAAGGGACTGCTCGCGATGGTCTTCACTTTCGCCAGCCGTCCCGAGGAGCCGCCGAACTTTCCGCCGCTGCCGCAGTGAACGTCCACACGGTGTTCGACATCGCCGCCGCCACGGCCGCGGCGGCCATGACCGTGGGCTGCTTCTTGTGGCGGCTGCGGGACGCGGCGGCGCGGATCGACCAGGCGGGCTTCGGCTATGCGGCCGCCCTGGTCGTCGGCGCGGCGCTTGGCGGCTACGCGGCCGGCACGGCGAACCTGTGGCTCTCCGGTGAGCCGGGCGTGGCCCGGAGCATCGTCGGGGCCCTGGCCGGGGCAATCGCCGCGATCGAACTCTTCAAGCGGGCCCGCGGCATCACGGGCTCGACCGGCATCATCTTCGTGCCCGCCTTCGCCACGAGCGTGGCCATCGGCCGCTGGGGATGTTTTTATTCCGGGCTCACGGACCACACGCACGGCGCACCGACCGCGGTCCCCTGGGGGCACGATTTCGGCGACCACATTCCCCGCCACCCCGTGCAGCTCTACGAGTCGGCCGCGATGGCGGCGTTTCTCTTCTATGCCCTCGTGATGCTCGCCCGCCGCGACGCGTTCTTCCTGCGGAACGGCTTCTATCTGATGGTCCTCTGGTACGCGGGGCAGCGATTCTGTTGGGAGTTCCTCAAGCCCTACGCCCCGCTGCTCGGGCCGCTGAACATCTTTCACGTCATCTGCCTGTCGCTGATGGGCTACGCCATCTTGATGCTGCGGTCGAACGTCGCATCCGTGAGGGGCTGCCCATGCCCCGGGAGCCGGCGTAGCTGACCAGCGGAGGCATGGATGCCGGAGCGCAGGCAGCTCCGAGAGAGCGGAGCCCAGGATGGGCGCAGCGAACGTCCGGCGACGGGGCATGGGCAGCCCCGAACCGCGTGACGCTTCCCCCGACCCGCGCGGCGGGTACGATACCCGCGTTCCCCGAACCCAGGAGCGTCCTCCATGGTCCGCACCCCCTCCACGATGCTGCCGCTGGGCACCGTCGCCCCCGACTTCGACCTCCCCAACGTCGATGGCCGGATGGTCAACTATGCCGCCGCGGCCGGCCCCCAGGGCACGGTCGTGATGTTCATCTGCAACCACTGCCCGTTCGTGAAGCATGTGGCCGACGAACTGGCCCGGCTCGGCCGAGAGTTCATCCCGCGCGGCGTCGGTTTCGTCGCCATCAGCTCCAACGACGTCGCCAGCCATCCGGCAGATTCGCCCGAACAGATGGTCCGCGAGGCCGAGGACCGCGGCTACCCGTTCCCGTACCTG
The DNA here is from genome assembly GCA_021300535.1 of Planctomycetaceae bacterium. Classification (GTDB taxonomy): domain Bacteria; phylum Planctomycetota; class Planctomycetia; order Pirellulales; family UBA1268; genus QWPN01. The sequence goes on along the minus strand of JAJTED010000059.1, from coordinate 49,811 downwards.
TATGACGAGACCCAGGAGGTGGCGAAGGCCTACCATGCCGCCTGCACGCCCGACTTCTACGTCTTCGACGCCGGCCGGAAGCTGGTGTACCGCGGCCAGCTTGACCCGAGCCGGCCGGGAAGCGACGTGCCGGTGACGGGCAGGGACCTGCGGGCGGCCGTCGACGCCCTGCTGGCCGGTCGGCCGCCGCTGACCCAGCAGATTCCGAGCCTGGGCTGCAACATCAAGTGGAAGCCGGGCAATCACCCGGCGTACTTCAGCCCGTGAACCGGGGGTGCGTCACCGCGGTCGGGGCGCGTCGCCGGGGCGGCCGGTGCCGCGGTTGGCGAACTTGCCGATGTCCTGCGTGTCGCCCGGCTCGAGCCGCGCGGCCCGGAGGTTCTCCCGCTGGATCGCCTCGTAGACCTCCTGGCGGTGCACCGGGACCTCGGACGGGGCATTGATGCCCAGGCGGACCTTGTCTCCCCGGATGTCCACGATCGTGACGACGATGTTGTCGCCGATCATGATGCTTTCGTCACGTTGTCTGGAGAGCACGAGCATCGCGGGGGTCCTTCCTGATCCATGCGTGGCGTCGGCGATCCTCCGCCGACGGTCACTGGTGATTATGCGCTCTTCTTGAGCGGCGGTCGTTCGTGATTGAGTTCGTATTGCAAAGGCAGCTCGCCGCTGGCAACGACTTGACGGCCGGTGCGGGCTTCGAGGTTGATGACGATCGGCGCTTTCAAATTGAGCGTGAGGGTCGTGCCGTTCGTGCCGACCACCACCACGACCTGGGCCTGGCGGATGTCGCCGATGGCCAGCGGCGTGAGCTCGCTGCGCGGGATCCGCACCTGATAGTCGGGAACGAACCGCCGCGGGCTGACCACGGCGAGAGCCACGTCGCCGCGGGTGGTGCTCTGCAGCCAGCCGAGCGCGTCGTTGGTGGCGTCGGCGAGCAGGGCCCAGTCGCGGCAGTCCTCGAGGCCCGGCAGGCCGCTGGCGAAGTGAATGACGTCGGCCGTGTCGACGTCGATCCTTCCGAATCTGGTGGTGTTGATCCGCATGACGCTGGCACTCCTTTGCCTGACCAGGCGAGACGGGCGTGCCGCCCGGCTCCGCGGACTCCCGTCCGCAGAAAAATGATCGGCAGGCAGGGTGGGTGAGGTGGAGAAAAAAGGACTGGCAAAAAAAGGAGGGTGCGGAAAGGCTTGCGGCATGGGCACTTCCGGGGAATCGCGGGTTTTGTTCCGGGCCGTTGACCGGCTGCCAAATTCCGCACAATCGTCACCGAAGGCGGTTCGGACGGTGCCGGACGCCCGCGGGAATGGAGGCTGCGACATGCGCTGGATCGTGCTGGCAGTGGCGTGCGGAGGCATCTGCGGCTGTTCGTCGTCCGCCTACGACGCCGCCTACATGAAGCGGGTTGCGGACCGCCGGTTGGCGGGCGAGTTCGCGGCCCTGCGGCCGACGGCCACGGTCGTGGCGGACGGCCGAGCCGAATTGCGGCTGCCGGCGGTGCTCGCCAATCAGCTCGACGGCAGCGAGACCCCGGCCCGGTCCGTGCCCCCGTTCCTTCGCGACTTTCCCGGGTTCGCCGGCGGCTACGAGGCGCAGGTCGATGCCGCCGATGGCCGGCTTCCGATCGTGCTCACGGTGGGCGTGGTGCCCACGGCCGACCGCCCGAAGGAGAAGGTCGCCGAGGCCATCCTCGGCCAGGTGCGTGCGGACGAGGAGTTCGGCAAGGCGGCGTGGCGCAAGGGGCAGTCGCTGGACGACGAGTCCGCGGCGTTTGGCAAGTGGGACGTGCTGGAGCTCGAGGGGCCGCAGCCGTTTCAGGTGACGAAGGCCGATGTCACCGTCGAGAAGCGGCTCCCGGGCACCACAGCGATCTGGCTGTCCGCCGAACCCGGCCAGAAGGCCTGCGTGATCCTCGCCTGGCGGGTGCCGGCCGACGGGCGGGAAAAACTTCCGCTCCCGGAGATCGCGAAAATCACCGCCCGAACGGTGCGGCTCCTGGGGCCGTGAACCCCCCGGATCACTGCCACATGGGCTGGGCCCGCCAGGCGGCCAGCGGCGCCAGGACGAGCAGCGGCAGCCAGGCGCCCATCGACGGGCTGAACATGTCGGCGCTGGCCAGGGCGTGCGCCCCGAGGACGACCAGGAAGTAGACGACCGTCATCGCCACGCACAGGCCGACGGCGACGAACACGCCGCGGCGGGATGGCCCGACCACCAGCGGCAGGCCGAGCAGGACCAACGCCATGTCCAGCAGGGGCGTGGTCACGCGGGCGTGAACCCGGAGCGGGATGTCGGCGGCCACGCCGAGGCTGGGATTGGCGATCGCCCGCATCAGTTCGGGTGTCGATGAATACTGGCTCCAATTCGTCGAGCCGATCAGTTGCTCGAACGTGACGTCGCTGACCACGAAGCACTGCCGCGGCTGGAGCCAGGCTGCTCCCGCCCGCGTCAGCACCACGGGCCGGCCGCTCGCCTCGAGCGGTGCCAGGCCGTCGATGTCGGGCGGCTCGACGACGCCGGAGAGCAGATAGCCGGCCGGATGGTCGGGGCCGGCCGGCTGCCAGACCGCCTCGGTTGCGTCGATCTGCGGACCGTAGTCGCCGAGCTGCGGCGGCATGAGCAGGCTCGGCGCATCGATCCGCATCGCGGCGGCCTGGGCCGTCCGGCCGCGGAACAGGATCTCCGTACGATGGTCGTACCGGGCCTCGAACGGCGCCGGCTGGTCGCCAGCGAGATCCTGGGCGTTGCGGGCGAAGGTGTGCCGGATCCTGGGGATCACCAGTTCGCGGCTGGTGGCGGCGGCGAGGGTGACCACGGCCGCGAAGACGATCGTCGGACGGGCGATCCGCCAGCGGGTCACACCCGCCGCCAGGAGCGCGGTCAGCTCGTTGTGCCGCTCGAGCCAGGACAGCGCGAACATCGCGCTGGCCAGCGAGATCACGGGACTGGTGGCATCGAAGAACCAAATCAGCCGGTAGCCGTAGTAGGCCGCCAGCACCTTCGCCAGGCCGCCGGCCTTCCGCGCATGGGCGCTGAACTCGTCCATGTTCGTGAATGCGTCGAACACGAAGTACAGACCGGCAAGGCTCACGAACACGATCACGAACGCGTTGAGCTGGGCGCGGGTGATGTAGCGGTCGATGAGCATGGGCGCTTGACGGGCCGCGGCGATGCCGGACGATTGGGGGGTGTCAGCGGGCCGCGGAGCGTAGGAATCCGGGGCCGGAACGTCAATCCGGGCTCCGCCCCGGGGATGCCCCAGATGGCCTGGTTGGAAACACTGCGGCGGCGAGCGGCCACTTGGACGGGCCGGGGTCTGGACCTGCTCTGCCCGCCGCGGTGCGGCGTCTGTGGTGCCGAGCCGGAGGCTGACGACGCGGGGGCGGCTGACGATCCGCCGCCGGGGGTGGTCGTCTGCCGCGGCTGCGAGCGGGCGCTCGGGGATCGTGAGGCCAGGTGCCTGCGGTGTGCGTCGCCGTGTCCGACGGGCCTCGACTGCGACCGCTGTCGCCGGAGCCGGCTCGCCTGCGATGGGCTCGTGGTGCTGGGCGGCTACGGCGACGACCTGCGGGCGATCGTGCTGCGGGCGAAGCGGCCGGGCGCCGAGCCGGTGGCCGCCGCGTTGGGCCGGCTGATCGTCCGTCGTCACCGCGACGCGCTCCTGGCATGGCGCAGCGATGCCGTCGTGCCGGTGCCGATGCACTGGTCGCGGCGGGCGTTCCGCGGCACGAGCGCGGCCGAGGAGATCGCCCTCCAGGTGGCCGCCGACCTCGGCCTGCCCTGCCGCCGGCTGCTGCGGCGCACCCGGGCGACGCCGATGCAGAACGAGCTGCCCTTCGAGGAGCGGCCCGGGAACGTTCGCGGCGCCTTTCGCCCGCGCGGGGGCGTGGCGGGCCTCCGCCTGCTGCTCGTGGACGATGTGGTGACGACGGGTGGTACGCTGTCGGAGTGCCGGCACGCCCTGGCGGCCGCCGGCGCCGCCGCCGTCCACGCCGTCGCGGCGGCGCGGGCGGAGCGGTCCACGGAGATCACACACGACGATGCCTGACGGGCACACGATCAGAGTCGGCACGCGGGGCAGTGCGCTGGCCCGGGCCCAAACCGCCGCGGTCGTCGCCCGACTGCGTGGCCTCGGCCTCGCCGTCGAGGTGGAGACGATTACCACTGTCGGGGACGTGCGCACCGACGTGCCGATCGCGGGCCTCGTGCATGAGCCGGGCGGCGGCGACGGAGTGTTCGTTCGCGAACTCGAGCGGGCGCTGCTCGATGGCCGGATCGACGCGGCCGTGCACAGCCTCAAGGATCTGCCCACGGCCGTGCCGGAGGGGCTCGCCATCGGGTGCGTGCCCGAGCGGGTGATGCCCTTCGACGTGCTGGTCGGCCAGCCCGGCATGACGCTCGCCACGCTGCCCGCCGCCGCCGTCGTGGGCACGTCGAGCGTGCGGCGGGTCGTCCAGGTCAAGGCGCTGCGGCCCGACCTGATCGTGAAGCCGATCCGTGGCAACGTCGACACCCGGCTCCGGAAGCTCGATGCGGGGGAGTGCGACTGCCTGATCCTCGCCGGCGCGGGGCTGCAGCGGCTCGGGCTGGCGGAGCGGGTCACCGCCGTCCTCACGCCGCCCGCGTTCTGGCCGGCCGTCGCCCAAGGGGCGGTGGCCGTCGAGATTCGCGCCGCCGACATCGCGACGCGCCGGTCGCTCGCGGCGCTCGACGACGCTGCGGCGCACGCGGCCATCCGCGCCGAGCGGGCGTGTCTCGCCGCCCTCGCCGGCGGGTGTCTGGCGCCGATCGGTGCCTGGGCCCGAACCCACGGCGATCGGCTCGTGCTCGGGGCCGTGGTGTTCGAGGAGCGGTCTGGATCGGTGCGGTCAGCGGCCGCGGAACTCGAGGCCGAATCGCCTGCGGCCCCGCCCGAGGCGCTGGGAATCCGCGTGGCGGCCGCGCTGGCTGAAAGGGGGGCGGCCGCCATGCTGGGCCGCATGCGGGACCGAGCGTCGCAGCCATGACGGCGGCAGCCGGCTGCGCGTGCCATTTCGTTGGCGGTCGTGAGCCCCGAGACCGGCCCTCCCCAGAGGTGTCCCTGCGGAGGTGTGGTCTATCCTCCCGAACGAAGGCCTCATGTTGTTTCAAAAAAATTGATTCTATAGATTTGAGGCGAAACTTCGGCCCGTCAGCCGCCTGGCCGGCACGAAGGTGAACGAATAACGAAGCATGCGGCCCCAGGTCGCAGAAAGCGGGTTGAGATGTCGATCAAAGTCGTCATTGCGGATGATCACGAGGTGGTGCGGCGCGGGCTGGTGAGCCTGCTGGCCGGGTCGGAGGTGAAGATCGTCGGCGAGGCCACCAGTGGGGACGAGGCGGTCAAACTGACCAAGAAGCTCAAGCCCGACGTCGTGCTGCTGGACATCCGCATGCCGGGCAAGGATGGACTGGCCGCCCTGGAGAAGATTCGTGCCGACGCCCCGGCTGTGCGGTGCGTCATGCTCTCGACCTTCGACAATCCGACGTACGTCGCCCGGGCCGTGGCCGCCGGTGCCCACGACTACATCCTCAAGGGCAGCAGCCGCAGCGAACTGACCCGCTCACGCAGCGGGAGACCCAGGTGCTGCGGCACATGGCGTTGGGCTTGTCCAACAAGGAGATCGCCCAGTCGCTGACGATCAGCGTGGAGACGGTGAAGGAGCACGTGCAAAACATCCTTCGCAAGATCGCCGTCACCGACCGCACGCAGGCCGCCGTCTGGGCGGTGCGTCGCGGCCTCGTGTGACGGGTCGCACGCGGCGGGTCGTACAGTCGTGTGGCATGGACGGCGGGATGGTTTTCGTGCCCGGAGTCCTCGGGTTTCCACCCGGGGCTTCTTGGGTCCGCGCCATGCCCACAAAAAGCCCCCGGCGGAAGCCGGGGGACTCCGGGTGGTATGCCTTCCCGGGTGCCATGCGATGCAGGGGTGAAGCGGGGAAGCCCTTTCAGTCGTGTGGCATGGACGGCGGGATGGTTTTCGTGCCCGGAGTCCCCGGGTTTCCACCCGGGGCTTCTTGGGTCCGCGCCATGCCCACAAAAAGCCCCCGGCGGAAGCCGGGGGACTCCGGGTGGCAGCGGAGATCGTTCTCCGACGGCAGGTCCGCTACCGCGCCCGCGGGTGGGCCTTGTCGAAGGCGTCGAGCAGCCGGCTCGTCGTGACGTGGGTGTAGATCTGCGTCGTCACCAGGCTCTTGTGGCCGAGCAGTTCCTGGACGCTGCGGATGTCGGCGCCGGCGTCGAGGAGGTGGGTGGCGAAGCTGTGGCGGAGCGTGTGCGGGCTGGCGCGGCCGGCGAGGCCGGCGACGGCGAGGTGCTTCTCCAGGAGGCGGGCCACGCCGCGGACCGACAGACGGCCGCCGAGCTTGTTGGTGAACAGGGGACGGGAGCCGCGGGCGACCGTGGCTCCCGGGCGGGGGCGGGCGGCGAGCCAGGCCTCGAGCGCCGCCCGGGCGTGGCGGCCGACGATGCCCAGCCGCTCGCGGCGGCCCTTGCCACGAACGCGGACGGTGGCGCCCCGCAGGTCGAGGTCGGCATCGTCGAGGCTGACGAGTTCCCGGACGCGGACGCCGGACGAATACATCAGCTCCAGGATCGCCCGGTCACGCAGGCCGCCGGCGGCCCGCGGCTGCGGCGCGGCCAGCAGCCGCGCGATCTCCTCGCCGGTGAGGAACTTCGGGAGTTTGCGGGCCCGCCGCGGGCTGCGCAGCGGCTTGGCGGGATTGGACCGCACCCAGCCTTCACGCTGACCGAAGGCATAGAAGCTGCGCGTGCTGGCGAGCTTGCGGGCGACGGTCGAGGCGGCGTAGCCGGCGGCGTGCAGCCCGGATGCAAACCGCCGCAGCAACACGCTCGACGCCTCGGCGGGGCCGCGGCAGCCGGCCGACCGGAGGAACTCCTCGAGCTGCAGGAGATCCTCGCGATAGCTCTTGAGCGTGAGCGGCGAGCCGCCACGCTCGGATGCGAGGTGCACCAGAAACCGGCCGATGGCGGCGGCGAAGTCGGGCCCGGTCGCCGAGGAACGTGGCATCGCGGGTGCCGGTGGCTTACGCAGGCCGGTCGGCCCGGGGCACGAACTTGATCCGGCTGGGCCGCGGCGTGTTGTTGCGGACCTTCTGCCCGAGCACGGCCGCGTCGTACCAGGAGAAGCTCAAGTCCGGATTGGCGGCGTGCCGCGCCAGGGCCTGCAGCGCCTCGTTGCGGCTGTCATCGTCGTACAGGAACACGTACCGCTCGCCCCCCTTGACGAGGGCAATGACGTTGATGTCGCGAGAGGTCATCGAATTCCCCAGACGAGTGACGGACCGGCGCACTCCGGCCCGCGGGGAGGTATCGGCCTGCCGGGGACGCGCCGGCCAGCCTTCCGCCGATCGCCCCCCGAGTTTTCGTGATCCGGCCAACCGCCCGGTGATCAGCGGCCCGGCCGCATGATTCTGGGAAACCTGTGCGGGCGGGGCGGCCGAAGGCCGGCGGGCAGGCCGGGGCGGCGAGGAATCACACGAGGCCGGCGAAGTCCTGGAGGCCGATCGGCTCGCGGGCCCAGAAGGGCTCCCCATGGGTGGTGCCGATCACCGAACCCCACCAGGCATCGGCGGCCGCGACGCGGTCAAGCACGGTCGGCACCGGCGCGGGAGCGAACTGGCTCGCATACGCGGCCAGCGCCCGCCGCTTGATCTCCCAGGTCGTGGAGATGTCCACCACGAAGGCCGGACGGTGGACCGTCTTCAAGTGGACGCAGGCGTAGTGGTAGATCCGCTGCGGATGCCACGGTTCGCCCGGCAGGTCGCACTTGGTGAGCTTCGCCCAGAACCGGGCGGCCGCCACGAGCCGCGTCGCGGCCACGTGGTCGGGATGGGCGTCGATCCAATGCGGCGCGAAGAGCCAGCGGGGACGGACCCTGCGGATCACGCCGGCCAGGGCGGCGCGGGCCGCCAGCGTGGCCCGCAGCCGGCGGTTCGGCAGGCCGAGGTTTTCCCGCCAGGGCACGCCCAAGGCCGTCGTCGCCGCCGCGGTCTCGCGGGCTCGGATCTCGACCGATCCCCGCGGGGTGGGCTCGCCGTCGGTGAGGTCGAGGATGCCGACCTGCATCCGCTTGGCGAGCATCAGGGCGATCGTCCCTCCCATGCCGAGCTCGGCGTCGTCGGGATGAGGGGCGATGACGAGAGCGTCGAGCATGGGGCGGCTCCGGACCGGCGCGGCGGTTGTTCCCGACTGGTGCCACCGAGCATACTCTGCCCGGGAATCGGCACGATGGAGCCCGGCATGGCCGGGGTAGGCATGGCGTCGGAGGAGCACCCGGAGCGGTCGGAGGCGGACGCCTTCGCGGCGGCCTGCCACCATGCGCGGCAGGTGGCCGTGCTGGCCTCGGTCGACGCGCTGCTGGGGTGGGACGAACAGACGATGATGCCCCGCGACGCGGCGGACTACCGGGCGGAACAGGCTGCGGCCCTGGCGGCGGTCGCCCACCGGGAGCGTACCGACCCGCGGCAGGGCGACCGGCTGGCACGGCTCGCGGCCGGGCGGCTGGCCATGGCCGGCACCCCGGACGAACGGGCGACCATCCGCCTGCTCGCCAAGGACTTTGCCCGGCAGGCCAGGCTGCCACCGCGGCTCGTCGCGGAGCTCGCCCGCACGCGGGTCGAGGCCCAGCAGGCCTGGGCCGCCGCCCGGGCGACGTCCGACTGGGGCATGCTCGAGCCCTGGCTGCGGAAAATGTTCGACCTGAAGCGCGAGCAGGCTGCCTGCCAGGAGCCGGACCTCGATGCCTACGACGCGCTGCTCGACGAATATGAGCCTGGTGGCCGCTGGCGGGCGATCGCGGAGCGGTTCGCGGGCCTGCGGGCCGGTCTCGTGCCGTTGGTGCAGGCCTGCGCCACGGCGCGCCGCCGGCCCGACGACGCCGTTCTGCGCCGTTCGTATCCGGTCGAGCCGCAGCGGCGGTTTGTGACGCAGGTCGCCGAGCGGATCGGTTTCGACTTCCACCGCGGCCGGCTCGACACCACGGCCCATCCGTTCTGCTCGACCATGGGGCCCGATGACTGCCGGATCACCACCCGCTGGGACGAGCGGTTTCTCCCCACGGCGTTGTTCGGCGTGCTGCACGAAGCCGGGCATGGGCTCTACGAGCAGGGCCTGCGTCGGGAGTGGTACGGCCTGCCGCCGGGCGCGGCCGCGTCGCTGGGGATTCACGAGTCGCAGTCGCGGCTCTGGGAGAACCTCGTGGGCCGGTCGCGGCCGTTCTGGGAGTGGTGCTTCCCGCTGGCGCGGGCCGCCTTTCCGGCGGCGCTCGGCGACACGAGCGCCGCCGCGGTACACGAGGCCTTGCTGACGGTGAAGCCTTCGTTCATCCGCGTCGAAGCGGACGAGGTGACCTACAACCTGCACGTCATGCTGCGGTTCGATCTGGAGCGGGCGGTGATCCACGGCGACCTGCCGATCGGCGACCTGCCCGCCGCCTGGAACGACCGGTTCGAACAGGACTTCGGCATGCGGCCCACGTGTGCGGCCGAAGGCGTGCTGCAGGACATCCACTGGAGCGCCGGGCTGATCGGCTATTTTCCCACCTACTCCCTCGGCAACATGTACGCCGCCCAGCTCATGGCGGCGGCAGAGGAGCAGGTGCCCGGCCTGGAGGCCGGGTTCGCGGCCGGCGCGTTTGGCGATCTGCTCGGCTGGTTGCGGCGGGAGGTGCATGCCGCCGGCCAGCTGCTCGAATCCGAGCCGCTCGTGGCGCAGGTGACCGGGCGGCCGGTCTCCGCGGCCGCGCTGCTGGAAAGCCTGCGGCGGCGGTACGGCCCCGTCCACGGGCTGTAAACGGGCAACGCCGCTGGCAGCCCGGGAAAAACCGGTGGTAGACTTCCGCTGACCCGCGGAGTCGCGGGGGGCATGACAGACCGTGGAACGCACGAGCCGGGGAGGTGGTGATGGCCGACGACGACCAGAAGAAAGACTCCGCGGCCGATCCGTGGGCCGACATCCTGTCCGGCGACGCGGGTGATCCTCAGCCTGACCTGGCCTTCTCGTTCGACGACGCGGCCGCTGGTCTGCCTGCGGCCGAGCTGCCGAACGACGCGGGCGATTCTCGGCCGCCCGTCGTGGCGGCCGACGAGCCCGCCGCTTCGGCGCCGAGCCATGATGCTCTCGGGGCCGGGAAGCCCGACGCCGCGATCGAAGACGACCTCGTGGGAGCCTGGCTCGACGAGGCCGAGCCGATTCAGGACGCGGTCGCGCCGGACGCGGCCGCCGGATCGTCTGCGGTCGAGATCGGCACCGGCTCGTCGGGCATCGTCGCCGCGGAGGAGATCGACGTGTGGGCATCGGAGGCCGACGCGCCGTCTCCCGATGCCGATGCGTCTGGCGAAGCATTCGCGTTCACGGGCAGTGCGGAGGCCGACTCCGAGGCGGGCGATGCGGATGAATCTTTTCCGTTCACCACCGCCCCGGCAGACGAGTCATCCGTTTTCACGGCGAGCGAGCTGCTCGACGATGCGCCCGGCGACGCGGCCGTGTTCGCCGGGGCTGCGGCCGGTGCGGCCGTGGCTGGTTCCGCCCCGCGCAAGGCCGCCAAGCCGGCCAAGCGGAAGAAGGGGGGCATCGGCCAGATGATCGGCGTGGTGCTCGGCGGCGTGATGGCGATCCCGATCACGCTCGGCATCCTGATCTGGGGATTTCAGAAGGACCCGTTCAAGGTCACGAAGCACGTGCCCGAGAGCGTGGCCTTCCTGCTGCCGGAGAAGTTTCAGCCGGGTTTCAAGAGAGGCGGAGGGGCCACGGCACCGGGATCGTTCGCGGGGTCGCCGCTCGATGCGCTGGGCACAGGGAGCGGGGCCGCGACCGACGAGCCCGCGATCAAGGATGCGTCGCCGGGCGTGGACGCCGTGGCCGACCTGGCCGTGGATGCGCCGCAGCCGCCGTCGGCAGGTGAGCCGGTCGTGGACGACACACCGGTCGTGCCGAGCGACGGCGAGACGTTCGAGGATCCGCTGGCCGCCACCAACCAGCCGGCCGCTCCGGCGCCGCTCGATGCCGAGCGGGCGGCGGCCGAGGCCAGGCGGTTGGCCGCCGAGGCTGCTGCCGCCGACCGCCGGCCGCTCGACGCGGCGGTGGAAGAAGCCCTCGCGGCGCTGGCTGCCGTGGAGGACGTGGCCGACGCCGAGGATCCGGCCCGCAAGACGCGGCTCGTCGATCTCTACAAGACGCTCGCCAAGGTGGCCGCGGAACTCGTGATCCTCGAGCGAATCTCGGGCGACGCGGGCCGGCCGCTCGTCGAGCCGCCGCAGTCGCTCGTTGGCATCCATGGTCGGCTCGGTCGGCACCGCGAAGACCTGGTGCGGCTGGGCCGCAACTGGCTCGACTACGCGAAGCGGCCGAGCGACGGCGTGGTGCTGCCGGTGACGTTCCAGGCGTCGCGGCGGGTCGGGCCGTACTGGTCGTCCAAGGTGACCATCGCCATGCCCAAGGGCGCGACACGCGAACTTACCGTGCTGTCCCGGGCCGAGCCGGCTGCCGTGCAGGGTGACGCCGTGATGCTCATGGGAATGGTGTTCGACGGCGACGTGGTGTGGGCGGCCGACGTGCGTCCGGTCGTGGCGGCGGGCGGCGGCTTCGGCGGCGGGTTCTGATCGGCGGTCGTTCTTTCCCGGACAGGCGGCACGGAGTTCGAGGCGGCAGGTGCAGAGCGTCGCCGACATCCGCGCCGCCGTGACGGCGGGCCGCGTCGCCCCGGCGGCCCCGCTCGCCGCGGCGGAGGCTCGCCACCGCGCCACCCATGCGCGGCTCAACGCGCTGGTGCAGGAGCGGTTCGCGGCCGCTGCCGGCGAGGTCGCGGCCGCCGCGGGCCCGCTGGCCGGTGTGCCGGTGAGCATCAAGGAATGCTTCGCGGTCGCCGGGCTGCGGACGACGCTCGGCATCGCGGGCCGCCGGGCCGCGATCGATGCCGCCGACGCGCCGCTGGTCGCGCGGCTGCGGGCGGCGGGCGCGATCGTGATCGGCAAGGCGAACGTTCCGCAGGCGATGTTCCTTCACGAGACCGAGAACCCCGTCTGGGGGCGGACGCACCATCCGCACGATGCATCCCGCGGGCCGGGGGGCTCGAGCGGTGGTGATGCGGCGCTCGTCGCCGCGGGGGTCGTGCCCTTGGCCCTGGGCAACGATCTCGCCGGGAGCCTGCGGCAGCCGGCGCACGCCTGCGGCATCGCCACGATCATGCCGCGGTCGACCGCTCTGGGCGACGGCGGCGGGTTCGACACGCTCCCGCATCTGACAGCCTTTCGGCCGCGGGCCGGGTTTCTCGCCCGTACGGTCGCCGACTTGCGGCTAACGCTGGCGGCCGTCGGCCCGCGGGAGCCAGCCGCGGCCCGCCCGCTGACGATCGGCTGGTGGGACGACGCCGGTCCGATTCCGGCATCGCCCGCCATCCGGCGGGGCGTGGCCGAGGCGATCGCCCGGCTCGAGGCGGCCGGTGTCGCGACGCGGCCGCTGGATGGCGGCCTGGCCACAGCGGCCGCCATGCTGCACCTGGCGATCGTCTCGGCCCATGGCACGGGAGACCTCCGCAGGCTGTTCGCCGGGGAACGGCCGATCCGCGGCGTCGAGCGGCTGCTGCGGCTCGGGGGCATGCCGCGGTGGCTGCGGCCGGCCGTGGCCAGGCTCGTGCGGCTCCTTGGCCGCCGCGTGGAGGCCGACGGCCTGCTCGCGACCGGCCCCCGCGACGCGGCCGGGAGGACCGAGCTCCTGGCGGCGCGGGACGCCCTCGCCGTGCGGCTCGCGGACGTCACCCGCGGCTGTGATGCGGTCGTCTGTCCGGTTTCCGCGCTGCCGGCCCTGCGGCACGGCACGGCGGCCCGGCTCGTGCTCGCAGCGGCGCCATGCCTGCTGGCGAACCTGTTCGACCTGCCGGCCGGCGCGGTGCCGGTGACGCGGGTGCGGTCCGAGGAGGAGACCGGCCGCGGCTTCTCGTTCGATCCGGTGCTCCGGGCCGCGGCGGCGACCGACCGCGGCAGTCGCGGGCTGCCGGTGGGCGTGCAGGTCGTGGGTGGTTTCGGTGCCGACGAGTCGGTCGTCCTCGACGTGATGGCGGCGATCGAGCGCGGGGCGGGGTGAGAACACGAACTCGGCTCGGCCTGTCGTCGCGGCGCGCCTGCAACGCCGCTGCCGCCGCCATGAGGGCGGACGCGGAGAGAGCCTGCGCCGTCGCCTCTCAATCGCCACCGCAGGGAGGAAGGCAGGTGTTCCGGGAACCTTCCGGGAACCGCTATTCACACGCGGGAGACGAGAGCACGCGGCTCACGAGCCGCTCATCGGCCGGCCAAGCGTTGCGGAGGTGCCATTGACCGGACTATGTTCAGAGAATGGGTCGAGGGGTCTCCCGCAGGCGGGCTCCGCGAACCGTCGCGAACGCTGCCGGTCGCTGCCGACGCGGACGTCGTCGTCTGCGGTGCGGGGCCGGCGGGGGTGGCCGCGGCGATCACGGCTGCCAGGGCCGGCGCCCGGGTGCGACTCTTCGAGACGCACGGGGCACTCGGCGGCGTCTGGACGTCGTCGCTCCTGGGCTACCTGCTCGACTTCGACAAGCCCGGCTTCAACCGGGAACTCGTGCGGCTTCTGCGGGCTCGAGACGCTATCGATGGCGAGGGGATGAACGCGATTTGCTACCAGCCCGAGGAGATGAAGCTGCTGCTGGAGGACGGGCGTGCGGGTGCAACTGCACACGCGCGTGACCGCGGCCTACCGCGACGGCCGCCGTCTCGACACGATCGTCACGGAATCAAAGTCGGGCCGTCAGTCGTGGCGGGCGCCGGTGTTCATCGACACGACCGGCGATGGTGGCCTGGCCGCCCAGGCGGGCTGCGAGTTCGAGATCGGTCGCGAGAAATCCTGCCCCTGCCAGCCGCTGACGATGTACGCCCTGCTGGTCGTCAAGGACGCGGCGCTGATCGCCGACTGCCTGCACGGCACGGGCAGGCACGGCACGGGCAGGCACGGCACGCACACCGGTCGCCAGGCGTTCCGCGACGTCTTGGCTCGTGCCGGCGTCACGCCGAGCTACGGGGCGGCGTGCCTGTTTCCCATCCGGGGCAACCTCGTGCTCCTCATGGCCAACCACGAATATGGGATCAACGCCACCGACGCCGCTGCGGTGACAACGGCGACGTTGCGGGCGCGGGGGGAATTGCACCGGATCGTGCGGGCGCTCGCGCGGCTCGGCGGACCGTGGGAGGGGGTGCAGATCGCCGCCACGCCGGAACAGATCGGTGTCCGAGACGGAAGGCGGATTCGCGGCCGCTTCGTCGTCACGCGCGACGATCTCGTCACGGGTGCGCGGCAAGACGACGCCGTCGTGCGGGCCACCTTTCCGGTCGACATCCACGCCCTCACCGCCGAGGCCAACAAGCTGAAGGCCTACGACAACGCCGGCGTCAATGTGCAGCCCTACGACATTCCGTATCGTGCGCTGGTGGCGCGGGACGTGGACGGCTTGCTGCTGGCGGGGCGGTGCATCAGCGGCGATGTCACCGGCAATGCGGTCGCCATGGGCGAGGCGGCCGGGGCTGCGGCCGCCGTGGCCGCGAAACGGAAGGTGGCGCCGCACGAGATTCCCTGGCCCGACGTCGCCGCCGTCCGGCGGGGCGTGGCCGAGGCGATCGCCCGGCTCGAGGCGGCCGGTGTCGCGACGCGGCCGGGAGGACCGAACTCCTGGCGGCGCGGGGTTGCCGCGGTGAGCATGGCATGCACGCGGGTGCCATGCGATGCGGGTTGGAAGCGGGAAATTGTGTGCCGTCGAGCGACATGGACGGCGGGGTGGTTTTCGTGCCCGGAGTCCCCGGGTTTCCACCCGGGGCTTCTTGATACAGCACGCCGCTTCTACAAGCAGCCCCCGGCGGAGACGGCGACGCCATGCCGCAGCGGCGCACCTACCCGCCCAGGCGGGCGGTGACGACGCGGGCCATCTGGTCGATGGCGAGCACCTCGCAGGCGGCACCGGCGTCGATCGCCGCCTTGGGCATGCTCCACACGACGCTCGTCGCCTCGTCCTGGGCGATCGTGTGCCAGCCGCGGCCACGGAGCGTGGCCAGACCCTTGGCGCCGTCCTTGCCCATGCCCGTCAGCAGGATGGCGACGCCGATCTGCGGCCAGTGCTCGGCCACGCTGCCGAAGAACACGTCCACGCTGGGGCGGAAGAACACCTCGCGGGGGTCTGCGCGGTATTCCAGGCTGCGGTCCTTCGACAGGGCGAGGTGGTCGTTCGTGCCGGCGAGCAGCACGTCGCCGGCCTGCGGGTGCTGGCCGTGCTCCGCCACGCGCACGGACCGGCCCGTGCGGTCGCCGAGCCACTTGGCCAGCCCCTGGGCGAAGGCCACGTCGACGTGCTGGACGATGACGGTGGCCACGTTCCAGTCCTGCGGCAGGGGCAGGAGCAGGTCGGCGAGCGCCTTCGGGCCGCCGGTCGAAGCGCCGACGACGAGCAGCCGCGGCGGTGCGCCGCCGGCCCGCGGCTGCGGCCGCCTGCGGCTCTCGCCGGCGGGGCCGACGAGCTTGGCGATGACGCCGATCTTTTCGACCAGCGCCCCGGCGCCGCTCACCTCGCCTGCCGGACCGAGCATCGGCGTGTCGACCGCGTCGAGGGCGCCGTAGCCCATGGCGTCGTAGACGAGCGAGATGTTGCCGCTCACCGTGGCGGTGACCACGAGGATCGCGCACGGCGCGGCGGCCATGATCTGTCGGGTCGCCTGGGCGCCGTCCATGTGCGGCATCAGCAGGTCCATGAGGATCAGGTCGGGCCGGTCGCGCTTCGCCAGCGCCACCGCCTCGACGCCGTCGCTTGCCGTCCAGGCGACCTCGTGATCGGGGAGGCTGTCCACCACGCGGCGCAGCGCCTCGCAGGCCGCCCGCATGTCGTTGACGATGCCGATTCTCATGTCACAGCCTTCCTCGATGGTTCAATCACTACCAGGAGCATGATGTTGTTGACGTTGATCCATGCTTGCCATTCACGTTTGTGCGTGGCATGAGGGTGTTTCATGAGCATGAATCAGCAGTCACTTTCTCCCTCTCCCTCTGGGAGAGGGCGGGGTGAGGGTGCTTTCGTGGCGCAACCAAAGGCACCCTCACCCGGCCTCCGGCCGGCCTCTCCCATGGGGAGAGGCGCGATGCCCCAGGCGGAGACTCGTGAACCGTAAACTTTTGGATGCTCCCGGTAGTATGTGTGGCTCACGGGCGGCATGAGTTGCGTCGCTGGCGAAAGTCCGTGTCGTGGCCTGGCGTTCCTCGGCCACGACAGTCCGCATCCTCATGCCGATCCGTTCGCCTCTGACCGTGGAATGGTCAACCGGCGGGTGTGCCGATCAGATCGATGATCGTATCGACGAACGTCTCGTCGTGGAAACTGCTCTTGGTGAGATAGCGGTTGGCCCCGGCGTCGAGGCCGCGGATCCGGTCCTCCTCCCGGTCCTTGTAGGACACGATCACGATCGGAATGTCGCGGCGGGCCGGATCGCCCTTGATCAGGCCGACGAGGCCGATGCCGTCCATGCGCGGCATGTCCACGTCGGTGACCACGAGGTCGTAGTGGGCGTTGCGGATGGCGTTCCAGCCGTCCATGCCGTCCACGGCCACGTCGACGACGAAGCCGCGGGCCTGGAGCAGTTGCCGTTCCAGCTCGCGCACGGTGATCGAGTCGTCCACCACCAGGATCCGCTTCCGCTGCCGCGACTGCTCGGCCAGCCGCTCGAACTCCACCCGCGACAGCCGCCGGCCCATGAGCACGTTGTCGATCGACCGCACGAGGTCCTCGACGTCCACGATCAGCACCGGGTCGCCGTTTTCGAGGAGCGACGCGCTGTTGACGTCCTGCACCTTGCCGAGCCGCGGATCGAGCGGCCGGACCTCGAGGTCGCGCTCGCCGAGGAACGCGTCGACGATCATGCCGAACTGCTGGCCGCGGTCGCTGATCACGACCACCGGCATCGGGTCGGCCGGCGGGCCGCCGCCCGTCTCCAGGATCTGGGCCGCCAGGACGAGGCCGATCGAGACGCCGTCGCGGTCGAAGTATTGCCGGCCCTCCACGGTGCGGATGTCGGCCTGGGGGCAGAACAGGATCCGGTCGATGCGGGTGAGCGGGAAGGCGTAGGGCTCGCCGCCCACGTCCACCAGCAGCGCGCGGATCACCGACATCGTGATCGGCAGCTGGAGCGTGAACACCGTCTGCCGGCCGGGCTGGGTGGCGACGCGGACGCTGCCCCCCACCGCCTTGACCATGCTCTGCACGACGTCGAGGCCGACGCCACGGCCCGAGATCTCCGTCACCTGGTCCTTGGTGGAGAAGCCGGGCAGGAAGAGGAACTCGAGCAGCTCGAGCTCGGTGAGCTGGTCGGCCACGGCCTTGGCAACCAGCCCGCGGGCGATGGCCCGGGCCCGGAGCCGCTCGACGTCGATCCCGCGGCCGTCGTCGGTGAGCGTGATGTGGAGCATGCCGGCCCGATGGCGGGCCTCGAGCCGAATCTCCCCCGTGTCCGGCTTGCCGGCGGCCGTCCGCTCCGCCGGCGTCTCCAGGCCGTGGTCGACGGCGTTGCGGACGAGGTGCGAGAGCGGCGCCTCGAGCTTGTCGAGGATGTCGCGGTCGACGCCCGTCTGCTCGCCGTGCACCTCGAACCGCACCTGCTTTCCCAGCGTCCGGGCCAGGTCGCGGACGAGCCGGGGGAAGCCGCGGATGCCGTCGGCCAGCGGCCGCATGCGGCTGACGATCACTTCCTGGTGGAGCCGGTTGGACAGGTCCTCGTTCCGCCGCGCGAAGCTCTCGAAGTCCTCGACGTGGCTGGTGAGGCTCGCCAGGCAGGCGTCGGCCCGCTCACGGATCGTGGCCAGGACGGCGACCAGGGCGGGGGGCAGGGGCAGTTCGGCGGCCTTGAGCTTCTCGTCGAAGCCGCCGACGGCGTCGGCCAGATCGACCTGTGCCGATCGCAGCTGCAACAGCGCGTCGACGAACGGCCGCAGCTGCCGCGTCTCCACCAGCGACTCGCCCGCGAGGCCCACCAGCCGCGTCAGGCTTTCGGCGGAGACGCGGACGACCCGATCAGCGGTTTCGATGGGCCGCGCGACCGGCCTGGCGGGCTCGGCATCGGGCTCCGGCGGTGGTGCCGCCACGGTGGTGACGGTGGTGGGCTCGGACGCGGCCGGGGCCGCGGGGACCGGCGGGGACGGTGCCGCCGGGATCACGGCCACCGGGGCGGTCCGCCCCGCGAGCATGTCATCGACCGCCGCGACGAGTGCGGCGGCGCGACCGGGCCAGGGACCGGCGGCGGCCAGGGCGTCGTCGGCCTTGGCGATCGACCCGAGGAAGTCGATCGCGGCCAGCAGTAGGTCGGCATGCTCCGGACGGACGTGGAACTGCCCCTTGCCGGCGGCCACGAAGACGTCCTCCAAGGCGTGCGCCACGCGGACGGCCGCGTCGAGGCCGACGATCCGCGCCGCGCCCTTGAGCGAGTGGGCGGCCCGCATCATCGATTCGACGGTGGCGGGCGATCGCTCCAGCTCCTCGATCGCGAGCACGCCGGCGGAGAGCACGGCGGTCTGGCTCTCCGCCTCCAGCCGGAACAGCTCCAGCATCGAGAATCCGCTCAGGTCTTCGGCCACGGTTCTCTCCTCGGCGCGGTCAGCCCGCGATCCTGTCCCGCAGCCCGTCGAACACCCGGGCCTCGTCGAGCAGGGCGACGGTGCGGTCCTGCCAGGCGAAGAGCGCCGACGAGAGGCGGCCGCCGGCATGACCGACCGTGGACGGCACGGCGCGGAGCATGCCCTTGGTGACGCGGTGAACGCCGGCCACTTCGTCCACGCCGAACACCCAGCGGTCGGCGGCCTCCGCGGCCGCCCGCTCCACGACGAGGAGGCGGGCCGTGGCAGGGCCGAGGGTAGCGTCGCCGCCGGCCGAAGATTCTTCGGCGATGCCGATGAGGTCGTGCAGCGATGCGGACAGTTGCAGCTGGCCGCGGATGTTCACGATCCCGGCGAGCACGCCGCCGGACCGGTGCGGCAGCCGGTGGAGCGTGCGCAGCGGCGTCACCTCCACCAGCACCGCCGTGGGCAGGGCCAGCCATTCGCCGCCGATCCGGAAGACCAGCACGCTCGTCGTGTCGGTGGCCGGAGCGGCCGTGGGCTCCTCGAGGATCGCCCGCCAGTCGTCGAGATAGCCCGCCGGTGCGCCGCGGTCGAAGAACGTGCGGGCCGCCGCGGCCAGCACCGGGCAGTTGCGGCAGTGGATGAAGGCCTCGAGCTCGGGGCAGCTGCGGTCGCCGGCAACGCCGATGCGGCGCCAGCATTCGGGCATCGGTGCCTCGACGGCCGTCGACTCGTGTCGCTGGTCGATCATGGCGGCTCCTTGCGGGCCAGCACGCGGGCGGCGGACTGGCGGTAGGTTTCGGCCATCCGAACGTCACCGCGGCGGGTGGCCAGGAGCGCCAATGCCAGGAGCGCCTCGTCGTGCGTGGCGTCGAGGTACAGCGTCTTGTGGAAGCAGCCCTCGGCGCGGTCGATGTCGCCGGCGGCCTGATGGAGCATGCCCATGAGGAAGAACAGTTCCGGCGCTGGCGGCAGCCGCTGCCGGGATCGCGCGCAGATTTCGAGCGCTTCGGCGAGCCGCTGCTGGTTCGCAAGGGCTCCGGCCTCGGCCAGGACGTCGGCGAGCGTCGGGGGCGCCCCCTCTGCCGCCGCCGCCGGCACGGCGGCCGGCGGCAGAGGGGGCGCCGGCGGCCGCCGGCCGTGAACGGCAGGTCGGGGCGGCGCAGGGGCCGGCAGCGGGACGGGTCGCACGCCCCGCCGCATGGCGAACACGGCCGCGGTGCCCGCAGGCAGCCAGTCGCCCTTGAGGATCGGCGGCTCGGCCGCCCCCAGGACGAGCACCCCGTCACGGGTCAGGAGCCGATCGATCGCCGTCTCGACGCGGCGGCGGCCCTCGGGAGTCAGATAGATGAGCAGGTTCCGGCAGAAGATCACGTCGTACGGGCCGCGGCCGGCCGGGAACGCCTCGTCGACCACGTTGGCCTGGGCGAAGGCCACGCAGCTGCGCACCGCGGGCGACAGGATGGCCCCGCTGCCCTCCGCGGTGAACCAGCGGTCGCGGAACGAACAGTCGGCGTTGCGAAATGCGTTGGCGGAGTAGCGGCCGCGGGCCGCCCGCGCCAAGGCCGCGCGGCTCACGTCCACGGCGTCGATCGTGAACTGTTCGGGCTTCAGTCCGGCGTCCAAGAGCGCCATCGCGACGGAGTAGGGTTCCTCGCCTCCGGCGCAGGGAGCGCAGAGGATGCGGACCGGCCCGCGGCCGGGGAGGCCGGCCCGGGTCACCACCACGTCCACCACGAACTCGAACACCTGAAGGTCCCGGAAAAACCAGCTCTCACCGACGACCACCTCCTCGACGAGGAGGTCGCGTTCGGCGGGGTCGCGCTCCACGCGGGACGCATATGCACCGCTATCGTCCGCGCCCGTCGCCGCCATCCGGGCGCGGACGGCCCGCTCGACCGCGGGCGTGCCGATCGTCGTGGCGTCGAGGCCGATCCAGTCGCGGAGCAGCCCCTCGATGGCGGCGACTCCGCCGGCGCGATCCACGGTGCGTCCGCTGGTCCGCTTCATGACGCCGCCTCCGTGGAGGCCGCGGGAAACAGGCCCGCCGCCAGATCGGCCGGCAGCAGGCGATCGACGTCCACGACCTGGACGGTGCGGCCGTCGATGCGGAGGATGCGGCCGAGGAAGGGGGCGGCGGCGAGTTCCAGCGCCGGCAGCGACGTCTCGGCCCGCTCGGCGGCCACGATCGAGATCACGTTCTCGGCGACCAGTCCCAGGCGGGCGGGCGGGCGGGAACCGGGCGGCAGGTACTCGGCCACGATCACGCGGGTGCTGAGCCGCTCCTCCAGGACGACGTCGCCCAGCCGCCTGCCCAGATCGACCAGGGGCACGAGGCTGCCGCGGTAGGTGAAGACGCCGCGGACGTAGCCGGGCGTCAGCGGGATCGGCCGGGCCGGCACGAGCGGCAGCACCTCGACCACGCGCCGCGACTCGATCGCGTAGGACTCGCCCGCGATGGTGAAGGTGAGCAGCTGCATGGCCGGCGGCCCTCCGGGGTTCAGATCGTGAACCGGGAGACTTCCTCCTTGAGGTCGCCGACCGCCTCGCGGAGGTGGATCGTGGCCTTGTTGAAATCGTCGAGCGACGAGGCCGTGCGGGAGGCGCCCTCCGCCAGGCGGATCATCGCCTCGCGGATCTGGTCGGCGCCCTGCGACTGGGCCCGCATGCCTTCCGTGACCTGGCCGAACCGACCGGAGATGCCCTGCACCGCCGCGATGATCTCGCCGAGCTTGGTGCCGACGTCGCCAATTTCGCGGACCCCGGCCCGCACCTGCTCGGCGAACTTGTCCATCTCCATGACCCCCGCCGAGACGCTGTACTGCATCTCCTTGACCATCCGTTCGATATCGAGCGAGGCCACGGCCGTCTGGTCGGCGAGGCGGCGAATCTCGCGGGCCACGACGAGGAATCCGAGGCCGTATTCGCCCGCCTTCTCGGCCTCGATGGCGGCGTTGATCGAGAGCAGATTGGTCTGGTCGGCCACCTTGGTGATCGTGGTCACGGCGAGGTTGATGTTGGCCGCCCGCTCGCTGATCACCGCGAGCTTCGAGCCGAAGGAAGAGGTGCTCTCGGCGAGCTGCCGCATCGTGCCGTCCATCGCGCCCAGGCTCACGCGGCCATCGGCCGCCATGCGGCCGGTGTGGCCCGCCATGTCGTTGACCTCCGTCATCGTCCGCAGCAGTTCCTGGCTGGTGACGGAGATTTGCTTGACCGCGGCCACCGCCTCGCTGGTCGAGGCGCCGTAGTCGGCGATCACCTGCTGCTGCTCGCTGGCGGTGGCCTGGATCGCCGTCGCGGTCGAGATCAGGGCCACGCTCGACCGCTGGATCCGGCCGATGAGCCCGCGGAGGTCGTTGGTCATCGTCTGGATCGCCGTCAGCAGGGCGCCCGTCTCGTCGTCGGTGGTGGCGGCGACATTGGCCCGCAGGTCGCCGCCGGCCACCTGCTTGGCCACGGCGACGGCCGTACGGATCGGGCTGGAGATCGTGCGGGCCACCACGAGGGCTGCGAGCGTGACGCCCACGATCGTGGCCAGCGAGAGTCCGATGATGGCGGCGCGCTGGAAGCGAACCAGGCCGAAGGCCTCGGTCGCGTCCTGCTTCACGGCGAGGCCCCAGCGGAAGCTGGGCACGTAGCACCAGGCCGCGGCCACCTCCCGCCCACGGTAGTCGCGCACCGTGCCGTAGCCCCGGTCACCGCTGGCGGCCGCCTGCGTCGCCTTCGCCTGCTCGGACCCGAGGGGAATCTGCATGCGGAAGGCGGCGTCGGCGGCATGCCGCAGCGGCGTGGTCACGAGCACCGCGCTGCCCGCGAGCTGGCCGGCGACGATCTCTCCGGTCTCACCGAGGCCCGTGAGATCGGAGAGCACCCGCCAGATTCGCTCGGGGCCGAGGCCCAGCGCGACCGCGCCGATCACGCGGCCGCCGGAGAACACCGGGCAGGTCACGAAGGCCAGCGGCTGGGCCGCCTTCCCGTAGGCCTGGAAGCCGGAGAGATCGGCTTGCAAGAGCGTCCGCGCCCGGTCAAATCCACCGGCGAGTTCGGAATTGGCGAGCCCGCCGCCGATGACCTGGGTGTCCGGCGGGATCGAATCGGCGAGGGAATACACGACGCGGCCGCCGGCGTCGATGAGGAGCAGCTGCTCGTAGCCGTAGCGGTGGCGAGTTCCTGCATGGCCCGCACGACCGTCGGCCCGCGGGCCAGGGCCGACGCGTCCCGGACCCGCTCGCCGGCATAGGCTTCGAGTTCGCCCGCCTTCGCGGCCGCGATCTGCACGAGGTTGTCACGCACGGAGGCCTCGAGCGCGGTGGCCGCGATCCGCGCCGTGATCGCGGTGAGAATGGCGCACGGAATGAGGGCGATCACCAGAAACCAGAAGAGCAGCCGGCCGGCGATCGACCGCTGCATGGAGGCATTGTCGGACGGCGTCGTCGGATTCATCGTCGGCCCCCGCTCACGTCCGGCGCCGCACCGACGGGGTTGGACCAGCGGCCGCCCCAGGAGCGGTAGAGGTCGGCCACGAACGCCTCCCATTCCGACCGCGACCGGGAGATCGGAAACGGCACGGGCCGGACCGCCGTGCGACTGGTCCACACGACGTCGAACTGCCCGTCGGCGCGGATCTTGCCGATGAACACGGGCCGCCAGGTGTGCTGCGTCTCGGGATCGACGGCGATGATGCCTTCGGGGGCATTACGGCTCTGATGGCGGAGGGCCGTCCGCACCTGGCGGACATCGGCCGTGCCGGCCTCACGGACGGCCTGGGCCCAGAGGTGCACGCTGTTGTACGCAGCGGCCATGACGTCGGCGGTCGTGCGGTCGGCGCCGTAGCGGGCCTTGAAGGCCCGCACGAAGGCCTGGTTCTCGGGGCGGTCGAGGCTCTGGAAGTAGCTCCAGGAGGCGTAGTTGCCCACCATGTCCCCGGCCGGCAGGTCGCGGACCTCGTCTTCCGCCATCGCGAAGGTGACCAAGGGCATCTTCTCCGGGCGGACGTCAGCCTCGCGCAGGCCGCGGGCGAACGCGACGCCGGAGTCGCCGACCACGGAACACAGGATCACGTCGGGGGCCGTGGCCACGATGCGGCGGACGACGTCGGCGACTTCGCGACTGCCGAACGGCACGTAGGCCTCGCCGACCACTTCCGCTCCGAAGCCCTTGATCTGGTCGGCGGCGATCGCGTTGACGCAGTGCGGCCAGATGTAGTCGGAGCCGACGAGGAAAAAGCGGCGGGCGCCGAGCGTGTCGTGGCACCACTGCACCGCCGGGGTGATCTGCTGGTTGGGCGCGGCCCCCGTGTAGACGATGTTCGGCGACTGCTCGAGTCCCTCGTAGGCCATCGGGTAGATCAGCAGGTGGTCGTGCGCCTCGACCACGGGCAGCACGCTCTTGCGGCTGGCGCTGGTCCAGCAGCCGACGATGACGGCGGGCCGCTGCTCGACGAGCCGCTCCGCCTCGCGGGCGAACGTGGGCGGGTCGGAAGCGCCGTCAGCGATCACCCAGCGGACGGGTCGCCCGAGGAGGCCGCCGGCGGCGTTGATCTCCTCGAGGGCCAGCACCTCCGCGTCGATCATCGAGCGCTCGCTGACGGCCATCGGCCCGGTGCGCGAGTGGAGCAGGCCGACCACGATCGGCCGCCGATTCACCAGCAGGCGGTCGAGGCCGAACCAGGCGGCCGCGGCGGCGCCGAGCAAGGCCGCCACCGCAAGCCAGCGGTTCCAGCGCCGCCAGACGGCGGGCCGCCTGCCGGGCGGTTTGTGAGCGGGCGCGGGTGACAGGACGAGATCGCTCATGCAATGAAGACGGCAGGCCGCCTGTTCGTGGAGCAGGGCACCGCCTTAATCTTTGCCCATCTTTCCCGACCGGGCGAACGACCGGAGCCGGAAAAATCGGCAGCCCCGACGCCCCCCCGTGGAGGGTGGTTGCTGATCGATCCCTGCCAGCCCGGCCGGTTGCTGGCCGGGAGAACTGCCATGGTGTATATCTGAGGGTTGTTCCTGCCGGGGATGCGCCGCATGCCGGGGGCGGGTTGCTGGCCCGCTGGGCGGCCGTGATGGCTGTCCAGCGTCATCAGGAGGACGAGCGTTCGGGCATGGCATCGATCGCGGGCAATGTGGGTGCCGAAACGGCGATCCAGCGGATCGTCGGTGTGTCCGCATGGTCCGACCAGGTGCGGCGGTCGATCGAGCTGGTGGCCGCCCACCACGCCAGCGTGCTCATCATGGGCCCGAGCGGCACGGGCAAGGAACTGATCGCCCGCGCGATCCACGCCTGCAGCCCCCGTGGCCAACGACCGTTCATCCCGGTCGACTGCGCAGTCACAACCGGTACGTTGTTCGCGAGCCACATGTTCGGGCACGTGAAGGGCTCGTTCACCGGCGCCACGTCTTCGACGCTGGGCTGCTTTCGGGCCGCCGACGGCGGCACTATTTTTCTGGACGAAATCGGGGAGATGGAACTGGAGCTGCAGGCCAAGCTGCTGCGGGTGCTGCAACAACGGACCGTCGTGCCGGTCGGGAGCCACCAGGAGGTTCCGGTCGACGTGCGGGTGCTCGCGGCGACGAACCGGGAACTGTCGCGGGAAGTGGCCGAGGGGCGGTTTCGCGAGGATCTCTTCTACCGGCTCAACGTCGTCGCCATTCAGACGCTGCCGCTTCGCGAGCGGCCCGAGGACGTGCCCGTGCTCGCATCCCGGTACCTGGCCGAACTGGCCGCCCGCCACGGCATGCCGATGTGCAGCCTGTCGCCAGCGGCGATCGACGTGCTCCAGGCATACGCCTGGCCGGGCAACGTCCGGGAATTGGAGAACGTGCTGGAACGGGCGGTGATGTTCTCGTCCGGCGACGAGATCGACCCCGACGCCCTCAGCGGCCTGATGGGAACGCGGCCGGTCGGCGAGCCCGCGTCGGGCGCCACGCAGCTCGCTGTCGCCGCGAGCCGCGGCATCGTGTCCGCCACGCCCCTCCCGGGCGTCTATCGGGTCGAACCGCGGATCCAGCCGGCGGCTCAACCACCGGCACCGCCGGCCGCTGAATCCGAAGGCTCGGCAGCGTGGCCGACGCTCGCGGACGTGGAGCGGATGCACCTCGAGCGCACGCTTGCCGCGACGCTGCAGAACAAGTCTCTGGCCGCGAAAATGCTCGGCATCGACCGGTCCGTGCTCCGCCGCAAACTGCAGCGGTACGGCCTCGACGAGTCGGGCAGTCGACCGGCTGAAGGCTTCGACCCGTGATCCGGGTCAGCCGGCCCGGGCGCGAAACGCCGCGACGCTCGCGTCCTCGTCGGGCACTCGGAGCCGCAGGGTGGCCGAAGGCGGCGCCCGCCGCTCCTGGGAGAAGCCACGGCTGCCACCGGCGAGAAACTCCCGCAGGTGGGTGACGGGAGCCGCGTCGAACTCGGCCCGCAGGGCGTCGAGCACGTCCTTCCAGGGCAGGCCCCGGCGGTAGATCGTGCGATAGGCCGACTTCAGCGTGGCGATGTCCTCCGCCGAATGGCCGCTGCGTCGTAGTCCGACGACGTTGAGCCCGACGATGCAGCCGCTCTGGCCGTCGAGGAGCATGTAGGGAGGCACGTCCTGGACGACGCGGGCGTGCCCGCCGACCATCGCCAGCCGGCCGATGCGGCAGAACTGGTGCACCGCCACCGCGCCCGACACGAACGCCCGATCCTCGACGGTGACATGGCCGCCGAGCAGGGCCGCGTTGGCGAAGATGCAGTTGTTGCCGACGACGCAGTCGTGGCCGAAGTGGGCGCCGGCCATGGCGTAGTTGTGGTTGCCCACGGACGTCACGGTGCCGGGCTTCAGCGCCCGATGCACGGTGGCGTATTCGCGAAACACGTTGTGGTCGCCGATCGACACGCCGCCGATGTCCTCGGGCCGGGCCACATGCTGCGGGGCGCCGCCGATCACGGCGTGCTCGCCGAACTCGTTGTGGCAGCCGGCGCGGACGCCCGCCTTGACGACGGCGCCGCTGGCGACGGAGCAAAAATCACCGAGCTCCACGTCCGCCTCGATCGTCGCGAACGGGGCTACACGCACGCCCACCCCGAGGCGGGCATCCGGACTCACGACCGCCAACGGATGGATGCTCACGCCGTGCCTTTCGGGGATCCCTCGAGCCGGGGGGCGGCGAAGAACCGCCGCTCATCCCGCGGTGCGTTGGGAGCCGGGGAGGGTTATCGGTTCGACCGAACGTCGGATTCAATGCCAGTTTGGCGGCGGCGCGAGAACTTGCCCGGTCTTCCTGGGCTGGGCAGAGTCCGCCGCCTCCCATGGCCTTTCCCGCGCCAGCCGCTACACTGCCCCGCCCACTCTTGAGATTCGCTGGTCGCGGGAGGTTCACCAGGATGACGACGCGGGAAGCAAGGTACGAAGCGGCGGAGGTATTGAAGAACGCGGGCGATCTGCCGGCCGCCGTCGCGGCGTTGGAGGACGTGGTGGCCGGGGATCCCGACTACGCGTTGGCCCATTCGGCGCTGGCTGCCTGGTGCACGCGGCTCGAGCGGCACGAGGAGGCGATCCGCCATGCCCGGCGTGTCTGCGAACTCGAGCCGACTGACCCGTTCAGCTTCACCGCCTTGAGTGTCGCCTGCATGCGGGGCGGACGCATCGCGGAAGCCGAGGAGGCACTGGCGCGGTCGCGGATGCTCCAGGCCGGCCACTGAAGCCCGAACACCGCCTTGGCGTCCAGGCCGCGGAACGCCGCACCGTCCCGTGGTTCAGGCCGCAGGCTTCTTCAGTGCCGCCTCGAGGGCGGCCAGCCGTTCGCGGTCCGCGGCCGACAGCCGTGCCGGCCGGAGCTGTTTCTTCCGGGCCTCGTCGAGCGACCGTGTCGCGGCCGCGGCATCGCCGGCCTGGAGCTGGGCGAAGGCGAGGTGCAGCAGTTTCGTCGGCGTGGGCTGAAGCACGGCTTCCCGGAGATCCGCCACCGCCTGCTGCGGATCTCCACCGGCCAAGGCGACCAGGCCCCGCGTGTCGAGCAGGTCGGGATGCGGACCGAGCTCGTCGATGGCCCGGTCGATCAGGCTGCGGGCCTCGGCCGCGGTGTCCGGCCGGGCGAGGTGGAACGCAAAGTTGTTGGCGATGATCGCCGCTTGCGTCGGCTCCAGCCGCTTCCGGGCCAGAAGATCCTGATAGATCTTCTCGGCTTCGTCCTGCCGCCCCTGGAAGTCGCGAAACTCGGCGAGCAGCAGCGGCAGTGATACCGACTCGGGATCCTGTCGCATCGCCCTGGCGAACCAGGGCTCGAGCCGCGCGGCCGCCGTCGGATCCTCGCCGTCGCGCAGGGCCTCGACGGCGACCTGCATGAGCCGCTCCAACGGCACCTTGTCCCACAACGTCTCCAGCAGGTCGAGGGCCTCGGTGGTCCGCTTCTGCCGGCCCAGGAAGGCCGCCCGCGTCGCCATGCCATCCGCCGACAGGCTGGCGAGCTGTGTCAGCAGCTTGTCGGCCGCCTTTGCGAAGCCGAGGTTCTCGAACAATCCGGCGATCGTCACCAGTTGCTCTGCCTGCTCAATCTTCGTTTCAGCCGCCGGCATCAGCTTGCGGGCCGCCGCCACCGCGGTTTCGCGGTCTCCCATGGCGATGGCGAGCTTGGCCTCGACGGCGAGCGTCGGCGGCGCATCCGGGGCCGCGGCCTGCAGCCGCCGCAGCCAGGTCCGCGCGGTGCTGATCTCACCATGGTCGATCATCTTCTCCACGAGCATCGCCAGGATGGCCGGCGGCGTCTGTGGCGCAGAGGCGATCGAGATCAGGTCGGTGCGGCAGTCCTCCCAGTTGCCGGTCCGCTCCCGGAGTTGCGCGAGCTGGAGCCGCTGCCCGACCAAGAGCGGCTGCACTTCGGCCAGCGACTGGAGAACTTCGATGCCTTCCCGCCAGTTGGCCGGCTCGGGCCGGGCGGCGAGAAGCCGCGCCTTGAGGGCCAGGTCGTCCGGCGCGAGCCGGCCCTGGGAGTCGGCGTTCTGTTGCAAGGTCTGCAGAGCCGCCTGAAACGCCCGGAACGTGCCACGCTCGCCAACCAGTTCCGCGACCACGCGCCGCGCCCAGGCCTGGGTCGTCTTCGCGGCCGCAGACGGGGCGGGGGCCGCCAGGATGGCATCGAGCGTCTCGCGGGCCGGGGCAAGCCGGCCACAGCGGAGCAGGAACTCCGCCAGGCGGCGGGCGACGGCAAGATCCTCCGGTGCGGCCGCCACAGCCTCGCGATACGAGCGTTCCGCGTCGTCGAGCCGCCCGAGCATTTCGCTGCCCTGGGCGAGCGTCAGGCCGCGTTGCGGACCGGTGAGCTTGTCGGCGGCCCGGTCGAGCGTCTGTTCCGCCGCCTTCCGCTTGCCCTCCGCGAGCTGAAGCGAGCAGAGCGTGAGCCACGTCTCGGGCCGCTTCGGCGCCGCCGCCACGGCCCGCTCGACGATCTCCGCCGCCTGCCCGCGCTTGCCCGACCGCTCCAGGAGCTGTCCGAGCCAGAGCAGTTCGTCGGCATTGGTCGAATCCGCCGCGACGGTGCGCTCCGCGAGCGCGACCGCTTCCTCGAGTTTCCCGGCCCGCATCTCGACCTCCGCGGAGAGCCGTTCCAGCCCCGCGGTGTCCGACCCGATGGTGGCCAACGCCATCCGCGCCTCCTCGATCCGGTTGGTCGCGTAGAGCAGCGACACCAGTTGCCGCACCACCGCGGGATTCGTCGGGCCGAGGCTGACGGACCGCTGCAGCCGCTCGATGGCCGAGTTCACGTCTCCCTTCAGACCGTCGACCTCGGCGAACATGCTCTGGATGCGATTCCAGCCCGGCCGCTCGTTCTCCGCCTCGATGAGGAGGTTACGGGAGGCGTCGAGCCGCATTCGTTCCTGCGGCGACAACTCGGGCATCTTCCCCCCGGCCTCATGTCGCGAACCGAGGGCCTTGCGGACCGCGAGGATGCCGACGGCCGCCCGGGCGACGCGGCACTGCGGGCTCTTTTCGCCCGCGACCTTGGCCAGCGACTCTGCGGCGGCCTCGGCCTTCGCAAGGTCGCCGGAGTCGGCCGCCAGGTCGAAGAGCGCGCTGCGGGCCTGCAGGTCCTCGGGCTGCTTCGCTGCCGCTTCGCTCCACAGCCGTTCCGCTTCCTCTCGATCACCAAGCGCCAGAGACAGCGCGGCCATTTGACCGCACAGACGGCCGGCCGTTTCGGCGGGCAGTTCCTTGGCCCGCGCCTCGATCCGCGCGAAGTTCGCCCGCGCGGCGTCCTTGCCTTCGCTGGCCGCTACCTGGGCGTCGACGGTCAGGATGGCGGGATGCTCTGCGACCTCGGCCGGCAAAGCGGCCAGCAGTTCGCGTCCCGCCGCGGGGCCCTGGCGGCGCAGGGCGAGCGTCACCCGGGCGGCTGCGATCTGTGGGTTGGTCGCGTCGCCTGCGGCCGCCTTCTCGAGCACGCTCGCGGCGGCGTCGATCTCGCCCTTGCGCAGCAGGACGTCGGCCCGCAGCAGCGCCATCTGCGAAGCCGAAACCTCGGGCGCCTGCTGGAGCGACGCCATGAGGGCGTCGATCTTCGACCAGTCACGGCGCTCGGCTGGCAGCCGGGTCTGGGCCCCGATTCGCAGCTGCAGCAGTGGGAGCCAGACCTGGGGAATGCCCGGCAGTTTGTCTGCGGGGATGCCCGCCGCGATGGTCTCGAACGCCTTCAGCGCTTCGTCGGTCTTCCCGGCCGCCAGCAGCGCGGAGGCCGATCCGACGCGGGCCGGGAGCGAGTTCGGGCTGTCACTCAAGACGCGTTGATTGGCCTCCAGTTGCTCGTCGAATGCGCCGAGTTGTTCCGCACATTGCCCGAGGTACAGATCGACCTGCCGAGTGAGATCGTCCGAGCCCGCGACGAGCGGCCGCACCGCCAACAGCTTCTGCTTCGCGGGAAGCCATTTCTGCTCCGCCATCAGGATGCGGGCCTCGAACAGGCCGACGCCGGGATTCGGCAGCCCAAAGAGCTCCTTGGCCCGGTCGATCGTCTGTTTGGCTTCGGCGAGCTCGTTTCGTTGGAGCAGGGCTTCGGCCAGCATGAGCAGCAGGGACGCCCTGCCCGGCAGCGCGGCCGCGCCGTCCCGCAGCACCTGTTCCGCCTCTTGCGGTCGCCCCTGTTGCAAGGAGACGGCGGCCAGACCGCGATACCCGCGCTCGTCCTCGGGAAACTTGTCCCGGGCGTTCTTCGCCAACTCCTCGGCCCGCGTCAGGTCGCCGCTGGCGAGGGCGATTTCGAACGCGATGAACATGGCGTCCGCGTTGTCCGGAGCGATCTGCAGGGCCCGCGCCACGTCCTGGGCCGCGGCGGCGACGTCGCCGCGTTGTCGGTGCCAACGGCACATCGCCAGCCACGCCTGGAGATCGTCGCCCTTGACCTTGACGAGCTGCTCGAGCACGCCGTTGGCCGCCGCGTCGTCCTTGAGCTTCTCGTGGAGCAGGGCGGCCAGCACGACGGAGGCTTCGGTCGGCGCTGCCGGCTTTTCCTCTGCTGCGAACGTCCGCTTTTCCACGTCGTAGCCGACCAGTTCGCCGACTATGGCGGCCGCCCGCTCGAAGTCACCTGTTCCGATGAGGGACCGGGCCAGCATCAGCGCGATCGTGCTGGGCTTGGTAAGGTCGGCCTGCGAATCCTTCGGGTCGTCGGACTCGGCCGGCGGTGACGCGACCGTGTTCTCCGGGGCACGGCTGCGGAGGACCTCGAGATGCTCGCGGGCGTCGGCGAATCGACCGATGCGGAGTTGGAACTGTGCGAGCCGCGCCCGCAGTGTGTCATTCTTCGGGTTGCGGCGCACGGCGTCTTCGAGAACGTTGTACGCCCGCGCGAAATCGTCGCGGGTCGCTTCAGGAACCTCGGTTTTTTTGAGCAGCAGTTCGGCGTACTCCGCAAAGGCAGCGGAGTCTTCCGGGCGGAGGCCGACGTACCGCTGCAAGAGCTGCAGGGCCTCGGCCGTCTTGCCCTCCGTCACCTTCTGCCGCGCCTGGGGCACGAGGCCGCCGGCATTGCGGGCGATCTGGAAGCGACGCAGGAAATAGACGCCGCCGACGGTCACAGCGAGGGCGGCGACCAGGGCCAGTAGGAGCTTGACATTGACGCGTTTCACGGGCCTGTTCCTCCCGGCTGCGTTGCCGGCCCAGCGGGGCCGGAAACGTCGAACTACCCAGTCTATCAGCCGGCTGCGAGCCTCGCAGTGCTGCGGCCTGCCGGCAGCCCCCTGCCTCCCGCAGAGGCGTCAATTTCCCAGGGGCTACGCTGGGGACGAGCGATTCAGTCGCAAGATTATGGGGGCGATCGGTCGATACTCCCGACGGTCCGCTGGTGACGATTGGGCGGACTTTGCGGGCCGGCACCTGAAGTGAGGGAATCGACGATGAGCGGACAGCACGGCAGGCGACAGAGGCTCGGCGTCGGACGCGGTGGGGCTGCGATCCTTTGCAGCGGGGCCGCGTTCGCGTTGTGTTCCCTCGGGGCCGGCGCCGCTGAACCGTCCCCCCGCCCGCCGCGGACTCGTCCGGCCATGGTCGACCACGCCGTGGTGCCGGCGGGCGGTGCGTGCCGCGGCTGCCGTGAGGCCCACTGCCGCACGTGCCGCAGCGGTGGTCATCATGGTCACCACGCCGGGTGCCGCGACGGCAAGTGCCATCCGTATTGTCCTGTTCGTCCGCAGGAGTTCGGCTTCTACGACACGCAGTGGCGCCGCTGGCCGGGGCAAGGCGTGGTGCCCGCGACGCACGTCCAGGAGGCGACGCCCGTGCGGCCGCCGAAGTCGGCAGTGCCGCGGGCCGACGAGGAGTCGCGTGAACCGCGGGCCGACGAATTGCCGGCTCCGGAACCCTCCGCGGCGGCCGCGTCACCGAACCCGCCCGCCGCAGCGCCCACGCCGCCGGCGGCCGAAGCGAGCCGTGAGCCGGCCGCCGAGCCCGCGCCCCTGCCGGTCGAGGAGCCTGCGGTTCCAGGCAAGTCGACCGCACCCGAGCCGGCTGCGCCGCTCCCGCCGGCCGAACCACCTGCCAAGCAGCCGGCGGCCGATGCCAACCTGTTTGACGAGTCAGCGACCGGCCCGGTGCCGCGCCGCTTCTTCGCCAGCCGGGGGGCGATTGCGACCGCCCGGCCCGCCGACGCGAAAGTCCGGCCGGCGACGCTGACATATCCGGTTTCGGTCGAAGCGCTGCCGAAGTCGGTCGACGGGGATCCGCTGCGGGTGCCGCGGGTGCCGTTCGACCCGGCCGCCGAGGCGGAGCGGCTGGGCCGCTGACCGGCGGCTGGGGCCGGACCATGCCGCGGATTACACTCGCGGAAACTGCGCGGCGGTCGCGAGAGTGGCGAAACTGGCAGACGCGCTGGATTTAGGTTCCAGTGCCGCAAGGCGTGCGGGTTCGACTCCCGCCTCTCGCATGCCGTCGCACCCGTCACCGTGGCGAACGGCTGGCGCGGTCCGCCTCCAGGAACCGGTCGAGGCTGCCGGTGCCATCGGAGTCGCGGTCCGGCCACGCGCCGACGAGCATCTCCTGCACCGGGCCGTCGCGTGCCGCCAGGTTGCGGTGCGCGAAGCGGATCTCGAGCGCGACGACCTGCTCTTCTGCGCCGTGCCGTGCGTTCCAGTCGCGGGCCAGGGCCGCGGCCACGCTGGGGGCGAACGGTCGCACCTTGGGCCGCGGCAGGATCCACAGCAGCTTGTGCCAGCGGTGGTGCGGCAGGCTGGTGAAGCCGCCGGTCGGTCGGTCGGCCTCGATCGGTCGGCCCTCGCGCAGCACGTCGATGACGCGGCCATCGGCCAGTTCGCCGCGGCTGTAGGCCCACTGCTCGAGCGGCGGCACCGTGCCGAACATGCCCCACTCCTGCGTGAGGTTCGCGGCATGAATCGCCTGCCGGACCGGTGCCGGCAGCGGGCGTGCCTGCCACGGCGTGCGGTCGTGCACGAAGCTCACTGCCGCCAGCGCGGCCGCGGCGGCGCAGACCCAGCGGGCCGCTGCCGGCCGGCAATCCCGGCCGACAGCGTCGGCCAGTCCTCGGCCGGCACGGCCCCAGACGCTGCCCGGGAGCAGCGGCAGCCAGGCCACCATGCCGATCGGTGCGAACAGCCCGACCGACATCGTCAGCCAGATCGTGACGTGGAACACGAGGAACCCGACGACGATCACCGGGCGGGCGGTCGGCCAGGCGATGAATGCCAGGGGCCCGATGATCTCGGCGCCGAGCACGCCCCAGGTCAGCGGGCGGACCAGCCAATCGGCTTGCGCCAGCCACATTCCCAGAGGCGTGCCATGGTCGTGGACGGACAGCGCGTAGCGTACCGCCTCTCCGCCGAGCCAGGAGGCGTTCCATTTGGCCAGTCCGGCACCGACATAGACGGCCATCACCTGCAGCACCAGCGCCACGGTCGCCGGGCCGAAGACCCGCATCGCCCGGGGCTCGCCGGCCCCGGCAGCGCGGCTCGCGTCGCGCGACCAGACCGCCCCGAGCGGCAGAAACAGGGACCAGAACAGCAGGCACGAGAGCAGCAGGTCGCCGGCGTTCGCGGCGGGAATGGTGCGACGGAAGACGCTCACCTGCGCGAGCCACGCCAGCGCGGTGGCCGTCGTGGTTCGCCAGCCGGTCGCCAGGCAGGCGCCGGCGATGCCCTCGAGGGCGAGGATCGCGGCCGCCCAGCGGGTGTCGTGCCACACCAGCGCCAGCGACCACTGGGTTGGATCGCCGTCGAAATAGTCGCGGATCAGCGGCGGCGGAAAGATGCCGTCCGCGGCGAACATGAGGGAGAAGTCGCGGGTCCGCAGCAGCGCGTCGGCCACGAGCACGAGGCCGAGGGCGATGCGAAACGCCGCCAGGCTGCGGACATCGATCGCGAACCGACGCTGCACGGCGTGGTGCATCCACTGGCGGAGGACGGTCGCGCTCCCGGGCAGGCTCACGTGCATGGCGGCCGCCTCCACAGCGGCGTTTCTTGATGGAACCGAGCCGTGAAACTACAACAAGCGGCCGTTATCGGGCGACCCCAAAACCGCGGTCGCACCCGTCGCGCCCCGCTCCCGAGGAGACTCCACGATGCATGTTCCCCTGGTCGTTCTGGGCGGCGGTCCCGGCGGCTATGCCGCGGCGTTCCTCGCGGCCGACCTCGGCATCCCGGTGGCGATCATCGAGCAGGACGAGCGGCTCGGTGGCACGTGTCTGCTGCGGGGCTGCATTCCCTCCAAGGCGCTGCTCCACGTCGGCCGCGTCCTCGCGGAGGCGCGGGAGATGGAGGAGTGGGGCATTCACTTCGAGAAGCCGGCCCTGAAACTCGACCAGCTGCGGGCCCGCAAGGACAAGGTGATCGCCACGCTCACCGGTGGCCTGGCGACGCTCGCCCGCCGCCGCAACGTGCAGCTCATTCGCGGCGTCGCCCGGTTCACGAACTCGACGACCCTCGAAGTCGCCCCGGCGGAGCCGGGCGGCGCGAGCCAGACGGTCACCTTCGATCATTGCATCCTCGCCAGCGGCTCACGGCCGGCGCGGATCCCGGCCTTCGACATCGGCAGCCCGCGGGTCATGGACTCGACCGGGGCGCTGGAACTCAAGGAGATCCCCGAGTCGCTGCTCGTCGTGGGCGGCGGGTACATCGGCCTGGAGATGGGCACCGTGTATGCCGAACTGGGCTCCGACGTCTCGGTCGTGGAGCTCACCGACACCCTGCTGCCCGGCGCCGACCGCGACCTCGTCAAGCCGCTCCAGCAGCGGCTCGAGAAGCTGTTCGACACGATTCACCTGCGGACGAAGGTGATGAAGCTCGAGGACGTCGGCAAGGCCGTGCGGGTGCACTTCGAGGGGCCGGAGGGGCCGAGCAGCCGGGAGTTCTGTCGCGTGCTCGTGGCCGTCGGCCGGCGGCCGAACTCGGACGGCCTCGGCCTGGAAAACACCAAGGTCGTGGTCGGCCCCAAGGGCTTCGTCGAGGTGGACGGCCAGCAGCGGACCGCCGACCCGCACATCCTCGCGATCGGGGACGTGTGCGGCGAGCCGATGCTCGCCCACCGTGCCAGCCACCAAGGGAAGGTGGCCGTGGAGGCCCTGCACGGCGAAGCGGCCCTGTTCGCACCGCGGGCGATCCCGGCCGTCGTGTTCACCGATCCGGAGATCGCCTGGGCCGGGCTCACGGAGGGCGACGTCGCCGCGCAGGGGCGGACGGTCGAGATCAGTCGCTACCCGTGGGCGGCGAGCGGCCGGGCCCATGCCCTGGGGCGGACCGACGGCCTGACGAAGATCCTCGTCGACCCGGAGACCGACACCGTGCTCGGCGTGGGGATCGTCGGCCCGGGGGCCGGCGAACTGATCGCCGAGGGCGTGCTCGCCATCGAGATGGGCTGTTCGGCCCGCGACCTGATGGAGGCGATTCATCCTCACCCGACGCTCGGCGAGACGGTCGCCTTCTCGGCCGAGAACTACTTCGGCCTGGCCACCGAGATCTACCGGCCCCGCACGGAGGCCAAGTGAGTCGGGCCTGGGCCTCCCGCTGCGGGCTCTGCAATCGCCCTAGACGCCTCCCCGCATCCCCGGAATAATGCGAAAAGTTTTCGTATTTTCCCGGAGTAGACCATGGCCAGCACCGACATCGATCAGTCCGACAGCGTGGTTGCCGGACCGGCGGACGACGCCGCCGCGCCGCTGCCCAGGGGAGCCCACGCCCCGATGTCGATCGGTCAGGCAGGCGACGGCTCTTCGGGCCAGCCGGAGCGCATGGACGGCACGTCCCAGGTCGATGCCGATCCCACCGAGACCCGGGAGTGGCTCGACTCCCTCCGCTATGTGATCAACAGCCGCGGGGGCGACCGTGCCGCCTACCTGCTCCATGCCATCGAGCAGGAGGCCTATCGGCTCGGGGTGGCGATCCCATTCTCGGCGACCACGCCCTACATCAACACGATCCCCGCCGATCGCCAGCCTCCCTTTCCGGGCAATCGCGAGATCGAGCGGCGGATCAAGAGCATCATTCGCTGGAATGCGATGGCGATGGTCGTGCGGGCCAATCGCGAGGACAAGAGCATCGGCGGCCACATCTCGACCTTCGCCTCGTCGGCGACGCTCGTCGAGGTGGCGATGAACCACTTCATCCGCGGCCGCGGCGACGACTACTCCGGCGACCAGGTCTACTTTCAGGGCCACGCCTCGCCGGGCATCTACGCGCGGGCCTTCCTCGAGGGGCGGCTCACCGAGAAGCACCTGGAGAACTTCCGGCGGGAATTGGCCGACGGCGGCGGCCTGTCGAGCTATCCGCACCCCTGGCTGATGCCGGAGTTTTGGGAGTTTCCCACGGTGTCGATGGGCCTGGGGCCGATCATGGCCATCTACCAGGCGCGGTTCAACAAGTATCTCCAGGATCGTGGCATCAAGGACACGAGCCGGCAGCACGTGTGGTGCTTCATCGGCGACGGCGAGACGGACGAGCCGGAGACGCTGGGGGCGATCTCGCTCGCCGCCCGCGAACAGCTCGACAACCTCGTGTTCGTCATCAACTGCAATCTGCAGCGGCTCGACGGGCCGGTGCGCGGCAACGGCAAGATCATCCAGGAACTCGAGGGGGTCTTCCGCGGCGCCGGCTGGAACGTGATCAAGGTGATCTGGGGCGAGGATTGGGATCCGCTCCTCGACAAGGATGAGGAAGGGCTACTCGTCAAGCGGATGAACGAGATCGTCGACGGCCAGTACCAGAAGTACGTGGTCATGCCCGGCGGCTACATCCGCGAGCACTTCTTCGGCGTTGATCCCAAGCTCCAGGAGATGGTGGCCCACCTGTCCGACGAGAAGCTGAAGAAGCTCAAGCGCGGCGGCCACGATCCGGAGAAGGTGTATGCCGCCTATGCCGCGGCCATGCAGTGCCACGGCAAGCCGACGGTGATCATCGCCAAGACGATCAAGGGCTACGGTCTCGGCGTCCGAGGAGATGCGGTACCTGCGGGAGCGGCGGGCCGCCCTCGGCGGGCAGGTGCCGAGCCGGCCGAAGCACGGGCCGCTGCTGCAGACGCCGCCGCTGTCCGACTACATCGGCTTCATCGAGAAGAGCGCGGGCCGCGAGGTCTCCACCACCACCGGCGTGGTCACCCTGATGGCTTCGCTGCTCAAGGACAAGCGGGTCGGCAAGTACATCGTGCCGATCGTTCCCGACGAGTCGCGGACGTTCGGCATGGATCCGCTGTTCAAGCAGTGCGGCATCTACGCCCACACGGGCCAGCTCTACGAGCCGGTCGACTCCGATCAGCTCCTCTACTACCGCGAGGCCAAGGACGGCCAGATTCTCGAGGAGGGCATCACCGAGGCGGGGAGCATGTCGAGCTTCATCGCCGCGGGCACGGCCTACGCCAGCCACGGCGTGCCGATGATCCCGATGTTCATCTACTACTCGATGTTCGGTTTCCAGCGGATCGGTGATCTGATCTGGGCGGCCGGCGACATCCGTGCCCGCGGCTTCCTCCTCGGCGGCACGGCCGGCCGGACGACGCTCAACGGCGAGGGGTTGCAGCACCAGGACGGCCACAGCCAGCTGTTCGCGATGGCCTTCCCGACGGTCAAGGTCTACGACCCGGCGTTCGTCTACGAGGCCACCGTGATCATGCTCGACGGCCTCGAGCGGATGTATGCCAAGGGCGAGGACTGGATCTACTACCTCACGGTCTACAACGAGAACTACGAGATGCCGCCGATGCCCCCCGGCTGCGAGGCGGGCATCCTCAAGGGGATGTACCGGCTGCGGGACGTGGCCGCGAAGCCGGCGGGCGGCAAGGCCGCGAAGCTGCCGCATGTCCATCTCCTCGGTTCGGGCGCCATCCTCCGCGAGGTGATCCGCGGAGCCGAATTGCTCGCGGAGCACTGGGGCGTGTCGAGCACGGTGTGGAGCGTGACGAGCTGGAAGGAGCTGCGGCGTGAGGCGCAGGAGTGCCGCCGCTGGAACATGCTCCATCCCGAGTCGACGCCGCGCAGGAGCTATCTCGAGGAGATGCTCGCCGACCAGGAGGGCGTGTTCGTGGCCGCCAGCGACCACGTGCGGGCCGTGCCCGAGCAGCTCGATCCCTGGATCCCCGGTGGACTGTTCGTGCTCGGCACAGACGGCTTCGGTCGCAGCGAGCTCCGCGGCCGCCTCCGCCGCCACTTCGAGGTGGACGGCGAGTGCGTCGCGATCGGTGCCCTGTCGCGGCTGGCTGCGGCCGGCGCGGTGGGCACGCACGTCGTGACCGAGGCGATTCGAAAGCTGGGCGTCGATCCCGACAAGATCGATCCGGCTTCCGCCTGACACCTGACACCTGACACCTGACTGTCCGGCGGCCGCCCCGGTCGCCTCCTCGTTTCGCTCCCCCTTCCCCCTGCATTCCGACCCCCCGAGCCGCGAGAGCACACACGCATGGCTATAGAATTCAAGCTGCCCGACCTGGGAGAGAACATCGCCTCCGGCGACGTCGTCAGCGTCCACGTGACGGAAGGCGACGTGATCAAGCCTGGGCAGGCGCTTCTGGAGGTCGAGACCGACAAGGCCGTCATCGAGGTGCCCTGTCCCCCGGGGGGCCGGATCGCGAAGGTGCTTGTGAAGAAGGGCGAGACTGTGAAGGTCGGCCAGGCGCTCGTGCTCCTGGAGGCTGCCTCCGGTGCGCCGCCTGCGACGGCCAAGCCGGCCGCTCCGGCTGCCGCACCCGCTGCGACGACGCCCGTCGCCTCGCCACCTGCGGTCGCCCCGGCGAAGCCCGCGCCGGCCCCTGCCGCTCCCGCTCCTGCGGCCGCCGCGGTGGCCGTCGCCGCGGCGCCGCCCGCCGCGCATGGCGGCCGCAGTCAGTCCGCCGCGGTCGCGACTGCCGCCGTCGTCGAGCCTGCCGGCCCGGCAGTCCGGCGGCTGGCCCGCGAGCTGGGTGTCGATCTGGCCCGCGTGCGGGGCAGCGGCGCCGGCGGGCGAATCGTTCGGGAAGACGTGATCGCCGCCGTTCGGCAGGCGAGTGCGGCAGGCCCGGGGGTGCGGTCACGGTCCGACTCGGCCGCCACCGAGCGGGACGATTGGGGGCCGATCCGCCGCGAGCAGATGTCGCGGATGCGGAAGACGATCGCCGCCAACATGGTCCGCAGCGTGCAGACGATCCCGCACCTCACGAACTTCGACGACGCCGACGTCACGGAGCTCGAGCATCTGCGGAAGGCGAGCGCACCGGAATACGCCAAGAGCAACCTCAAGCTCACGGCGCTGGCCTTCGTCATCAAGGCGGTGAGCCTGTCGCTGCGGCAACACCCCGCCGTGAACGCGTCGATCGACCCGGAAAAGGGGGAGATCGTCTACAAGGACTATGTGAACGTGGGGCTGGCCGTGGACACCCCGCGCGGACTCGTGGTGCCGGTGCTCCGCGACTGCGATCAAATGTCGATTCCCCAGATTGCCCAGGCGATCGCCGACACCGCGGAGAAGGCCAAGAACGCCCAGTACGGCCTCGAAGACCTGCGCGGCGGCACGTTCACGATCTCGAATCTGGGGGCCGTGGGGGGGGCCTATTCGACACCCATCATCAATTGGCCCGAAGTGGCTATTCTTTTGCTGGGTCGCTCTCGGAAGATGCCGGTCGTTCATGAAGACCGCATCGAGCCCCGGCTGATGATGCCATTGTCGTTGTCGTACGACCATCGGTTGATCGACGGGGCGATGGCGGCGCGGTTTCTCAACGAAGTGATCGGCTACCTGGAGAGTCCCGGCCGGCTGCTGCTGGCAATGTGAAGGACATGAGCACCATCGACCGCATCGATTCGACCGGCACCGCGAGTCTGGCCTTTCTCGAGGAGCTTTTCGAGCAGTATCAGACCGATCCGGCCAGTGTGCCTGCCGACTGGCGGGCCTACTTCGACGCCTGGCAGGCGGCGCCGACTCCCGGCCGGCCTGCCCCCCTGCCCGGACAGCCGCCCGCCAACGGCCACGCCGCCGGCAATGGGCAGCCGCGGCCCCGTCCGACACCGGCCGCCAAGCTGGTCACGCCCGATGGGATCGCCACGGGCCACGCGGTGGCGATCGCCGCTGGCGCCGTCGCGTTACCCGCGGCGCCCGCCGGCGAGGCGATGCCGCTGCCTTTGCCGCCGGTCGCCTCCGGCACGCGGGGCGAGGAACGGGTCGCGTTCCTGCAGGACCGGGTCGACCAGCTCGTGCGGGCGTACCGCGTCCGCGGCCACCTGATGGCCGAGATCGACCCGCTCGGCCGGCCGCGGCCCGGGCTGCCGGAGCTCGATCCCCGGTTCTACCACCTCACCGAGGAGGACATGGACCGGTCCTTCTCCACTGACACGATCGAGGGACCGCAGTCGATGTCGCTGCGGGAGATCATCCAGCGGCTGCGGAACACCTACTGCCGGTCGATCGGCGTGCAGTTCATGCACAT
Source organism: Planctomycetaceae bacterium (assembly GCA_021300535.1). Lineage (GTDB taxonomy): Bacteria > Planctomycetota > Planctomycetia > Pirellulales > UBA1268 > QWPN01. The sequence continues at coordinate 8,842 of JAJTED010000059.1, read as the reverse complement.
GGACGATCTGCGGGTGCGGCAGTGGCTGCAGGTGCGGATGGAGGGCTGCGAGAACCGGATCCAGCTCGATCGCCGCCAGCAGCTGCGGATCTACCGGCAGATGACCACGGCCGCCGTGTTCGAGGAGTTCATCCAGAAGCGGTTTCTGGGAGCCAAGAGCTTCTCGCTCGAGGGGTCGGAAAGCCTGATTCCGTTGGTCGAGATGGCGATCGAGCGGGCGGCCGCGCAGGAGATCGGTGATTGCGTGCTGGCGATGGCCCACCGTGGCCGGCTCAACGTGCTGGCGAACATCATGGGCAAGAGTCCGCAGCGGATCTTCCGTGAGTTCGCCGACATGGATCCCGAGCTCCACGTCGGCCGTGGCGACGTCAAGTATCACCTCGGCCACTCCACCGACTATGCGGCGGCAAACGGCCGCAGCGTGCACCTCACCCTGTGCTTCAACCCCAGCCATCTGGAGTTCGTCAACCCGGTGGCGATCGGGCGGATGCGGGCCCGGCAGGACCGGGCCGGCGACCTGGCACGGCAGGCCGGCCTGGTGATCCTGATCCACGGCGACGCCGCGTTCGCCGGCGAGGGGATCATCCAGGAGACGCTCAATCTCAGCGAGCTCGACGCCTACAGGGTCGGCGGCACGCTCCACGTGATCGTCAATAACCAGATCGGGTTCACGACCGGGCCGCGGGAATCGCGGTCATGCATGTACGCCACAGACGTGGCGAAGATGCTCCAGATCCCGATCTTCCACGTCAACGGCGAGGATCCGGAGGCGGTCGCCCAGGTGGTGAACCTGGCGATGGACTTCCGCCGCGAGTTCCAGCGGGACGTCGTCATCGACATGTACTGCTTCCGCCGCCGCGGCCACAACGAGGCCGACGAGCCGGCGTTCACTCAGCCGGCCTTGTACCGCGTGATCGAGAAGCGGCCCAGCGTGCACGAGAGCTATCTCGAGAAGCTGCTCAAACTCGGTGACGTGACCCGCGACGAGGCCCGCAAGATCGCGGACGAGCAGCACGCCAAGCTGGCGGCGGATCTGTCGGTCGCCAAGAGCGAGGAGTATGTCCATCGCAGCGACGTGGGCGGATTCTGGTCGTTCTACATCGGCGGCCGGGAGCGGGACGCGGCCGACGTCGACACGGGCGTGCGTCGCGAGGTGCTGGTGCACCTGCTGGAGCGGCTTGTGGCCTTGCCCGAAGGGTTCCAGCCGCACGCCAAGATCCAGAAGTTCCTCGAGGGCCGCCTGCAGATGGCGGCGGGCGCCGCGCCGCTCGACTGGTCGGCGGCCGAGGCCCTGGCGATGGCCACCCTGGCCACTCAGGGGCTGCGGGTCCGGCTCTCCGGCCAGGACAGCCAGCGGGGCACGTTCAGCCACCGTCACGCGGTGATTCATGACGCGGTCACGGACGAAACCTGGTGCTCGCTGGAGCACCTCGCTCCCGATCAGGCCTCGGTCGAGATCTACAACAGCCCGCTCTCGGAGGCGGGCGTGCTCGGCTTCGAGTACGGATACAGCCTCGACTGCCCCGACGGGCTGGTGATGTGGGAGGCCCAGTTCGGCGATTTCGTGAACGTGGCCCAGGTAGTCATCGATCAGTTCATCGTCAGCGCCGAGGACAAGTGGAACCGGCTGTCGGGCATCGTGATGCTCCTGCCGCACGGCTTCGAGGGGCAGGGGCCCGAGCACTCCAGTGCCCGGCTGGAGCGGTTTCTGTCGCTGTGCGCCAAGGACAACATCCAGGTCGTCCAGCCGACCACGCCGGCCCAGCTCTTCCACTGCCTGCGGCGGCAGGTGCTGCGGGTCTGGCGGAAGCCGCTGGTGGTGATGACCCCCAAGAGCCTGCTGCGGAATCCGCAGTGTGTGTCGCCGATGGACGAGCTCGTGCAGGGCTCGTTCCAGCGGGTGATCCCCGACGCCGGCGGCACGCCCGCCCGCGACATCCGCCGCATCCTGCTGTGCAGCGGCAAGGTGGCCTACGAGCTCGAGAAGCGGCGGCAGGAGCTGGGGCGGCGCGACGTGGCGATCATCCGTATCGAGCAGCTCTACCCGCTGCCGAAGGAGGCGCTGGAGGCCGCCCTGGCCGGCTACGCGGCCGGCACACCCGCGGTCTGGGTCCAGGAAGAGCCCGAAAACATGGGTGCCTGGCGGTTCTTCCGCATCCACTTCGGCGAGCGGCTGCTCGACCGGTTTCCGTTCACGGGCGTCTGCCGGCAGAGCGCTGCCAGCCCCGCCACCGGCTCGAAGAAGAGCCACGACCTCGAGCAGAACGAGCTGCTCGGCGCCGCGTTCACAAGTTGACCGATGCCGCGGCCCGGCCCGCGGCGTTTCCTCCAACCCCACCCATTCATGGCACTCGAGCTCAAGGTTCCCGAGGTCGGCGAGTCGATCACGGAGGTCGTGATCGGCACCTGGAAGAAGCGTGAGGGCGACGGCGTCGCCCTCGACGAGTCGGTCGTCGAGATCGAAAGCGACAAGGCGACCGTCGAGCTGCCGGCCCCGGCGGCCGGCATGGTGACGAAGATCCTCAAGGCAAGCGGCGAGAAGGCGGTCGTCGGCGAGGTGATCGGCTATCTGGAGCCCGCGGGCGCGGCCGCATCATCCGCGCCGCCCGCTCCCGGGCCGGTCGTGGACGTGAAGCGCACCGGCGGCCGCACCGACATTGGCTCCGTCCAGCCTGCCGCGGCCCCGTCGGCGGCGGCCCGAGTCATGCCGGCCGCGGCTCGCGTGCTCGGCGAGGCCGGCCTGCCCGCGGCTGGCGTCGCCGGGAGCGGCCCGGGAGGTCGGCTCACCAAGGCCGACGCCACCGCGGCCGTCGCGGCCCGTCCGGCCGCGCCGGCGGCACCACCCGCCAAGCCGGCGGCGCCGGCGTTGCAGCCCATGGCCGCCCCCGGCTCCCGCCAGGAGCGGCCGGTGCTCATCAGCCCGATCCGCCGCCGCATCGCCGAGCGGCTCGTCGAGGCCCAGCACCAGGCGGCGCTGCTGACGACCTTCAACGAGGTCGACATGTCGGCCGTGATGGCGCTGCGGGCCAAGTTCAAGGACGTGTTCCAGGAACGGTACGGCGTGAAGCTCGGCTTCATGTCGTTCTTCGTGCGGGCGGCGGTCGAGGCCCTGCGGGCCGTGCCGCAGGTGAACGCGGAGTATCGCGATCCGCACATCGTGTTCCGCGACTATTACGACATCGGCATCGCGGTCGGCGGCGGCAAGGGGCTCGTGGTGCCGGTGATCCGCAACGCCGAGATGCTCTCGTTCGCCCAGATCGAGCAGACGATCGGCGACTTCGCCCGGCGGGCGGCCGACAACAAGATCAAGCTGGAGGAGCTCCAGGGGGGCACGTTCACGATCTCCAACGGCGGCGTGTACGGCTCGATGCTCTCCACGCCGATCATCAATCCCCCGCAGAGCGGCATCCTCGGCCTGCACGCGATCACGGAGCGGCCGATGGCCGTCAACGGCCAGGTCGTGATCCGGCCGATGATGTATCTCGCGCTGTCCTACGACCACCGGCTCGTGGACGGTCGCGAGGCGGTCACCTTCCTGAAGCGGATCAAGGACACGATCGAGGATCCGACGCGGCTCATGCTGGAGGTGTGAGGACTCGACGGGCCGTCCGCCTCTCCCTCCGGGAGAGGCCGGCCGCAGGCCGGGTGAGGGTGCCGGGATCCTGCAGTTCGCGACCAAGGCACCCTCACCCCGGCCCTCTCCCGGAGGGAGAGGGGGCAAGATGAACGAACCCGTCTCGCGGAGGATCACCATGACCTATGACCTGATCGTGATCGGCGGCGGGCCGGGCGGCTACGTGGCCGCGATTCGGGCGGCGCAGCTCGGCATGAACGCGGCCGTGGTGGAGCGGGAGCCGCAACTCGGCGGCACCTGCCTGCGGGTCGGCTGCATACCCTCGAAGGCGCTGCTGGAGTCGAGCCACAAGTTCGAGGTGGCCCGGCACGAGCTTGGCGTCCACGGAATCCAGGTGGGCGGCGTGGCGCTCGATCTGGCCACGATGATGAAGCGCAAGGCGGACGTCGTCGGGACGCTCGCCAAGGGAATCGACGCCCTGCTGGCGAAGAACAAGGTCGCCCGCCTGCGAGGCACCGGCCGGCTGGCCGGGGCCGGCAAGGTCGAGGTGACCGCCGCCGACGGCGGCGTGACCGCGGTCGAGGCGCCGCGGATCATCCTGGCCGTCGGCAGCCGTGCCGTCGTGCTCCCGGGCGTCGAGGTCGACGGGCGGCTGGTCTGCACCAGCACGGAGGCGCTGTCGTTCGACACCGTGCCGGCCCATCTCGTTGTCATCGGTGGCGGGTACATCGGCTTGGAATTAGGGAGCGTCTGGCGGCGGCTCGGGTCGCAGGTGACGGTGCTCGAATACGCCGACCGCATCCTGACGGGCATCGATGCCGAGATCGCCTCCGAGGCGCTCACGCTCTTCAAGAAGCAGGGTCTCGACATCCGCCTCGGGGTGAAGGTGAAGTCGGCCCGGGCGGCCGACGGCGGCTGCATCGTCGAGTGCGAGGGCCAGGAGCCGATCCGCTGCGACCGCGTGCTGGCCGCGACGGGACGGGCGCCGGCCACCGACGGTCTCGGCCTGGAAACGGTCGGCATCCAGGTGGATCGCCGCGGCTGCATCCCCGTGGACGGGCATTTCCGCACGACGGCGCCAGGCGTGTGGGCGATCGGCGACTGCATCCCCGGCCCGATGCTCGCCCACCGCGCCGAGGAGGACGGGGTCGCCTGCGTGGACGGGATGGCGGGCCGCTGGGTCCATGTCGATTACGGCCTGGTGCCGGCGGTGGTGTTCACGCATCCCGAGATCGCCGCCGTGGGGCGGACGGAGGAGCAGCTCGTCGCCGATGGAGTCGCCTTCAAGAAGGGCGTGTTCCCGTTCCGGGCCAACGGCCGGGCGCGGACGATCAACGACACGGCCGGCAAGGTGAAGGTCCTGGCCGACGCCGCGACCGACCGGGTGCTCGGCATCCACGTCATCGGCCCGGCGGCGGGCGACCTGATCGGTGAGGCCGCGGCGGCGATGAACTTTGGCGCCACGGCCGAGGACATCGCCCGCGTCTGCCACGCACATCCCACGCTGCCCGAGGCCCTCAAGGAGGCGGCGCTCGCCGTCGACGGCCGCGCCATCCACGCGTAGTGATCCGCCGCGACGCAGAGTCCCCGGCTTCCGCCGGGGGCTTTTTGTGCGTGTGACGCGTGTGGTCCGAGAAGCCCCGGGTGGAAACCCGGGGACACCGGGTGCGAAAACCATCTCGCTCACCAGCGCCAGCCGAGGCCGGCGTCGGAGAAAAACGGGGCTGCCTCGTCGGTGAGCCCCCAGCCGACGCGGAGGCCGATCTCCATGTTCTTCGTCACCATGTAGTGGGTGCCCGGGCTGAAGAAGGGCCGGCTCGTGTTGTCGGAGAGGCCGGCGGTGGAGGAGCCGAACCACTCGGCGTGCACCTCCCAGCGGTCGGTCAACGGGACCCGCAGCACGGCCGACGGCGTCCAGCGGCTGAACCAGTCGACGAAGCCCTCGGCGTAGGCGTAGCGGATGGCGCCGTCGAGCCGCCAGCCATTGGCCAGTTCCCAGCCGGCCACGTAGGTGGCGACCGGCGAGGTGCCGAAAACGTCGCCGTAGGCGGGGGTCGTCGCCTCGAGGATGAAGCAGCTCTCGGGCCGCCAGCCCTGCTGGGCCGTGACGTTCACTTTGAGCCCGTACAGGATGCTCGTCTCGTAGAGCGTGCTGCCATCGAGCGTGCCCTCGCCGACCTCCACGCTCGTGACCACGTTCCCCTGCGAGCCGACGCCATAGTTGACGCCGAACCGCCACTCGAGCCAGTCCGTGGCCCCGATCCGCAGCAGCCACTCGGGGTAGTTGTTGGTCGGCCGGCCGGCGAGGTTGTCGATGTAGACATAGGACGCCTCGTGCAGCAGCACGCCGGGGGCGACCGTGTGCGTGGAGGGCGTGAACGCGTCGCGATCAGTGCCGAGGTCGCCTTCCTCGCCCCGGGCCAGGGCGCCGGCAGCGGCCACGAAGAAGGCGAGCACCGTGCCGAGCACGGCCGGGGCGGACGCATGAAACGGAGCGGGCACGGCGGGCCTCCGGGCGTGTCCGTTGGTTCGGTCACGCGGCCGTTCCCGGGCCGCACTTTTTCGCGGAACCGTCACGCGCCGCCCCGCTTTCCCGGCTCGCGGGCGGCGCCCGCCTTGCCTGGTCAGCCGCGGATGATGCGGTTTTCGGCGTCGAGCACAATCACGGCCGGCTCGTGGGTGGCGGCGGCGGCAGCCTCGAGCCAGGCGAACGACATGATCGTGAGCCGGTCGCCGGGCTTGCCGAGCAGGGCGGTGGCCCCGTTGAGCTCGATCGCGCCCGAGCCCGGCGGCCCGTAGATCACGTAGGTCTCGAACCGCTCGCCGTTGGCCATGTTGCCGACGAGAATCCGCTCGTAGCGGCGGAGGCCGACCCGCTCGGCGAGGTCGGCGGCGATCGTCAGGCTGCCCTCGTAGTCGACGGAAGCTGCGGTCACGCAGGCGCGGTGAATCTTGGACTTGAGCAGGCAGATCGTCATGATGCTTGGGATGGCAGCCGACTGGGTTGAAAAATGAAGAGTACGCCCGGGTGGAATCGAACCACCGGGGATTGTACACGCTCGGCTTCGCCCTCCGGGCTCACCTCGCTTGGGCACCCTCCGGTGCCTGGTATGGGGCGGGCATCGTGCCCGCCGATCGCGGCAATACGCCCGGGTGGACTCGAACCACCGGGGATAGTACCCGCGAGGCTTCGCCCTCCGGGCTCACTTCGCTTGGGCACCCTCCGGTGCCTGGTATGGGGCGGGCATCGTGCCCGCCGATCGCGGCAATACGCCCGGGTGGACTCGAACCACCGACCCTGGGATTAGAAATTTGAGGCGAGGCGATTTCGCTGTTTCCGAAGAAACCACGAAATCGACCTTTAGTCGTTGCCAGGCAATGACTTCCGACAGCAGGTCCGATTTCGCGTGGGTCCCCAGCTTCACCGCCCAGAGGGCAGAAAAAGCTGCCGATTTGAGGAATCCTCAAACCCGACATTGGCCCACGTTCCTGGCCCAACTACCGACCGCCAGATTGCCGCTCGGCAAGTCGTGATGGGAGTGGCGAGGGTAAACCGGGCGAGTGTAGCGCCCCCGGGTGATGTGGGCCGGTGGAATTCACAGCGGCAGAAATTCAACCCGGTTCCGCATCTCAGCCTGCGTCATGACGGATGCAATGAGGGCGAGGTCGCGCACAGCACCGCCGGACCGTGCCCCGCAGTTGGTGGCCGTAGACCATGCCGGCAAACTCCCGTCGGGCCTGCTGCCAGCGGGCTGCCAGAATCAGAAAATCGCAATCCTGACTGAAGACGCCCCGCCCAAGTTCAAGGGCCCGCTCCAAGAGCCGATCGTCATCCCAATCGGCTCTCCCGTCCTCTGCGACGGTCAACACATTGACCTGTAGTTGCCGCAGGCCATTCGTGATGGCCGCGGGTACATGATGGTCCAGATAGAAGGAGAGGCTCACTGGGGCTCACCGGCTTTTCGGAGTTTCTCCCTCAACAGGGACGGCTCCCGCCGGGATTCGATCAAGTCCACGTCCCTCAACTGCTCTCGGATCTCCGAGTCGAAGCGCTGGCTATGATCGTGGTAATAGGTGAGTGCCGCATAAATCTGCGCAAGCGTCAGGTGGGGGTGCTGCCGCTGAATCTCTTCGGCATCCCAGTGATGAGCCAGTCGATCGAGGGCTATTTCCACGACCTTGGTACGCGTGCCCTCGACGAGCGCCGTGCCGTCGGCGGCAATCTCGATGTGGGGATAGGAGACCGTTGCCATGGGAAAGATCCTCGACGCGGAACAGATCTAGCCTTCATCCGACCCAAAGTCAGCAGCGGGCTCGCCATCGATTTGCGACGGACGACCGCCCACCACTTGGCCGGGCTCCAAGAGCCCGCCAAAGGCACCGGGGCAGCAGGCAAGCCCACCACCCCGGCACCCCACCAGCAGTCACGCATGGCGTAGAGGGGCTCCGAGACCGGCGTCAGGCTGTTCACCGAGACCGCGAGGTCAGTGACATCGGCCCGACCGGCCCGCCGCATCTTCGGCAGCCCGCCGATCAGGTCCCGCTTCAGATGCTGACGGTGGGCAGGATCCACTGGTCCTCGTGACGCTCGACCGGCCATGCCCACGATTCGTGTTCTTGCTGACGAGCGTTGCGATTGGCTGGTGGCGAACCGCTGCGTCCCGCAGATAGTGTACGGCTGTTTATGTCCGCCGTCCACCTGCCGGTCCGCCCATGGTCGCCGCGGTCACAGGGTTTCCCGCGCGAAGCCGCCTCCGCCCGCACGGCGGCCCCGCGCCGTCACGGCGTTACGAGCGCCGCCGGCCAGAGAAGACGCCGCTCCACAGGGTGGTCTCTGAGAACCTCGAGAACTGGCTCGCCTGGCGGGAAGCTGCCGAGCGGCCCGTGCCGGGATACATCGAGGACGAGCTCCGCGGCTATCTCGAGTGCGGCATCCTCTGCTTCGGATTCGCCCGCGCGGTCTGCATGACGTGCCGCACGGGATTCGTCGTGGCATTCTCCTGCAAGGGCCGCGGCGTCTGCCCGTCCTGCAACGGCCGCCACATGTCCCAGACGGCCGCCCACCTCGCCGATCACGTCATCCCGCCAGTGCCCGTGCGGCAGTGGGTGATCTCCGTGCCCAAGCGGCTGCGGGGCATGCTTGCCGACCGACTCCGAGCCGTCACGGTGCTCACGAAGATCTTCCTGACCGATATCGAACGTCTCCTGCTCGCGGCGTCAGGCGAAACCCCTGATGCCGAGATGCCGAGAGCCGCCAGTTCACGGCTC